>PCUD01000142.1:654-47426 GCA_002786785.1 Ignavibacteriales bacterium CG18_big_fil_WC_8_21_14_2_50_31_20 | reverse complement strand
TGCTAACCGTTGCTAATCCATAAAGTAAAGTAGTTTTAACAACATCTGAAACATCTAATAAAGAGTATTTGAAAATTGAATAAGCAAACGCAATTGGAAGCAAAGCAACTAGAATAATTGGCATAAAAAATTCTGGTTGATTGTACATCATTGCCGGTGAGCCAGTTTTTACTAAAATAAAAGAATAAATAGCTGCTAAAATTCCTATTGCATAAGCAACTAAAATAAGAAATATTGGTTTTCTATCTTTTTTGTTTTCAATTCTCAAATAATTACTAAACAGAGAAATGAACCCGATTACTGCAGCAACGAAAACCAAAATAATTGAAGTCGCAGAAATAATAGAATAAAAATATATTGAATTAATAGCCCCGGGATAAACAAATTTATATTTAACATAAACAAGAATTGCGAACATGAAAGATGGAATGGCATATAGTGCTTTATTAAGCCATACTTTGTTATATCTTTCAATTTTGTTAGGAAAAATCCAGAAAAATTTTACAATTAGAAATGGTAAAAATAAAATTCCAATTGTCCAAAGATGATCAACAATTTGGATGAGAATGGGAATATTAAACAAAGGATTTTTAATATTTGAGGAAATTAATAAATTAAAAGATGCAAAAAAGACAAAAGCAATTCCAATTCCAAAAAAGATAATATGAGTTTCACCATTTTCTTTTGATTTAATAACAATAAATCCAACAATTAACCAAATTAGACCAAGCAAGGCAAATGAAAGCCCACCAAATTGAATAAGTTTTTTAACTTCAACTTTAGTTTCAAAAATTTCACCATCTCGCGAAACAGTGTAAATAGCTGAATCAGCTATAGACATAGAATTTAAAATATAACTTGCTTCAGAAAGTGTACGAATTGGTTTATTACTTATTTTTAATAGTTGGTCGCCGTCTCTAATTCCGGCATTCCAAGTTACACCATTAAATTTAACTTCATCAAAAAAATAGCCAATGCTATCTTTTGAAACCTCTTGCTCAATCCACAAACATTCATCGTTAGGTTGAGGAGTAATTTCAAAAATAAAATAGAATTGAATTAGAACTAGAACAGAAAGTAATAAAACAAGAGGAGCAATAATTTTGCTTCTATATTTTGGAAATATGTTTTCTAATCTATTCAAAATTTCTCACTTTACTTTTATTACAATACACGTAATATCGTCTGATTGCTCAGTACCTTTGGTATGTTTATTAACTTCATTCAAAATTTTATTAAGTGAATTTTCGGCTGAATTGCTTTTTAATTTAAGTGAAAGTTCCTCTAATTTTTCATCTGAAAACTCATTTTGTTTTTCATCCATTGCTTCCGTTATTCCGTCAGTAAACAAAATTAATAAATCATTCTTAACTAATTGAGTAGTTTCCTTTTTGTAAGGAGTTATTGTTGGCATTACTCCCATTAACATTCCACCTATTCTTAATTTTATTATTTCTCCATTACGGATAATTAACGGAGGATTATGACCCATATTAACGCTTTCAAATTGAAGATTTTCATCATTTAAAATTCCCCAAAAGAATGTAATAAATCTTCCATCAGATGTATTTTCGCTAACTAAATCATTTAACAAGTTAGACGCTTCTATAAGTTCTTTGTTTTGTTTGCTAATTGCCTGCAAAAAAGCTTGAAGATTAGCCATTAATAATGCGGCTTGAACTCCCTTTCCAGAAACATCGGCAATTGCAATTAATATTCTTCCATCGGCTAATTTAATTGCATCGTAGTAATCTCCACCAACTTGCTTTGCGGCATTATTAAAAGCTGCTATTTCAAAATTATTCATTTTAGGAAGTTTATTTGGTAGAAGATTTCTTTGTATTTTTTTTGCAATTTCTAAATCTTTTTCAAGCTTTTGTTTTTCCAACGTTTCTTTGAACAAAATACTATTTTCAATTGAGATTATTGCCAATCCGCCAACAGATGATACAAATTCGATATCGGATTTTGTAAAACTTTCACCAGTGTTTCGCCTTCCTAATAAAATTAAGCCTTTTGTCTTTTGTTTAATTTGCATGGGTACAATTAGTTCAATTCCCATCGAAAAAAGAAGGTGTTGTGAAGCATTTAATTTTGAATTACAAATAACGGGTTTAGTAATATCTTCAGCTTTTAATAAAGTAATAATTTGTTCTAAAACTTCAATATCAAATCTTGACTCAATAATTTCATGCTTGTTATCACGGAAAATTATAATAGCATATTTTGTTACTAACAATTGGCCAATAATTGAAAAACCTAAAAGCTTGCTGACCAACGGAATTTCAAGAATTCCCCCAAACTCTTTACTTAAATCAAAAAGTGAACTTAGTTGGTGCACTTTGTTATCAAGATTTCTGTTAACTTCTTTTAATTGTGTAATACTTATCGAATTTTCTAAAGCCGTAGCTGTAATATTTAAAAAAGTCTGCAAAAATTTTATATCTTCATCAAAATATTTATCACCACTTAAACGTTCACCAAGGAACAACACTCCAATTAATTTATTAGCCGAATAAACTTCTTGTGAGTGAACTAATTTATTCTTAATTAAATATTCTTTAAGATTTGTAGAGTTTAGATAATCATCAATTTCGGTTTCTGGAAATTCCTCTTTGTAATTTCCACCCAAACCTTTACTAATTGAAAATTGTAATTTGTTGTTGTAACATGTTGCAAAAAGTCCTTTAGTTGTATGAAATTTTCCAAAACATGTTAGGAGCAAATTATTTAATATAAATTTTGTATCAAGTGAGGAATTTATTAGGTTTCCAAAATCGACAAGAGCAGATAAGTTTCGTAAGGTACTTTTATTTATTGCATTTTCCATAACACTAATTATAATTTTTTATTAAAATTAGTTCGTTACCATTTGCTTTGGGATTATAATGCACCTCATCCATTAGTTTTTTCATTAAGAACATACCCAAACCTCCGCCTTTTTTCATTTTTTGAATTTTTTCAATATTTGGCTCAGGCACTTTATTTGGGTCAAAATGCTTTCCGCTGTCGGTAATTATAACAGTAAATTTATTTTCTGAGGTTTTAATCTTTATTTTAATTTTTTTAGTTAAATCGTTGCTATAAGCATGTTTTATAATATTTGTACAAGCTTCATCAACAGCTAAAGAAATATGAGCTATTGTTTGCTTATTTAAACCCACTTTTATTCCATTGACCTCAACAAAGTTTCTAACTTCAGAAAGATGATCTGTAGAACTTTCAAGTGTAAGTTCATTTTTTAATATGTTCAACATTGGTTTCACTATTTTGAATTATCTAAACTTTTGAATAGCTTCTTTTTCTTCTTTATAAAACTCGTACAAAACTGGAAAACCGAGCAAGTCGAAAATACTATAAACATCGTCTTTTAAATTCGAAAATTTAATGTCACCGCTCTGCTCACGCATTGTTTCTACATAAGCCATAAAAACCCCAAGACCAGCACTGCTTATATAGTTCAGTTCACTGAAATTGACAACTACTTTGAATCGCTTTCTTTCAATCAACTTATTGAATTCATTTTCGAGATCTGGTGCAGTATGTGCGTCCAAATATCCTTTTACATCTATTAGATTTACGTCTCCATCAATTCTTGATGAAACATTAAAATCAGCCATTAAGCTTCTCCAATGATTTTTTTAAATTTTTCCACTTAAAAAGTACTAATGTAATATCATCATGTTGCTGTTCTTCTTTTGAAAAAATTGAAACTTCTTCAAAAATACTTCTTGTAATATTAGATAACTCACCGTTATAATTTGATTCAAAAACATGAATCAGTCTATCAAATCCAAATTCCTCATTTGCAGAATTTCGTGATTCGGTAACACCATCAGTATATAGCATTAAAATATCGTTATTATTTAACTCAATTTCCATATTATCTATATTGGAACTAAATATTGTTCCAAAATCTAATCCCAAACCAATTCCTTTTGGTAAATATTCCTTAATTTTCCCTTCGGAACAAATTAACAGAGGCATGTGTCCAGCACGAGCAAAGTTTAGTTTTCCGTTTTCAATATCAATTATTCCATAAAGAGCTGTAACAAAACTATTTTTACTTAAACTACGTTTTAAGATGTCGTTAGTCTCAATTAAAAGTTTTTTTGGATTGTGAATTACTCGAGAAAGTGATTCAAAAATTCCTTTAACTTCTGCCATAACATAAGATGCAACTACACCTTTGCCTGATACATCGGCAATAACAAAACCTAATTTATTATTCCCTAACTGGAAATAATCATAATAATCGCCGCCAACTTCAAAGGCTGGAACAAACAAAGCATCAACTTCTAATCTGTCATTTTTAGGATTTTCGCTTGGTAAAATTCTTGATTGAATATTTCGAGCTACTTCAAGCTCATTTTCCATTCTCTCTTTTTCAACAGATTCTTTGAATAATTTAGCATTTTCCAAAGCGATGGCAGCATAATCGGCAAATGCACCAACAGCTTTTTTTTCATCTTGCTCAAATTTATATTTTTGACGTTTTGCAGCAAATAAATATCCATTAGTTTTTCCATGCACTTTTAATGGGGCAACAATAATTGCTTGAAAAACGTATGTGCGAACATCGCCTTTAAGTTTAATTTTAATAAGTTTTTTATTCATTGATATAATATCAGTCAACTGACCATTAAATTCGGAAAGTAACTCATCCGAAATATTCTGGGCTTCTAAATAGCCAATATTATTAACAGAAACTAAACTCCTTTCGTTATTTTCAATTGTTACTAACCAGGCTGAATCAGAATTACATACTTTATTTGTTGCATCTGTTAAACTATCAGCAAGTTCTTTAAAGTCAAGGACTTGAGTCATTAGCTTGCTTAAATCAATCAGCGAAGTTATTTCTTCCGATTTTTGGTCAAAAGCTCCTGCTGTTGGTAAATGGAAAAGTGTGGTAAAGAAAATAATTCCAAAGTAGATATTTCCGTAAAGCATAATTAATCTATAAGAAACTCTAACGCCTGGTGAAAAATTGGATACAATTTGCTCAATTATATTATTTTCAAAAAACATTGCAAAATTGAGCCCGAACAATGTAGAAACAATAATTGAAGTTAAAAGGATTACTATTTTTTGTTTTTTGGTTAAAAAAGCAATCCAAGAAACACGAAAAGAGTTAAAAACCACCAGAACGATGGCGATAAAAAAGAATGTTTTTTCAACAAATTGAAGCTCAGGATAAATTCCACTAATTGTTCCAGAAAAAGATGACAAAAGAATTGCTATTAGAAGGTAGTTAAAATAGTTTTCTTTATCTCTTTTTTGTCGCATTGAATAAAACGTTTGAAAAGAGGATAGAATATAAACAGCAAAAAGTATAAATAATTGTGTTATTATAACTGAAGAAAATGTGTAAATAACACCATTCACATCCTCAATGTTTTCAATTGTATCAAATATTGCAGATGAAAGTGATATTATAAAGAATAAAACTGCACTTAAAACTCCAATATTTAATGTTAAAGAAATTGGGTTATCGCTTTTAGTAGAGGTTATTTCTACAAAATAAAGAAATGCTAAACTTAGTGAACTGAAAATTAAAATTTCGTTAATAAGAACTAAAATTGTTGCATTAATCAAAGGAAAGAAAATTTTAAAAAGTACTAAAATAACTATTGAAAAAAGAAATTTTTCTAATTTGTTTTTTTTATTCCCATCTAAAATTTTGCTTATTAGAGATTTCAAAAGCCGTCCTTTTTAATTTCATTTGAAGCTTTTGTTTGTTCAATTTTTCTTGAAATTGAATCCATTTTAATTCCGTATTCTATCCATTCGTTAAGATTTTTGCCACTAAAGATTTTCATGGAATTTGAAACAGAATTCCCAATATCATCTGAATTCATTTCGTAGTTAATTTTATTATTTGCACTATCCAAATAACTAAATTTTAAGAATATGTTGTTGGTCGTATCGTCAGAAAATTCAAACGAAAGTTTAATGTTTTTATTAGTGCTATCAATAGTTTTATTAAAAAAATTGAGTTCTTTAAAACTGTCAATGTTTAATAAATTATCTAAAGTAATATTCACTATGTTTGAATCGATATAAATATTTGGATTTGATTTACTAAGATTTGATGCTTTTTCATTTTCTAAATTCAACTTTTTGAGTTCAATTATTTTTTTATTTTTCGTAATATTTTCATTTATCTTTTCAACTTTTTCATATTCACTATAAAAAACTGTATCGGGTGTAAATACCAAATAGCCATTGCTTTGATTTTTCTGTTTGCCTTTTAATAATTCATTAAGAACCGTTAAATTCATATTTTCATGGTTTTTACTTTGAGAAACAAAATTTGAAAGGTCTTTATTCAACGATAATCTCACCAATCCAATATTTGGGTCAATTGCAAAAGAATTATTTTCATCCTTGTAAATTGATTGTGATAAAATTTGGGAATAATTTTCTAAAATTGAATCTAATTCAATTTTTCGTTTTTCACTAAGTTCAAGACCGTTTACAACTTTATCATAATTATTATTCACTGATAATAATTTTTCATTCTTTATCCCTACAACTTCTTTGCCATTAAAATCGCTTCTTAGTTGAAGCACTTTTTTTGCCTTTTCATCAAGAACTAAATCACCTTTTAAGGCAAAATTTATAACTTCTTTTTTATCAAATGATTCAGATGTGAAAATAGGCTTAATTGTCTCGGAATAGAATTGGTCAATAACATCACCATTTTTGAAATTTAATTCATCCGATTGTTGTACTTTAAAAATAACAAGTAGAATTACAGTTAAAATAACAATTGAAACTGCAAAAATATTTTGGCGTAATTTTAAGGGTAAATTCATTTTATTTTTTTCTAAAATTGCAAAATATTGTTAAACACTGCAAATAAAAATTATCTATTCATTTCTTTTTGGTAAGGTTCAAGCATTGCTTTTAAACTTTCACGAGCTCTAAAAATTCTTGATTTTATAGTTCCAACTTCGCAATCTAATTTTTCCGCAATTTCGTTATAACTTAATCCATCAATATCTCTATAAACAAGAGGAATTTTTAATTTTTCGGGCAATCTATTAATCGCTTTTCTAACTAAACCAGGTATATCAATGTCTTCATGAATTCCTGTTGAAAAAACATTTTCGTGGGCATCTGCAATTGGGACAAAAATGCTTCTTACTCTTTTCTTCCTCAAATAATCACGACATTTATTGACAGTAATTCTATAGAGCCAAGTAGTAAATTTCGACTCAAATCTAAATTCAGACAATTTGTGATAAACGCTGATAAAAACATCTTGCGAAATATCATCCACAAATTCAGAATCATTTAATGTAAGAAAAATAAGGTTACGAACTTTATCCTTATGCTGAATCATTAATCGTTCAAAGGCTTTTTCGTTACCATTTATATACTCTCTAATCAGAATAAAATCTTGATCCTCAATTTCTAAATCATTATCTGACAAGCTACTATTTACTACGGGAATTTTAGACGACATAAGACAAACTATGTTCCAATATTAAATTTGTTAACTATAAAAAAAAACAATTTTTTAACCTTTTTTTACAAACTCTTTTTTGTAAGTTACAAAATAATCTAATTATATTTGTTATCTTTTTACTAAGTTTATCAACATAATTTCAAAAAATAATTATAAGGTGCTAATATGCGTATTAAATCAAGCGAAAAATATGGTGCAGTTGTAATAACATTAAAAGGCAACGTTATGGGTGGTCCAGAAGCCCAAGAATTTCACGATCTTTTAGGTAGTCTTTTAGATGAAAAAAAATCCAATATAATAATAGATTTGGGAAGTGTTAAATTTATGAATAGCACCGGTTTGGGTATGTTAATAAGTGGATATACTTCTGTAAAAAATAAAGGTGGAGTTTTAAAACTTGCTAACGCTACCGATAAAATAAACAGCTTATTAGTTATTACAAAACTAATTACTATTTTTGAAAACTTTAATTCAGTTGATGAAGCTGCTAATAGTTTTAAAGCTAATGATTAAGTTTTTAACTGAAATAAATTAAGAGAATAAAATGAGTGTTTCTGTTTTAGTTGGAAGTCAATGGGGTGACGAAGGTAAAGGAAAAATTGTAGATATTTTAGGCGAACGTTTTGATATTGTTGCTCGTTACCAAGGTGGTGCAAATGCTGGACATACAATTGTAATTGAAGATCAACAATTTATTCTTCATCTTATTCCTTCGGGAATTTTACGTGACGGAATTAAATGTGTTATTGGAAATGGAGTTGTAATTGATCCTCAAGCACTTCTTGATGAAATTGACTTTTTGCAAAAACATGGATTCAATTTTAATGATAGATTATTTATAAGCCACAATGCGCATATTATTATGCCATATCATAAAGTTATTGATTCAATAAATGAAAGTGGTGACAATAAAGTTGGTTCAACTGGACGAGGAATTGGCCCTTGTTATATTGATAAATTTGATAGAAAAGGAATTAGAGTTGTTGATTTATTAGACAAAGTTGAATTAGAAAGAAAAATTAGAAGAAATGTTGCCGAAAAAAATGAAATACTAAAAAAGATATATAATAAAGAAGAACTTGATGTTGAAGTTATTTTAAAAGATTATCTCGCTTTTGGCAATTTAATTGCTCAATATATTACCGATGTTCCAACATTTCTTAATAATGCAATAAACGATGGAAAATCAATTTTAATGGAAGGTGCTCAAGGCGCACTTTTAGATATTGATCATGGCACTTATCCATTTGTAACCTCTTCCAGTCCTACCTCAGGCGGAGCTTGCAGTGGAGTTGGTGTGCCGCCCACAAAAATTTCATCGGTATTTGGAATTGTGAAATCTTACACAACTCGAGTTGGTTTAGGACCATTTCCTACAGAGCTATTAGGTGAAGAAGGCGACGAACTTCGCAAATGGGGTGCCGAATTTGGAGCTACAACTGGACGCCCACGAAGATGTGGTTGGTATGATGCTTTTTTACTTAAATATTCCCGAATGATTAATGGTATTGAAAGAGTTGCAATTACAAAATTAGACGTTTTGAGCAATCTTGATGAAATAAAAGTTTGTATTGCATATGAATTAGATGGAAAAACTCTTGAAGCATTTCCAACAACAGTAAATCAATTAGAGCGAATTAAACCTATTTATAAAATTCTTCCAGGATGGAAAACAGATATTTCACACATAAGAAAATATGAAGATTTACCAATTGAAACTAAAAATTATCTTAGTTTCATTAGCGAACATTCTGGTTTTGAAATATCAATTATTTCGGTTGGACCAAAAAGAAGTCAAACAATAGAATTATAGATTTTTTAAAAAAATTTATAGTTTTAGATTGAAAATTATATGAATAGCAAAATGTCTGGTGGACCTGGCTCAATTCAAATTAAAATAATACTTTTAGTTTTTGCAACAATTATTGCTTTAGCCACCTTTATTTATACTCAAGCTTTAATATCACAAATTGAAGTTAGGGAAAAGCAGGTTGCAGAATTGTTCGCTTCAAGTTTGCAACAAGTTGCTAAATTAGATGCTTCAGATAAAGATTTTACATTTTTACTCGATGTTATTAAACGAATTGATTTCCCATTAATCTTAACAGATTCTAAAAATAATGTTTCGCTAGATGGAATGACTGGTGGAATTAGAAATTTAGGAATTGATTCCCTTCTTACAGAAGATCAAAAAATTCAGTTTATTCAAACCAAAATTGAAGAATTTAGTAAATTCAATAATCCTATTTTTGTATACAGCCAAGATAGTTTAGTGCTAAATAAAATTTATTATGGAAATTCTGTATTAATAACCCAACTTAGATATTACCCTTATTTGCAAATTATTTTTGCGATGATGTTTATTATTATTGCTTACTTTAGTTTTAGTTACTTAAAAAAGAATGAACAAAGTAATATTTGGGTTGGCTTGGCAAAGGAAACGGCTCATCAATTAGGTACTCCAATTTCAAGCCTCATGGGATGGAATGAAATATTAAAAATCAATAAATCTAATCCAGATAAAGTTGAAGATATAAGCGCTGAAATAAGTAACGATTTACAAAGATTAAATAAAATAGCCGATCGTTTTTCAAAAATTGGCTCAAAACCAAAACTAGTTCCAACTGAAATTACCGAAGTTATTCAGTCTGTAATTGATTATTTTAATAGGCGTCTACCAATCTCGAGTAAAAAAACTAAAATTAGAATTATAAATTCTGCTAATGTATCACTTCCTTTAAACAGATCCCTTTTTGAATGGGTTATTGAAAATTTGATAAAAAATGCTTTAGATGCTATTGAGTCAAAAAATGGATTAATTACTTTTGAAATAAAAGAAGAAGAGAATAATATAATTATCGATGTTTCTGATAATGGTAAAGGAATAGACCTAAAAAACAGAAAAGATGTTTTTAGACCTGGATATAGCACAAAAAATAGAGGTTGGGGGCTTGGACTATCACTTGTAAAAAGAATTATTGAAGATTACCATAAAGGGAAAATTTTTGTGAAAAGTACTATTTTAGGAGAAGGCACTGTTTTTCAAATTATTTTAAAAAAAGATAAAAAACAATAATTTTATTCTTGCATTAATTGAAGACCTTGACTATTATTACACCATAGATTTTTGTTCATAATATTTATTGTAAAGTTTATAGCAAAAAGGTCTTGTATCTTTTTGTTATACATCAGGCTACTAAGGTTGTGCCCTCTACCTTGGTAGCCTTCCCTTTTTTCACAATAAATTTTAATATAATGTAAGTTTGTAGCAAAAAGGTCTTGTATCTTTTTGTTATAAAATCAGGCTACTAAGGTTGTGCCCTCTACCTTGGTAGCCTTCCCTCTTTTAAAGAATCTCTTTTTTCAAATTCTTATCAAATTATTTTAATATTAACTATATTAGCTGTCATTATTAAATATTTTGAGATTATTTTAATGGTAGAAAATAAAAAAAGACCATCTTGGGATGAATATTTTTTAAAAGTTGCTATGCTTGTATCTGAGCGAGCTACTTGTCCAAGAATGCATGTTGGATGTGTTTTAGTTAAAGATAAACAAATTTTAGCAACTGGTTACAATGGTTCGATTCCGGGTGATGCACATTGTGAGGATGAAGGCTGCATAATTGTTGATAATCATTGTGTTAGAACAAATCATGCCGAAATAAACGCAATTACTCAGTGTGCAACACATGGCGTTAATACTTCTGGAGCCAAAGCTTATGTAACAAATATGCCGTGCACTACTTGTTCTAAAGCATTAATTGCTGCTGGAATTAAAGAAATAATTGTTTTTTCTGATTATCACGATACTTTAGCTACTGAGTTTTTCAGAAAAGCAAATGTTCCTATTATAAAACTACCAATTCCAAATGGAGAAATTCATTATAATTTAGACAACTATTCTTCTGCAAAGAAAATCAATTTTGAAGATGAAAATAAATAATAAGTTTTTTAATTTTTTTAACTGAAATAATATGAAATTGAATAAAGAATATTTAGAAAAATACTTTAAAACAGAAAATTTTTTTTCACGAGACTTAAGCTGGGTTGAATTTAATAGACGCGTTTTAGAAGAAGCAACAAATTCCGAACTTCCTTTGCTTGAAAGAATAAAGTTTATTTCAATTTTTTTTACAAATCTTGATGAATTTTATATGATTCGAGTTTCTGGAATTAAACAGCAAATAAGAGCAAATATTATTGAACGTGGTATCGATGGTTTAAATCCTGCAGAAGAATTAAATTTGCTTCAACAAAATGTACTTCCACAAGTTGACTTGTTATTAAAATATTGGAATAATACAATTATTCCAGAATTAGCACTAAATAATGTAAATTTTGTTCAATATAATAAACTTAGCAATCAAGAAAAAGAAAGATTAAGCGAATATTTTATCAAAGAAATATATCCCGTTTTAACTCCTTTAGCTTTTGATCCAGGCAGACCATTTCCTTATATTTCAAACCTTAGCTTATCGCTTGCTATACAAGTTATGAAATCGAATGGACAATTACATTTTGCTAGACTTAAAATTCCTTCTATTTTGCCTCGAATTATAAACTTAGATGGTATTCTTGACAAAGATTTATCTCCTTCCAATAATGGATTTTCTGTTAGACTTATTTGGCTTGATGAATTAATTAAATTCAACCTTGAACCACTATTCCCTAGTTTAGAAATAATTAGTGCTCATAAATTTAGAATTACCCGAAATGCTGACCTAAATATTCAGGAAGATGAAGCTGACGATTTGCTTTCACTAATTGAAGAAAATATTAAACGAAGAAAGTTTGGCTCTGTTGTGCGTCTTGCTGTTGAAAAGGATATGCCTGAATTTCTTATTAATATTTTAACTGAAAATCTTGAAATTTCTGATTATGAAACCCAAGTTGTTGATGGACCAATGGGATTAAGTAGTGTAATGTCATTATACGATTTACCATTACCACATTTGAAAGAAAAGTCATTTTACCCTGTTCTTCCAGCCCCATTTGATGATGAAGAAAGAGATTCAATTTTTAGCATTATTAAACAAAAAGATATTTTACTACACCATCCTTATGATTCTTTTGAACCAGTAATTGATTTAATAAAAGAAGCTGCAAGTGACCCTAATGTTTTGGCAATTAAGCAAACTTTATACCGAATTGGTCCAAACTCACCGATTGTTAAGCATTTAATTCAAGCCGCTGAGGCTAATAAACAAGTGGCTGTTCTGGTAGAATTAAAAGCAAGATTTGATGAAGAAAACAATATTTATTGGGCGCGTGCTCTCGAAAAAGTAGGGGTTCACGTTGTTTATGGATTGGTTGGACTAAAAACTCATTCCAAAATGACATTAATTGTTAGAAAAGAAAATGGTGGAGTTCAGCGTTATATACATCTTGGAACTGGAAATTATAATGCCTCTTCTGCAAAACTTTATACTGATTATGGTTTAATGACAAGCGATAAAGATTTATGTGAAGATGTTGCCGAAATTTTCAATTTCCTTACTGGGTATTCTGAACAAAAGAATTATCGAAAAATGTGGCTTGCTCCATTAAATATTCGCAAAGAATTCCTAAAATTAATTGGAAGAGAAATTGAGAATTCTCAAGCAGGCAAAATGGGTTATATTTCATTTAAACTAAACTCTTTGGTTGATCCAGTAATTATTGCAGCACTTTACGAAGCATCACAAAATGGAGTTAAAATTGATTTAATTGTTCGAGGCATTTGCTGCCTTGTTCCACAAATGCCTGGTTTAAGCGATAATATTATTGTAAGAAGCATTGTTGGAAGATTTTTGGAGCACTCACGAGTTTATTACTTTTATAACGATGGGCAAGATGAAATTTTTATGGGTAGCGCTGACATAATGGAAAGAAATCTTGATAGAAGAGTTGAAACAATTTTTCCTATTGAAAACAAAGAAATAAAGGAAACCGTTAAAGAAACACTATTAAATATTTCACTGAAAGATAACCAAAAAGCAAGAATTTTACTTCCAACTGGAAAATATGTTTTTAATCATAAAGTATATTTTCAGAACGAAATTAACTTGCAAGAATGGTTAATGAACTATGCAAAAAGTAGTGAAAAGAAGAAAAAGAAACTTAAAAAGTGAAATAATAATTTATATTTAATCTAAATAATTATACACATTTCATAATTTTTATAATATAATTTTGTACTTTTAAAAGTATAATTTTAACTGAAAGGAAATAAAAACAAATGTCTCAAATAAATAAAGAAAATGTTTTAAAAGCACTTAGTAAAGTTGATGACCCAGACTTAAAGCGTGATTTAGTAACCTTAAAAATGGTGAAAGATATTATAATTGAAGGTAAAAAAATCACTGCAAATATTGAATTAACTACTCCTGCATGCCCATTAAAAGACACAATAAAAAATAATTGTGTTATTGCAATTAAAGCAGAAATTCCAGAGGCAACAGAAATAATTATTGACATGAGTTCAAATGTTAGTGAACATTTAAATCAATCCAAAAATGCTATTATGCCTGGTGTTAAAAATACAATTGCAGTAGCCAGTGGAAAAGGTGGAGTGGGAAAAAGCACTGTTGCAGTTAATCTTGCAATTGCTCTTGCAAAAGATGGAGCCAAAGTAGGAATTATTGATGCTGATATCTATGGACCGTCTATGCCATTAATGTTAGGTCTTGGCAATAAATTTGGCTTAATTCAAGACCCTGAAACAAAAAAACTTGCACCACTTGAAAGCCATGGAATTAAAATTATGTCAATTGGTTTTATGATTGATGACGATAATCCTGTTATTTGGCGGGGACCCATGGCAAGTGGAGCGTTAAAACAATTTATGACTGATGTTAGCTGGGGAAATTTGGATTATTTAATTTATGATTTACCTCCAGGAACTGGTGATATTCAACTAACTTTAGTTCAAACAATTCCACTAACTGGGGCAGTTATTGTTACAACTCCTCAAGAAGTATCATTAATTGATGCAAAAAAAGGATTTAAGATGTTTGAGCGAGTTAATGTTCCAATTTTTGGAATAATAGAAAACATGAGCTATTTTATTGCTCCAGATACTGGGAAAAAATATGACATCTTTGGCTCTGGTGGTGGAGAAAAATTGGCAGTAAAATTGAATTCTAAACTGTTAGGTTCAATTCCAATCGATTCACGAATTAGAGAAGGCGGTGATAGTGGACTTCCGATTGTTGTATCACTACCTGATTCTGAAAATGCAAAAATAATTACTGAAATTGCAAGAAATCTTGCTGCTCAAATTAGTATTAAAAATGCTAATGATAAATTGAGCGATGTTGAAATTCAATTATAAATTTTAACAAACATATAGGTGGAGTTATAATGTCTGAAATTATTAGAGAAAAGATTGAGCAAGCATTGCAAAGTGTACGTCCTTATTTAGTTGCAGATGGTGGCGATGTTGAATTTGTATCAGTTAGTGAAGATGGAATTGTGGAAGTTCGGCTAACAGGCGCATGTGTTGGATGCCCAATGTCGTTAATGACATTAAGAGCTGGAATTGAACGAGCTTTAATGAGAGATATTCCAGAAATTAAAAGAGTTGAAGCGGTAGAATAAAATATAAGGAAGAAAATGAGAAAAAAAATTGTAGCTGGTAATTGGAAAATGAACAATGACTTAAATGAGTCAATTGAATTAGTTAATGAAATAAAAAAAATTCTACTTAACCGTGAAGATGTAAAAGTAATAGTTGCACCACCTTTTACTGCTTTAGATAGAGTTTCACAATTGTTAAGTGGAACAAATATCGGTCTTAGCGCACAAAATATGTGTTACGAAGATTCTGGAGCTTTTACAGGTGCTATTTCTGCAAAAATGCTGAAAAGTGTTGGATGTGAATATGTAATTTTAGGTCATTCAGAACGAAGAACACTTTTTGGTGAAACAAATAGCGATATTAATAAAAAATTTAAAAAAGCAATCTCCGAAGGTCTAATTCCAATTTTTTGTATTGGCGAAACTCTTGAAGAAAGAGAATCAGGCAAAATGAAAAAAGTTATAAAAAAACAAATTAAAAAAGGTTTAAAAGAAATTTCGCCTGAAAATTTTGAAGGTACAATAGTTGCTTACGAACCAGTTTGGGCAATTGGCACAGGAAAAACAGCAACTCCTGAACAAGCTCAAGAAGTACATGCTTTTATTCGAAAATTGCTAAAAGAGATGTATTCCGAAAGTTTA
Source organism: Ignavibacteriales bacterium CG18_big_fil_WC_8_21_14_2_50_31_20 (assembly GCA_002786785.1). Lineage (GTDB taxonomy): Bacteria > Bacteroidota > Ignavibacteria > Ignavibacteriales > Melioribacteraceae > 1-14-2-50-31-20. The sequence continues at coordinate 31,751 of PCUD01000142.1, read as the reverse complement.
TCTGAAAGCACAATAATTCAATATGGTGGAAGTGTAAAACCAGAAAATGCTGGCGAACTAATGGGACAATTAGATATTGATGGAGCTTTAGTGGGTGGTGCTTGTTTAAAAGCTGATTCTTTTGCAAATATTGTAAAAAATGCTTGAATAATCTTTAATCCTTCGAGGATTTTTTAATTCCTCGAAGGATTTTTTTAGAATAATGATTCTAAAAAAATCCTTCAGTAACTTATCGTAACTTCTTATTTTACATTAAATTAGCCCATTTTTACATTGATTTAGCCCATTTTTATTAGTATATTGTTTAGTTAAATTTTGAGTTTATTGCAACTTAATTGTATCTGCTTTAATTATTTTATTAATCAGGAAATTATAATATATAATATGAAAAAATTCTTATTTGCTTTGTTGATATTACTAAATTTTAATTGTCTCTCTCAAATAAGAATTAAAGAAATTGATTCAAATCTACGACCTAACTCACCAAATTATTCAAATACAATTACACGACAAATTATTCCTTTTAACCAAAATTGGTCTTTTAAATTATTAGATTCTGAGAAAGATGGTGTAGCACTTAATGTTCCTGCAACATATAATTCAAGAAAAGATGTTATTTTCCAAAAAGCAGTAGATTTTTCTAGTTTCAATATTAAAAACAACAAATTTACAATTCATTTTTTAGGTATTTCTTATTCAGCTGATATTTTATTTAATGATATCATTATTTTCAAAAAAGCTGGTGGCAGCATTCCTTTTTTTGTTGAAATACCAAACGATTTAATTTCAACAGATAATAAAAACATTCTCAAAGTAGTTGTTGAAGGAGAATTGGATTCTCAAATTAGTATTCCCCTTTTTCAAAGATTCCTTTTTCCAATAAATTCAAGTGGAATAACTAGAGATGTCTTTCTTCAAATAATTCCAAAAGAAAATGTTCAGATAGAAAAATATACATCCAAGATTGATGATAACTTTAAATCTGCCCTATTAAATTTTCAATTAAAAACTCAACTTGGTTCTACTTCTGAAAACACAAAATATAAAATTGAAGTTTCCATAAGTGATAGCAGTAAATCTATCGCTAATGTAAATCAAGCTCTATTTAATACTGAATTAAAAAATAGCTCAATTAATATTAATATCTCAAATCCAAAAATTTGGACTATTGATGATCCAAATAAATACTTAGCAGAATTCAAATTGTTCAAAAATGATTCTTTAGTTGACTTAAGTAAAAAGGAAATAAGAATTGTAAAATTTGAAAAACGCTCTGATGGAATTTTTCTGAATAATAACAAATTTGATATTAAGGGAGTAACTTATATTCCTTCTGATAAAAAATTTGGTGAATTAATTTCATATTCTGAATTAAAAAAAGATTTGCAAATTATTAAAGGGATGGGAATTAACAGTGTTCGTTTTGCAAAATCAACTCCACATCCTTTTGCTCTTGAAATATGTTCCGAAATTGGATTAATCCCATTTATCGAAATTCCATTAAACTCACCTCCAAAATTAATTTTTATGGATGAAAATTTTTCTTTTCGTGTTGAAAGATTTATTGATGAATTTGTAAAATCTTATTCCAACTATTCAACCTCTATGGTTATTGGTGTGGGAAGTGGATATTTACATGATTCTAATATTGAATTTGGTTTAATTGAAAAACTAAGTAAGGCTGTCCATAAATTTGGGAATATAATTACTTTTGCATCTTTTAATGGGGTTCCCCAAAACAAAATTGATGATTTAGATTTATATGGAATTGAAATATTTGATAAAATTGAACCATTTGAAAATGTTATTTCAACTTCTAATATTAATCCTGCAGATATTTTTATTAGCGAAGCTACCTATCCAAATTATAACGGAAGCACAAATGGATATTTAAATCCATTTTCATTTGAAGCTCAAGCAAGATATTTCGAAAATATTATTGACTTTTCCAATTCTAAAAATACTGGTGGATTCTTCTTAAACACAATGTTTGATTTTTATGGTGATTTTAGTTCACTCTATACAAAATATGATGAGGATAATTTATACAGCATTGGAATTTTAGGGGTTGATAAAAATGTAAACAGAACAAGTTATAATGTAATAAAAGCCAAAATTACAAACTCCCAAAGAATCACAATTCCAATAGGAAGTACTAAGGACGATTCACCCATGTTTTTTATTGTTGTTGGCCTAATACTTTCAATTTTGATGGGAGTTTTAGTTAATTCAAAGAAAAAATTGAGAGAAGATGCAACGCGTGCTCTTATTAGATCTTATAACTTCTTTGCAGACATTCGCGACCATAGAATTATATCTGGGGTTGCAACAGTGTTTTTAATGTTAATTTTAGCTGGCGCTCATTCGCTATTGATTATAAATATTCTTTATTATTTTAGAAACGGTATTCTATTTGAAAAAGTTTTGCTTTCATTTGGAAATCCCTCGTTTATTTCAAGCCTAAACTATTTTGCTTGGAATCCTGTAGAGGCTTTCTTTTTCTTTTTTATGTTTAGTGTATTATTGTTTTTATTTGTTAGTGCAATCATCTTACTGATTTCATTTTTTGTAAAAATTAAAATTTATTTTACAAGTATATTTTTTACCGTCGTTTGGGCAGTTTTACCTTTAGCATTATTGCTGCCAATTAAAATGGTTTTATATAGAGTTTTGAGTGCAGATGTAATTAATGGATATATTTACATTTTTCTATTAGTTTATTTGTTATGGATTGCAAACAGAGTGGTCAAAGGTATTTACGTTATCTTTGATATAAGTGCTGGGAAAGCATTTCTGTTTACTTTTTTTAGTTTAATAATATTATTAGCTGGGTTTTTACTCTACTTTCAAATTAGTTACTCAACAATTTATTATTTAATTTGTGTTTTTAACCAAGCAAACTTGATTTAGGAAAAATATTGTATCTATCAAAACTTGAGATATTTGGATTCAAATCATTCGCAAACAAAACTGTTGTGAATTTCAATCGTGGAATTACTGGAATTGTTGGACCAAATGGTTGTGGGAAAACAAATATTATTGATGCAATTCGTTGGGTTTTAGGCGAACAGAAGAGCAGTACACTAAGAAGTGACAAGATGGAAAACGTAATTTTCAATGGCACCCGCAAAAAAAAGCCTATGGGAATGTGCGAAGCTTCGCTAACTTTAGTAAATGATAAAGGAATTCTTCCGACCGAATACTCCGAAGTAACAATTACGCGTCGTATTTTTCGTTCTGGTGAAAGTGAATATTTGCTCAATAAAAATATCTGTCGCCTAAAAGATATTACTAATCTTTTTATGGATACTGGAATGGGCACAAATGCTTATTCTGTTATTGAATTAAAAATGATTGAAACTATTCTTAGTAGTAAAGCAGATGAACGAAGACACATGTTTGAGGAAGCTGCCGGGGTAAACAAATATAAATTACGCAGAAGATTAACCCTAAAACGTCTTGAAGATGTAAAGGTTGATTTAGTGCGAGTAAACGATATTGTTAGCGAAGTGGATAAAGTCGTTACTTCCCTTTCGCGTCAAGCTAAAAAAGCAGATAAACATAATCAAATAACATCAGTGCTTCGTGAGAAAGAAATTGACCTAGCTGAAAGAGAATTTTCTCAATTTACTTTGCAAATAAATGAGTTAAAACAATCAAAATCATTAAATGAATTACAAAGAGAAAAAATTGATTTAGATACCAGAAACATTGAAACAGAATTAGTTGAATTTCGTGATAAAATTTCTGGAATAGAAGACGAATGGAATATAAAAAGACGCGAACTATCGGAAAACACTAATGAACTTCATGAAAGACAGCGTAAAATTTCAGTTACTCAGGAACGCGATAAAGTTCTACAACGAAATTTATATAATTATAAAAATGAACTCTCTGAATTAGATGAACAAAAAACTGAAAACGAAGAAAGGATTTTTAAAAACCAAGACGAGCTTTTAGGTTTTGAAGAAATAGTTTTAGAGAAAGAAGTTATACTTGAAGAAAACCAGGAGTCGCTTGTAAATAAACGCGATGAGTTAGATAATTACAGAAATATTGTAAAATTGGAAGGTGAAAAAGTAGGTTCAATCGAAAAAGAAATTTCACAAATTGAAAACCAACTGAACAATTCAAAATCATCACTTGAACGAACAAATAGAGAAATATCAAAGTTTGAAGAAATAATACAAAAAACTACTTCCGATATTGCAAAAACTGTTGGTTATTTAGAAGAACTTACGCAAGAAAAAGAAGAAGTTGATAGAAGAATAATTGAATCTGATTCTGAGTTTATTCAAAAGGAATTAGAGAAAGAAGAGCTCGAGAAAAATTTATCCAATCTTTTTACTAAAGAAATGGAAGAGAAAAGCATAATTGCTGGAATTCAGAATAAAATGGAATTACTGCAATCACTAATCTCAAATTTGGAAGGAATTTCAAAAGGTTCAAAAATCCTATTAGAAAACGGGAGCTGGTCTAATGGTGAAAGTACAATTGTTGCCGATGCAGGTGATGCAAAAGATGAATTTCGGTTAGCATTAAATGCTGCACTTAAAGATGTTTTGAACAATCTATTTATTGAACAAATTGATGAATTAAACAAAGCAATTAGTTATCTAAAAAAGAATGAATTAGGAAAAGCATCATTTTATTTGCTTGATACCCCAAACGAAAAGGGTTTGCTTAATAAACTGGTTAAATTTGATAAAAAAAGAAAAGCAAAAAAGTTAGCTTCAGAAAATTTATTTATTAATTGGGCAAACGAACTAATTATTTCAGAAAAAAAATGGAAGCCATATTTTGATAAATTGCTTTCAAATATTGTTGTTACAAAAGATTTATCATCTGCTCTTGAACTTCGTGCTAAATACAATAAATTTTCTTTTGTAACTCTTGAAGGTGATATTGTTAAAAGTGATGGAATTATTGAAGGCGGGTCACTTCCACAACTTGATGAAACTCTATTTGGACGTAAACAACATCTTGAAAATCTCAAAAAAGATTTTCCAAAATATGAATCAAAATTAGAAGAAATTGCTAACGAAATTGCGTTAGCAAAAACACAAATTTCCAGAATTGATTTAAAAGATTTATCTGATAAGGGTAAAACTTTATTAAATGAACAGACAAATATTGAAAAACAGATTGCACAAATTGAATTCAAAAAAGAGCGAGCGAACGACGAAATTGAAAATACGCAAGACAAAATTAATGAACTTGTTTCTGAGGCAAATAGATTTTCAAAAAACATTGATGATTTAAAAAATAATATTGATGCAGTTAAAGTCGATTTTGAAAAAGCAAAAATTCAATTTGAAGTAAAGGAGAATGAACAGCGCGAAAAAGAGAAAAGCTACAATTCATTTTTTGCAGAATACAACCAAACGAAAATTGATTTGGAACGAACCCGTGGAAAATTAGTAAACGCTAAAGAAAGTATTAAACGCGGAGAAGAGCAACGCGAAATTATTAAAAATTCTATTGCTAAACGCGTGCTTGATATTGAAAAGACTGAGGATGAACTATATTCATTACAAGCAATTATTGATGAAAATCAAATTGAATATGACGACTTAAATTCTGTGCGTGACAATTTAGTTGGAGAAGAAAATGAAATTAAATTGCGATTAAATGAGATTAAAGAAAAATCTACTCAATTAGAAAGTTCTTTAAGTAAATATAGAATTGACAGACAGCAAATTTCGGATAGAATTTATTCCAACGATATTAAAATTAGTGAATATAATTTACGAGTTGAAAATCTTGTTCAACATATTAGTGAGGAATATTCCATTTCGCTTGAATTTAAAGAATTTGATAATGCTGAATTTAATTTTAAAGAGGTTGCTGCCGAAGTTCATTCTTTTAAACAGCAATTAAAAAACCTTGGACCAGTTAATTTACTTGCATATTCCGAATACGAAGAAGAGCGCGAACGGTTAGAATTTTTAACTACTCAACGAAATGATTTAATTGAATCAGAAAAAGATTTAATTAAAACAATTGATGAAATTAATGAAGCAGCCAAAAATTTGTTTACTGAAACGTTTGAACAAATTAGACTAAATTTTCAAAGAATTTTTAGATCATTATTTGATGATGGAGATGAAGCTGATTTATTGCTTGAAGATGGTGTAGACCCACTTGAAGCTAAAATTGAAATTACGGCAAAGCCAAAGGGTAAACGTCCATCATCAATTGAGCAGCTTTCTGGTGGTGAAAAGACTTTGACAGCTACCGCATTATTGTTTGCAATTTATCTTGTAAAACCATCTCCCTTCTGTATTATGGACGAAGTTGATGCACCTCTTGATGATGCGAATATAGACCGCTTTGCCAATCTATTGCAAGATTTTAGTGGTAATACACAATTTATTATTGTTACTCATAATAAAAGGACAATGAATTCTGCCGAAACTATGTACGGCGTTACAATGCAGGAAGAGGGAGTTTCAAAACTTGCTGGTGTAAGATTCACTGATGAGATTGAAGTATGAAAAAAGATCAAATAAAAATATTTTGTGACTTTGATGGAACTATTACAACCAAAGATGTTGGTGAAAATATGTTTTTGGAATTTGGTGATTCCGATAAGGCATATAATATTTTTAATCGTTGGGTTCGTAAAGAGATTAATTCTGCACAAGAATGGACTGAACTTCTTGGTTTAGTTAAAGATTTAAAAGAAACTGATTTTAATAAATTCCTTTCAACAATAGAGATTAGATATGGTTTTGTAGAATTTGTCCAATTTTGTGAAGATAATATGATTGAACTAACTATCCTAAGTGATGGAATGGATTATTATATAAAAAAGATCTTTGCTAATAATAATCTGAATAATTTAAAGTATTTTGCAAACAGTCTAATTTTCAACAGAAATGGTCATACTGTTACATTTCCATACACAGATGAAGAATGTAAAGAATGTGCAAATTGTAAACGTAACCACATTATTGAAAATAGTAGCGATAGTGATATTACAATTTATATTGGTGATGGGTACTCTGATACTTGTCCAATTCAATATGTCGATTATATTTTTGCGCAAAAAACACTGTTAAAATTCTGTGAAAAAGAAAGGATTTCCTACTTACCTTTCAAAAATTTCAAAGACATAATTGCTCGCATTGGCAATTTATTAGAAAACGGTAAAATAAAAAAAAGACATCAAGCTGAACTTAAAAGAAAAGTAGTTTATGCTCAAGGATAATATTTTTAGTAACTATGGATAATTTCAACAATAAAATATTGATTTTAGCTGGTGAGGCATCAGGTGATTTGCATGCTTCAGCGTTAGTTACTTCTTTATTTAGCTTAAATGCTAAATTTCAGTTTTCTGGTATTGCTGGCAACAATATGATAAATAGTGGCGTTGAAGCTCTTTTCCATATAAAGGAAATGTCATTTTTAGGATTTGTAGAGGTAATAAAACATCTTCCATTTATCTTAAAAGTAGAAAAGGCAATAATTGAACATGTAAGACTGAATAAAATAAAATTTGCAATTCTTGTTGATTATCCAGGTTTTAATTTAAGAATTGCAAAAAAGCTAAAAGCACTTGGTGTTAAAATTGCTTACTATATTTCACCCCAAATATGGGCTTGGCATCAAAGCCGAATAAAAAAGATAAAAAGTCGTGTTGATAAAATGCTTGTTGTTTTCCCATTTGAGAAACAATTTTATGAAAAAGGCAATGTTCAAGTCGAATATGTTGGACATCCGCTTGTTGAGCGAATTGAAGAATTTAATTTTAAGTCAAAAAAAGAATTATTTGATGAGCTACAAATTGATAAAGAGATTCTACTAATTTTGCCAGGAAGTAGAAAGCACGAGATTGAAGAACATCTTTCTGAATTAATTAAAACCGCACAAATTATTAGTGATAATAATAATTTGCAAACTGTAGTAGCTTGTTCAGAAAATTTGGATGTGGAATATCTTCAGAATTTTTTTTCTGATAATAATGTGAAAATTGTGAAAGGTAATACTTACAATTTATTGAAGAACTCAACATTTGGAATTATCAAATCTGGGACATCAACTTTAGAAGCAGCAATTATTGGGCTTCCGTTTGTTGTCGTTTACTCAACAAATAAATTAACTTACGAACTTGGTAAGCGATTGGTGAAAATTGATTACATAGCAATGCCCAATATTATTGCTGGTAAAAGTGTTGTTCACGAATTTATTCAAAATGATGTTAATTCTACATTAATTTCAGATTTTATTCAATCTTTACTTAATGATAGTTCAGCAATAGAAAGCTTAAAAGACGAGTTAGAAATTATTAAAAATAAACTTGGTAATAGCGGAGCATCAAAAAATGCTGCCCAAATAATTAATAAAATGCTTAATGAAGATTAAAATAATAAAACAAAAATTGTTACAAAATCTTGGAAATATTTTTCTTCATAGCATTGTAAATGCTCTTTGTAAAACTGTGAAAATTAAAAAAATTAATTCCAATAAAGTTGAGAACTTGCTAAACCTAAATCAGAATTTTGTTCTAGCCTTTTGGCATGGAACAATGCTAATGCCTTGGTTTGTTCATAAAAACCAAAATTTTTCTGCTTTAGTTAGTTTAAGTAAAGATGGTTCATTGTTAGCAAACACTTTAATTAAATGGGGTTATAAAGTTGAAAGAGGTTCAAGTCATATAGGTGGAAAGGAAGCTTTAAATACCTTACTTGAGAATAGTAGGAACAAATTTTCGGTTGCAATTACACCAGATGGACCAACTGGACCACCAAAACAAATGAAAGCTGGTGCTGTAATAACAGCACAACGTGCCAACATTCCTCTTATATTATGTGGAGTTGCACACAAAAAAAAATATGTTTTCAATAGTTGGGACAAATTTGAAGTCCCAAAATTTTTTAGTGAAGTAGTTTTGAAATATTCTGAACCAATTTATATTGATGCAGAATTGACAAGAGAAGATACTTCAATAATTATAAATAACTGTGATGTTTTGTTAAACCAATTACAAAAAGATGCCCAAGAAATATCTTAAATATTTATTAGTAATTCTTTCTCCATTGGCGGTATTATATTCTGCTATTATTTCTTTTAGAAATTTTCTTTTTAATAAAGGAATTTTCCGAGAGCAAATTGTTAAAGCTAAAATTATTTCGGTGGGAAATTTAACTGTTGGTGGCTCTGGTAAAACTCCAACGGTAATTTATATACTTAAACTTTTGAAAAAAAATGATATAAATGTAGGTGTTTTAAGCCGAGGTTATGGAAGAAATTCCAAAGGATTTAAATTAGTTTCTGATGGCAATAAATTATTACTTTCGGTAAGTGAAAGTGGTGATGAAATTGTTCAAGTTGCTGAAGAATGTAAAGTGCCGGCTGCTGTTGCTGAGAAACGAATTTTAGGAGCAAAGAGGCTTATTGCCGAAACTGGAGTAAAAGCAATTGTATTGGACGATGCTTATCAACATAGATGGATTGCACGTGATTTGAATATTTTAGTTTTCGATCAACGTTTTTTAATGAAACGTAATAGCATTGAACAAAAAGTATTACCGCTTGGTAGAATGCGTGAATCATTTTCTTCAATAAATAGAGCTGACATTATTTTGATAAATAGAAAATTTTATGAAAAAAGACAGCTTGCAAATAATTTTAGAGAATTAATGGTTGGTAAAAAAGTGTTTTTTAGTAACTATGCATCTTCGGGTTTAATTGATGTAAAGAACCAACATTTTTATAGTATTAATGAATTCGAAGGACAGAAAAGTCTTGTGGTTTGCGGTATTGCTCGCCCATTTTCATTTCTAAAAATTTTGGAAGATAGTAAAATTAATATTCAAAATAGAATGCTTTTTCAGGATCATAAAGAATATAACATAAAAGAAATTCAACAAATTAGAAAAAAATTTTATGAAACTAATTCTTTTTCAGTAATTACAACCGAAAAGGATTTTGTGAAATTAAAAGAATTTACTAAAGAATTAGATGATATTGATATTTATTATTTAAAAATAGAACTACAAATTGAGAATGCTGATGAGTTTAATAAAGAGATTTTAAATGTTATTAATTAAATAAACAATAATTCATTTGGAGGAAAAACAAATGGCTGACAAAAAACATGTTTACTTCTTTGGAGGTAACAAAAGTGATGGAAAAGCAGAGATGAAAAATCTTCTCGGTGGTAAAGGTGCAAATCTGGCCGAGATGAGTTTGATTGGAGTTCCTGTTCCAGCTGGCTTTACAATTACTACAGAAGTGTGCACATTATATAATCAAGAAGGTAAAGAAAAAGCCGTAGAATTAATTAAACCCGAAGTTGAAGTTGCAGTTAATAATCTTGAAGAAATTATGGACGCAAAATTTGGTGATTCAAATAATCCTCTATTGGTTTCAGTTCGCTCTGGTGCTCGTGTTTCTATGCCAGGAATGATGGATACAGTTTTAAATCTGGGTTTGAACGATGTTGCAGTTGAAGGAATTGCAAAAAAATCTGGAAATCCAAGATTTGCTTGGGATTCATATCGCCGTTTTGTTCAAATGTATGGTGATGTTGTACTTGGAATGAAACCAGAAAGTAAAGAAGATATTGACCCATTTGAAGAAATTCTTGATGAAGTAAAAAAAGCCAAAGGTGTTAAAGTTGATAATGATTTAACAACTGAAGACTTAAAAGAATTGGTTCCTAAATTCAAAACTGCAGTAAAGAAGCAAACTGGTAAAGATTTTCCTGATAATCCTTGGGAGCAACTATGGGGTGCTGTTATGGCTGTTTTTGATAGTTGGATGACAGATAGAGCAATTTACTATAGGAAAATGAATAAAATCCCTTCAGATTGGGGAACTGCGGTTAACGTGCAAGCAATGGTATTTGGAAATATGGGTTCTAATTCTGGCACTGGTGTTGCTTTTACTCGTGATGCAGGAACTGGAGAAGACATTTTTAATGGTGAATATTTAATTGACGCTCAAGGCGAAGATGTGGTTGCTGGTGTAAGAACTCCACAACAAATTACTCTTGAAGGTTCAAAGCGTTGGGCAGAATTAGCAGGTGTTTCTGAAGAAGAAAGAGCAAAAAACTTTCCTTCTTTAGAAGAAGTTATGCCAAATGTATACAAACAATTAGATGAAATTCAAACCAAACTTGAAGCCCATTATAAGGATATGCAGGATATAGAATTCACTATTCAAGATGGTAAATTGTGGTTATTGCAAACTCGTAACGGAAAACGTACTGGCGCAGCAATGGTTCGCATTGCCATGGAAATGCTTGCAAATGGTGAAATTTCTGAAAGTGATGCTTTAATGAGAATTGAACCAAATAAGCTTGATGAACTTCTTCATCCTGTGTTTGATAAAGATGCAATGAAATCTGCTAAAGTATTAACAAAAGGATTGCCTGCTTCGCCTGGTGCAGCAACTGGACAATTAGTATTTTTTGCTGATGAAGCTGCAAAATACCCTAATGCAATTTTAGCTCGCATTGAAACATCACCTGAAGATTTGGAAGGTATGAACATTGCAAACGGTATTCTTACTGCACGTGGTGGAATGACTTCACATGCTGCTGTAGTGGCTCGTGGAATGGGAAAATGTTGCGTATCTGGCGCTGGCGAAATTAAAATTGATTATAGGACACGAGTTTTAACCATAAAAGGTGAATCTTTTAATGAAGGTGATTGGGTTTCATTAAATGGTTCTACTGGTGAAGTTTATCAAGATAAAATTGCAACTATTGATCCAGAACTTAGCGGTGATTTTGGTAAACTTATGGAATTGACTGATAAATATACAAACATGTACGTTCGTACGAATGCGGATACTCCTCAAGATAGCAAAGTTGCTCGTAACTTTGGTGCTAAAGGTATTGGACTTTGCAGAACTGAACACATGTTCTTTGAAGGCGAAAAAATTATTGCTATGCGAGAAATGATACTTGCCGAAGATGAGGCAGGACGTAGATCGGCATTGGATAGATTGCTTCCAATTCAAAGAAAAGATTTTGAAGGTATTTTTGAAGCAATGCACGATCTACCTGTAACAGTTCGTTTGTTAGACCCACCTTTACATGAATTTGTACCTCATGATGAAAAAGGTCAACAAGAAATGGCTGATGTAATGGGCGTTTCTGCTAAACAAATTAAAGAAAAAGTTGAAGATTTATCAGAATTTAATCCAATGTTAGGTCACCGTGGATGTCGTTTAGGAAATACATATCCAGAAATTACCGAAATGCAAACACGTGCAATTATTGAAGCTACCCTTAATCTTAAAGCAAAAGGAATAACTGCAATTCCAGAAATTATGATTCCATTAACTGGTACATATGAAGAAATGAAATTGCAAGAAACAATTGTAAGAGATACAATTGCAAAAATATTTGCTGAAAGAAATGATTCAATTAAGCATTTAGTTGGAACAATGATTGAAATTCCACGTGCAGCTTTAACTGCTGATAAAATTGCTGAAAGTGCTGAATTTTTCTCATTTGGAACAAACGATTTAACGCAAATGACTTTTGGTTATTCACGCGATGATGCAGGTAAATTCCTACCTATCTATATTGAAAAAGGAATACTAAAAAATGACCCATTTGAAGTTCTTGACCAAGAAGGTGTTGGCCAATTAGTTGAAATGGCTTGTAAAAAAGGAAGAGAAACACGTCCAAATATCAAATTAGGTATTTGCGGCGAACATGGTGGCGAGCCTTCTTCTGTTGAATTTTGTCATAGAACTGGATTGGATTATGTAAGTTGTTCTCCATATCGAGTTCCAATAGCTCGTTTAGCAGCAGCTCAAGCAGCTATTAAAAATCCAAGAAAATAAAATGTTTTGCGGCTGATTATTCTCAGCCGCAAAATTTATTTTTAATTTAACATATAAATTTGAACAATTGAGGTAAAAAATGAAACTCACTGATTTTAAATACACACTACCCGCAACTGCAATTGCTAAACATCCTGTGAGTCCAAGAGATAGTTCTAAAATGATGGTTCTTAATAGAGCTGATCAAAGTATTGAAACTAAACAATTCTCCGATGTCATTGACTATATGTCAAGAGGTGATGTACTTGTTGTTAACGAAACAAAAGTTATGCAAGCAAGGCTTTTTGGAAAGAAAGAAAGAACAAATGCTATAATTGAAGTATTTGTATTGCGAGAATTAAACAAAAAGGAAAACATTTGGGATGTAATTGTTGACCCTGCTAGAAAAGTAAGAATTGGAAACAGAATTTATTTTAACGATAAACTTTGGTGCGAAGTTATTGATAACACAACTTCAAGAGGAAGAACTGTACGCTTTAACGACGAATCTGGTGATATTTTTAAGGAAATTGAAAAATTAGGGTCAACTCCTCTGCCCCCTTACATCAAAAGAGAATCAATTGAAGCTGATAGAGAAGATTACCAAACTGTTTTTGCTCGTGAAGATGGCTCAGTTGCTGCTCCTACTGCAGGCTTACATTTTACTCCCGAGCTTGTTAAACAAATAAAGAAAAAAGGGATAAAAGTTGCTACTGTAATTCTTCACATAGGTCTTGGAACTTTTCGACACGTTGAGGTTGAAGATTTAACAAAACACAGAATGGATTCTGAATATTTTGAAGTCCCTGAAAGATCGTGTGAAATTATAAATGAAGCAAAGCGAGCTAAAAAGAAAATATTTGTTGTGGGCACAAGTGCAACTCGTGCGTTAGAAACAAGTATTACTGCTGATGGGCTCGTAAAACCTGATTTTGGTTGGACTGACAAATTTATCTTCCCTGAATATGATTTCAAAATTGTTGATAAATTAATTACTAATTTCCATCAACCAGAATCAACTTTATTAATGTTAACTGCTGCTTTTGCTGGCTACGATTTAATGATGAAAGGTTACAGAAAAGCACTAAAAGAAAAATATCGCTTCTTAAGTTATGGCGATGCAATGTTAGTTTTATAATTATTATGACAACTTTTGCAATAATTCCTTCTGGTGGAATTGGAAAAAGGATAGATAGCTCTTTACCCAAACAATATATAAAAATTAGGGGTAAAGAGCTTATTGCCTATACTTTAGAAATATTTCAAAAATCTGAATTGATTGATAAAATTATTGTTGCTGCACAATCAGAGTATTTTCCTTTATTGGAAGTAATTAAGGAAAAGTATCATATTTCCAAACTAGATAAAACAATTGAGGGTGGCAAAGAACGACAGGATTCGGTTTTTAATGCTTTAATATCTGCAAACGCTAATGATGATGATTTAATTGTAGTTCACGACGCTGCCCGTCCTCTTCTTTCCCAAAGTATTTTAACTAACGCTATAAATCAAGCAAAAACTTTCGATAATGTAATTGTCGCAATAAAAACGAATGATACTTTAGTTTCTGGAAATCAATTTGTGCAAGGATATATTGATCGAAATTCTACTTATCTTGTGCAAACTCCACAAATATCAAAGTATAAAATTTTATTAGATGCTATGAAATTGGCTAAAAATATTAAATATTTTGGAACCGATGAATCAATGCTGCTTTATAAAGCATCTAATAGAATAAAGATAGTTGAAGGTTCGCCTAATAATTTTAAAATTACTTCTAAAGCAGACCTTGACCTTTTCACTAATATTTGTGATATTAAAGAACGTTGATTGAGTAATTAATAAATTGCTGTAACTCTAAATAATACTGAAAGGAAATTATGTTAAATCTTATTGTAGTAGTCATATTATCGTATTTGGTTGGCTCAATTCCAACAAGTATAATTGTTAGCAAAATGGTTAAAGGAATAGATATACGCCATCATGGCAGCGGAAATGCTGGTGGTTCAAATGTTTTCAGAATTCTAGGCTGGAAATATGGTCTATTCGTTATTTTATTGGATGCGTTAAAAGGTGTAATTGCTGTACTTTTAGTTTCGCGTTTATACTTTGGTAGTTTTCCTTTTCCAAATGCAACTCCTTTTGATGATTTCACTTTAGTTCAAATTATTGCAGGTATTGCTGCCGTGCTTGGTCATATTTGGACAGTTTTTGCAGGGTTTAAAGGCGGAAAAGGAATTGCAACTGGATTAGGATTTTTAGTTTCAATTGTAACTATTGATATGTTATTAGGTTTAGTTGTTTTTGCAATTGTTGTTGCCGTTTCAAAATATATTTCACTTGGCTCGTTATCCGCCGCAGTTTCTGTCCCATTATTTATGATTATTCGTGAAAATATTTTTGGGGTTGATATTTCAGGATATCACACAATTCTTCCTTTTACAATTTTTCTTGCTTTCTTAGTTATGTACACACACAAAGCTAATCTTACCAGAATTTTTAGTGGAAATGAAAATAAAATTTCCCTTTCAAAAAAGAAAAATTAATTGAATATGAAAGTTACAGTTTTAGGTGGTGGAAGTTGGGGTACTGCACTCGCAATTATCCTTTTTAATAATGGACACGAAGTAACACTTTGGGAATACAATAAACAATATGTAAAAGAACTAAAAAAATTTGCTGAAAATAAAGTATTCCTACCAGGAGTTAGCATACCAAAAGAAATTGAAATTACAAATTCGCTAAAAGAAGCATCACTTAATAAACATTTAATTGTAATTGCAGTCCCTACACAATTTATTAGAGGTGTTCTTGTTCAAATGAAAAAATTCCCATTCAAAAATACAACTTTTGTAAGTGTATCAAAAGGTATTGAAAAGGAAACGTTACTTACCGTAAATCACATTATTAGTGAAGTTCTTGAAGTTGATGATGATTCAATTGGAGTGCTTTCTGGACCAAGTCACGCAGAAGAAGTTAGCAGAAAAATTCCTACTGCAGTTGTTGCTGCCTCAACTAGTATTGAAACAGCCGAAGAAATTCAAGCTGCATTTGCCAACTCTTATTTTCGTGTTTATTCATCCACCGATATTATTGGGGTAGAACTTGGAGGAGCTTTAAAAAACGTAATTGCTGTTGGAGCTGGAATTATTGACGGAGCTAAATTTGGGGATAACACAAAAGCTGCAATTATGACAAGAGGTATTGCAGAAATTTCGAGACTTGGAATTCATCTTGGTGCACGCCCCGAAACATTTTCTGGACTTTCTGGTATGGGTGATTTAATTGTTACGTGTATGAGCCGACACAGTAGAAACCGTTATGTTGGTGAACAAATTGGAATGGGGAAAAAACTTCCAGAAGTTTTAAAATCAATGAAAATGGTTGCCGAAGGGGTGGAAACTTGTAAATCTGTTCATCAATTAGCTGCTAAACATCAAATTGATGTGCCAATTGTAAATGCTGTTTATAATATTCTCTTTAACGAAAAGGACCCAATAAAAGTTACATACGATTTAATGTCCCGCGGAATGAAATCAGAGTTGGAATATTAGCTTTTGGGATAGTGAATCCATTTATAATTCATCTTCTATTTAATAATATTAAACCTAAATAATATTATTTTACATTACTTTTCAATATTCTCTTTATTATATTATGAACTCAAAATCATGATTTAATTAAATGCAAATTACTTTAAACAGCCAAATTCAGTACTTAAAATCTATTGGGCCAAAGAGAGCTGAAATTCTTGCCACAATAGGAATTAAAACTGTGCATGATTTATTATATTATTTTCCTACTCGATACTTAAACCGCACCACAATTCTTGATTCAAACAAAGCATTTAAATTTGTTGCATCCGGCTACAATAATGAAATTACAATTATTGGCAAAGTTGTTGAATCAGAAGAAATCAGATATGGTAAAACAAATATTTATAAGGTTTCTTTTAAAGATGATAAAGGATTTTTTGAATGCGTTTGGTTTAAAGGAATAAAATACTTCCGCAATCGTTTTAAGGAAGGTGATTATTTTGCAATCTCTGCTAAACCAGTCATTACTAAGTATGGACATTTGCAATTTGCCCATCCCGATTTTGATAAACTTGCTAACGAAGAATCGCTTGATTTTTTAAATACTGGAAAAATTATTCCTTTCTATAAAATTCCTTCTCAGCTCAAAAATATAAATCTTGGTGATTTAAGTTTACGGCGATTAATTTCAACTGCTGTTGAACATTGTATTAACGAAATTACTGAAACACTGCCAACTAATGTTATTTCCAAAAATAATTTACTAAACATTAAAAGCACAATTATTAATAAACATTTTCCAGAAAGTACTGGAGTTTTAGACAGAGCAAATAATAGATTAAAATTTGAAGAATTCTTTTACATTGAATCTCTGATTGCTCTAAAGAAAAAAAGACACCATGCTAAACAAAATGGAATTACTTTTAAAATTGATGTCCCTTTAGTTAAACAATTTTTAAACTCTCTTACATTTGAGCTAACAAATGCCCAAATAAAAACACTTCACGAAATAAGACTTGACATGGAAAGCAAAATTCCAATGAACAGACTTATTCAAGGTGATGTTGGAAGTGGTAAAACTATTGTTGCCTTAATTTCATTGTTAATTGCTGTCTCAAATAATAAGCAAGCTGCATTTATGGCTCCAACAGAAATTTTGGCTATTCAGCATTTTCATAATTTGAAAAAAATGTTGATAGATTTTCCAATTTCTGTTGAGTTACTTATTGGTGGACAAAAGCCAAAAGATAAAAAATTAGCTTATGAAAAAATGGGAAATGGTTTCCCTGCAATTTATGTTGGAACACATGCATTGCTTGAATTAAAAGCAAATTTTAGCAATCTTGGTTTAGTTATTATTGATGAACAGCATCGTTTTGGAGTTGCTCAACGCTCGCAATTAATTACCAAATCTATTTCTCCAGATGTGCTTATTATGACCGCTACACCAATTCCACGAACTTTAACTATGACTGTATATGGAGATTTGGATGTTTCAATAATTGATGAAATGCCAAAAAATAGAATTCCAATTAAAACCTATCTACGCAGCGATAAAAACTTGGATAATATTTATAAGTTTATAACTGAAAATGTTAACAAGGGTTCCCAAGCATTTATTGTATATCCTCTTGTTGAGGAATCAGATAAAATAGAATTAAAAGCCGCTCAATCTTATTTTGAGGAATTAGCAAATTCTGTTTTTAGCAATTTCAAAGTTGGATTAGTTCATGGTAAAATGCAGTGGAACGAAAAACAAAAGGCTATGGACTTATTTGCAAAAAAAGAATTAAATATTTTAATATCAACCACTGTTATTGAAGTAGGGATTGATATTCCAAATGCGAATATAATGGTTATTAATGACGCTCACAGATTTGGACTTTCACAACTGCATCAGCTCCGTGGAAGAATTGGTCGTGGTTCCGAGCAAGGACATTGTATTTTAGTAACTCCCGATGAACTTAGTAAGAAACAATTTGATGCAACGTTTAGTTTTGATTATTTATCCGATGCTCAGATTCAAAAGAATAAAACTATTATTAGATTAAATGCATTAGTTACACATACAAGTGGTTTCAGGCTTGCAGAAATTGACATGAAACTTCGTGGACCCGGAGATATTTATGGAATAAAACAGAGTGGTCTTCCAGATTTTAAGTATGCTGACTTAGTAGAAGATCAAGCTATTTTAAGCAAGGCTAAAAATATTGCCTTTGAAATAATTGAAAATGACCCAGATTTATCTAAAGAGGAAAATAAAGTTATAAAAAATAATATTAAACAATTTTATAAAAACAATCTGTTTTTTTCTAATATTGCGTAAGATTAATACTTAACATTCAATAAAAATAAGCCTTTTGCAGATACTGCTCTTCCAGCACTATTCCGTGATTTTTGATTTATGATTTCCAGAATTTTTTCGCATGGTAAATTTTGCTCAGCTATTTGCAGAACAGTTCCAACAATTGTTCTAACCATTCCGTGTAAAAATCGGTTTGCGTCTATTCTAAAAATAATAAAGTTTTTTACCCGTTTCCATCTAGCAAAAGCGATATTACAAACCATATTTTCTGCGTCTGTTTTTTTTCTGGAAAACGAAGTGAAATCATATTCGCCAACAAGTAATTTACTAATTTCGTTTAAGTTGCTAATTTCTATGTTAAATATATTCTTGTAGTGATATGAATAATCACTGTAAAATGGAGACTTTTCATGAGTAAAAAGATAAAGGTAGCTTCGCTTTTGCGCATCAAACCTTGAGTGGAATTCTAACATCTCTTCTGAAATATCAATTATTGCAATATCAGTTGGAAGCAGTGAGTTTAACGAATGTTTTAATTTTAACAAATCTAATTCGTCATTCATTTTAAAATTTGCAACTTGTCCTAATGCATGAACCCCGGAATCAGTACGCCCAGAACCAATTAAATTTACATCCACACCAGTAATTGTATTTATTGATTTAACAATTTCACCTTGCACTGTTTTAACATTTGGTTGAATTTGCCATCCTGAATAATTTTTACCCGAATATTGAATTGTCAAACGATAGTTTTTCATTTTCAATTTTTTTAAAATGTTGTTCTAAAATTCATTATTATCTTTTCTGGTTCATAATATGAGCTAGAATAATTAAATGAAACATCCCAACCGAGTTCTGTTTTAAGATTATTATTATATTTATTTACAAGCCTGATTGCATTTACAACACTAGCAATTCTATTTAGAATTAAAGCACCAACAATAAATCGTGTGCTATTATTAGCAAATTCGCTGGATTTCCACATACTTCTATATTCGCGCCTTTCTGATTGATTATTCCATTTCCAATAATGTGATTGCTCATTATATACTTCAGTTAAATTTCTGTCTAATTCTTGGATGTGATTATACTCATAAACATCAAGATAACTACTAATATCAGCAAAATATTTTTCATCTTTGCCAGATAATTCAACATTTCCAAAAGTTTCTGCAAATGCTTTATAATTCTCTTCCTGGTTATCGGCATAAGTTTTAACTCCAATTAAACCACCCCACAATGTAGCATCAGCTATTGTAAAATACTTGCCAGAAGAATAGCCTTCGGCATAGAGTTCACCCATTCCAGGTAAAACTGCCGATAGCAAAATTGCTAAACCATTTTTCTTTTTTAGCTCTTTATATTTTTGCATTAATACCAAATCATCTTCTATTTTAATATTTTGATTAAGTTGATATTTTAAAATTTCCAAACTTTCTGCCTGCCTGCCTTGAGCAAAAATAAATGAACTGCTAAGTAACAAACCAAATATTAACTTTTTCATTTTACCTCGTTAGTTAAATTAAAGTTGAGATACAAATATTATCTTCTATTCCACAAATTTTATTTTGCGATAGTTTATTTATTAAATTTTTATTGAATTCTTGTTTTACTCTTACATAATTGCTTGTCCACCCAAACATAACTCCATTATGATTTTCTTCTTCAAAAAGTACAGTAACATTTTTATTCAACATACTGTTGTAGTATTCTGTCTTTTTTTTCTCACTTAGCATTCTAAGCATATTGCTTCTTCTTTTTCTTTCTTCAAGTGGAACGCTGTTTTCCATTTTAATAGCGGGAGTATCTGGTCGCTCAGAATATGTAAAAACATGCAAATATGAAACTGGAAGAGCCTTAATAAAATTGTAAGTTTCCAGAAAATCGTAATTGGTTTCATTGGGAAATCCAACAATTACATCAACACCAATTCCAACATTTTCAACTTTTTCTTTCACTTTATGTATTAAATTTTTATAATATTCAACATTATATCTACGTTGCATAAGAGATAATATTTTTGAACTTCCACTTTGTAAAGGAATGTGAAAATGATTTACCATTTTAGAGCTATTGGCAGTAAGATTAATAATATCATCCGTTAAGAGATTTGGTTCAATTGAGCTTATTCTAATTCTATAATCAGCATCTATTTCCAGCATTTTAGTAAGTAAATTATATAAATTTTCTCTAATGTGTTTACCATAATCGCCAACATTAACACCTGTAAGAATAATTTCTTTGTATCCATTATCAATTAATTTTTTAAATTCATCAAGGACGAATTCTGGATTTGTGCTTCTACTCCTTCCTCTTGCCTTAGGAATTGTACAAAATGTACATTTATAATCACAGCCATCCTGAATTTTAAAAAATGCTCGAGTTCTGCCTAATGCTTCTGATGAATATGCAAAATTGAATTTTTCTAATTTTTCAGTTGGAGTAACCTGAATACAGGAAGGTGTATCTTTACTAAATTCTGGAATAATAGAAAAAATATTAAATTTTTCATTACTTCCAAGAATAGCATCAACACCATCAATTTTTGAAATTTCTTCATGTTGAAGTTGAGCATAGCAACCAGTAACAATTATATAGGCATTCGGATTAGTCCGTAGTGCACGCCTAACTATTTGCCTGCATTCCTTATCGGCATTGTCAGTTACAGTGCAAGTATTAATAACATAAACATCAGCATCGGCATTAAAATCAACAACACTAAACCCTTTTTCTACAAATTGGCTTCCAATTGTTGAAGTTTCTGCAAAATTTAATTTACAACCTAATGTATGAAAAGCAACTTTTGATGACACTTAATATATCTTCCTTTCTAACTTTTAATCCCTTTTAGAAAATTACAAAAAAAAGGGGCTGTCCAAATGCAAAATTAAACAATTAAGCAAATAGAAACAGCCCCAAAAATAATCACAAATAATTATTTATCAGTTTCCTCAGAATTTTGAGTTTCTTCGGTAGCTTCATTCTCAACTTCTTTGATTGTATTTTCTTCAACAGCATTTTCTTCTGTTACAGAAACAACTGGTTCAGTTTTAGCTTCAGAAATAACTTCCTCTGTTTCAACTTTTTTAATTTGATCATCAAAGACTTTAAAGTCCGCAGCGTCAAATTTTCCACCTTCAGCATTCTGAATATCTTCAACAGATACTTTTTCTAATTTATGTTCTTCAATATATTTTTCAATTTCTTGAACATTTTTAGTTTTAATAGCAGCAATTGCAGAAAGAACTATTTTTTTGTTCTCCTTATCAAATTCAATAACCATTAATTCTAATTCGTTACCAACTGGAAAACAATATGCAAAGTTTTTAATCTTTGAAGTAGATAATAGTGTTCCAGGAACAAATCCATCAACACCATGTTCTAATTCGGCAATTAATCCTTTTTCGATAATTCTTACAACTTTTCCAGTAATAATTTTACCCACTGGATATTCTCTTTCAAATACGTCCCAAGGATTTTCACTAATTTGTTTGTGACCCAGTGAAATTTTTCTTTGGTCAGTATCAATAGAAAGAACTATCACATCTAATTGTTCTCCTTTTTTAACAACTTCTCCGGGGTGGCGAATTTTCTTTGTCCATGATAAATCAGAAATATGAACTAATCCATCAATACCAGGCTCAAGTTCAACGAATACTCCAAAGTTAGTTAGGTTACGAGCAGTTCCTGAATGTCTTGAATCAACTGGATATTTTTTCATTAACTCTTCCCATGGATCTGGAGTCAGTTGTTTCATTCCAAGAGAAATTTTCTTGTTGTTTTTATCTAAGCTAAGAATAACAGCTTCAATAATTTGTCCCATAGAAACAAATTGAGATGGGTGACTAATATGTTGAGTCCAGCTCATTTCAGAAATATGAATTAGTCCTTCAATTCCTTTTTCTATTTCTATAAAAGCACCATAATCAGTAAGAGAAACAACTCGTCCTGAAACTTTATCGTTAAGATGATATTTTTCTTCAATTGTTTCCCAAGGGTGTGGAAGTAATTGTTTAAGACTAAGTGAAATCCTTTTCCTTTCAATATCAAAATCGGTTACAACAACCTTAATTTTTGCATCCAATTTAACAACTTCACTTGGATGGTTAATTCTTCCCCAACTTAAATCGGTAATGTGAACTAAACCATCAACACCGCCTAAATCGACAAAAACACCAAAATCAGTAATTGCTTTAACAATTCCTTCAAGTATTTGACCTTTTTCAAGACCTTCAAGAATTTCCAGACGTTGATCAGCAATTGTTTCTTCAATAAGAACTTTGTGAGAAACAACAACATTTTCTGTTGGAACATTTACTTTTACAACTCTGAAATCCATTGTTTGACCAACAAAAGCGTCAAAGTCTCTTACTGGACGAATATCAATTTGTGAACCCGGTAAAAATGCTTCAAGACCAAGAAGGTCTACAACCATACCACCTTTGATTCTTTTAAGAATTTTACCTTGAATAACTTCTTCAGTATCATGGGCTTTCATAATTCTATCCCATATTTTTAGGAAGTCAGCTCTTTTCTTACTTAAAATTAGGTTACCATCTTCATCTTCAACCCTTTCAATAACAATGTCAACCATTCCACCAAGGACCAATTCTTCAGTAGATGAAAACTCATTTTTAAGAATTTGTCCATCAGATTTGAAACCAACATCTAGATTAATGTAGTTATCAGATATTCCAACTATTCTACCAGTAACAATTTCCCCTTCTTTAATATCATTAAATGAATTTTGATAGAACTTTTCCATTTCCTCCAATTCACTTGCTGAATAATCATCTGGGTTCATAAACTTACTATTAATAGCAACTTCATTCTGTTTAGTCTGTTTAGATGTTTTTTCTTGTACATCTTTTTCAAATTCAGACATTTAGCCTCCTGTAAAGCTTATATTTTCATTCTTCTTTCTAAAGTCAGCAAAAAAGTTGAATGATTTGTTTTTTTAGTTTAACATTATTTATTTATCTGACTTTTTATCAATTCGATTTTTTTTTTTATATTCTCAAATAAAATTTCAAATTCTTCTTCAACAGATAAGTGAGATGAGTCAACTTCAATTGCGTTTATTGCTTTTTTTAGTGGACTTGTCTTTCTGCTGCTATCAATTTTATCTCTTTTTCGTATATTATTTTTTACTTCTTCTATATCAATTTCAACACCTTTTTCAAGATATTCTTTATGTCTTCTCTCAGAGCGAATTTCTACAGAAGCATCCAAATAAATTTTCAAATCGGCATTAGGAAAAACAACTGTTGTTGTATCTCTTCCTTCGGCAACAATATTACCAACTTTTCCCATTTGTTGTTGCATTCTTACCAATTCCTTACGTACTTGTGGCATAGCTGCTATTTCACTCACTTTTGAATTTACTTCAGGAGATCTAATAAAATCTGTAACTTCGTCGTTATTAACAAACACTCTTGTAACTCCATTTTCATATTTTAGAGAAACTTCAAGTGCTTTTACAAGTTTATTAACAGCTTCTTCGTTTTCAATAATTCCTTTTTGAAGTGCAAGATATGTAATTGCTCGATACATAGCTCCGGTATCAAGATAAGTGAAATTTAATCTTTCTGCTACCATCTTTGCTATGGTGCTTTTTCCTGAACCTGCAGGACCATCGATTGCAATTATTATTTTTGACATAAGATGCAAAAATACTAATTCTTTTTACTTTCTTCAATAAAAATTTTCATAAACCTTTAAAATATAAAGGTTTACATTCATGTAAATTTAAGCTTTAATTTTAAAATATTTTAGAAACGATGATTTTGACTCAAAAACAATCACTAATTTATATTCAATATTTTTATCATTTTTTTATGCACTTTTCCATTTGTTGCCAATAATTGTTTAGAAAAAATAGAATTTTTATTATTCATAAAATCTGTAATTTTTCCACCAGCTTCTTTTACAAGCAACATACCAGCAGCCATATCCCAAGGATGTAAATTTACTTCCCAAAAACCATCGAAAATACCATTTGCAACATAGCATAAATCAATTGCGGCAGAGCCCAACCTTCTAACACCTCGTGAGTTTAGAACAAATCGGTTAAATTTCTCAATTGCATTATCAGGATTTTGTTTAATATTATATGGAAATCCGGTTACTAACAACGATTTTTCCAAATCATAATTCCCATTTACATGAATTCTATTTCCATTTTGAAATGCTCCTCCACCTTTTTCAGATGAAAACATAATATTATTCATTACATCATAAACGACACCAGCAATAATTTCATTTTCCTTCATTAGTCCTATCGAAACTGAAAATATTGGAAGTCCATGTGCAAAATTCATTGTTCCATCAAGTGGATCAATTACCCAAGTATATTCAGAATCTAGTATATCTGAGCCACTCTCTTCCGCCAATATGTTGTGTTTTGGATATTCCTTTTTTATAAAATCAATAATTTTACTTTCTGAAGCTTTATCAACATTTGTTACAAAATCAGAAATATTTGTTTTATATTCTAATTGCAATTTTTTCCCAAAACCTTCTCTAACTATTTCGCCGGCTTCACGGGATATTCCCATAATTTTATTTATCATATAATTCCTTTAAACATTTTAAAACAATTAATAATAAAAAATACCAAAACTTTTGTTTTCTGACTATTAATAATTAGGTTTATTATTTTTATTGAAATGATTAGTTTATTTCAAATTAGTAAATTTGTCACCAACTTTTCTACCACACTCTTTTGGCTTATAATTACAGACGTTATCTATTTCTAATTGCTTTTTTCATTTATTCATGATATACATTTACAAATAAACATTCACTATTAATAAACTTTGAAATGAATTTTTACTATTTTTGTAGTCCCTAAATTTATTATGAATGGAGAAATTTAAATAGATGGCTGAATTGTCAAATAGTACAGTAGATGAATCAATAGTTGATGAAATTCCAAAAATATTACCAGTTTTACCTTTAAGAGATAATGTAATATTTCCTTATATGATTTTTCCGGTTCTTATTGGAAGAGAACAATCAATAAGGGCTGCCAATTTTTCTTTGGAAAGTTCAAAGTATATATTCCTTGCTGCTCAAAAAAAAGGAAATGTTGAAGATCCAACGATTAAAGATATTTACGAAGAAGGTACAATTGCAAAGATTATTCAAATATTGAAACTTCCAAATGGATTAATGAAAATATTGGTAGATGGAATAATTCATGGCAAAATAAATAAGTTTACTGAAAATAAAGATTTTTTTGAAGCCGAAGTTTCTTTAATAATTCCAAACGATCATGAGCATAGGGAGATGAAAGCCCTTATTAGGCAAATGACGAATCTTTTTAAGGAATATGTAAAAATAAATCGCTCAATACCGGCAGAAGCAATTAATGCTTATGCAAATATTGACGAACCAGATAGAAAATTATTTTATGTGGCTGCTAACATAAATCAATCAATAGAAGTAAAACAAGCAATTTTGCAAAAATTTACTATTAGAGACCAAATTTATGAAATTATAAAAATTTTACTTTCCGAAGTAGATATATTAAAAATTGAAAAAGAAATTGAATCCAAAGTTCAAGAAAATATTTCAAAATCACAACGTAAGTTTATTATCCAAGAGCAAATTCGTATTTTACAAGATGAATTGGGCGATGAGGATTCTGGCTCTCCAGATTTAATTAAGCTAAAAGAGAAATTAGATAAATTAAAAATTCCAAAAGCAGTTCGTGATAAAGCTAACGAGGAGTTTAATAAATTACGAAAAATTCCACCAAGCTCCCCAGAATCAACTGTTATTCGAAATTTTCTCGATTGGATAATTGATGTACCTTGGAGTAAAAGGACAAAAGACAATTTGGATGTTGATAATGTTAGAGCAATTTTAGATGAAGACCATTTTGGATTAGAGCATCCAAAAGAACGAATTGTTGAACATATTGCAGTATTAAACCTTGTTAAGCAAATGCGTGGACAAATTCTTTGTTTTGTAGGACCTCCTGGAGTTGGAAAAACTTCGCTTGGAAAATCAATTGCCCGCGCTTTAAATCGAAATTTTATTCGCATTAGTTTAGGTGGTGTACGCGACGAAGCTGAAATAAGAGGACACAGACGTACTTACATTGGTTCAATGCCAGGTAAAATTATTCAATCCATGAAAAAAGCTGGTGTTGTAAATCCTTTGATTTTGTTAGATGAAATTGATAAAATGAGTACTGATTTTCGTGGCGACCCTTCTTCGGCAATGCTTGAAGTTTTGGATCCTGAACAAAACCATTCTTTTAATGATCACTATCTTGATATGGATTACGATTTATCTCAGGTAATGTTTATTACAACTGCAAATGTTAAATATAATATTCCACTACCCTTGCTTGATAGGATGGAAATAATTGAACTACAAGGTTATTTGGATTTTGAGAAAGTACAAATTGCAAAACACTTTATAATTCCAAAACAATTAAAGGAACATGGTTTAAAAAATTGTTCAATTAGTTTAACTGATAACGCAATTCAAAAAATAGTTTCTGAATATACAAGAGAAGCTGGTGTTAGAAATCTTGAACGCGAAATTGCAAAACTTTTTAGAAAAACAGCACGAAACTTAGTTCTTAAAGATATTAAATCGCGAAAGTCCAATAAATCAAAAATGGTATATAACCTTGATGAAACAATAATTGAAAAATTTCTTGGGGTTCAGAAATTTAAAAGGAATAACTCAAGTTCAAAAACCAATGTTGGAAGTATAACTGGTTTGGCTTGGACAAATGTTGGTGGTGAGTTACTTAGAGTTGATGCAACAGTAATGAGTGGAACCGAAAAATTAAATCTTACTGGCCAAATTGGCGATGTTATGAAGGAATCTGCACAAGCTGCACTTAGTTATTTGCGCACAAATTCAAAAGAATTTGGTTTGGCTCCAAATTTCCATAAAGGAAAAGAAATTCATATTCATTTAGCTGAAGGTGCTATTCCAAAGGACGGTCCATCTGCGGGAATTACATTAACAATGGCACTTTATTCTGCATTTAAGAAGAAAGCACCAAAACCAAATGTAGCAATGACTGGCGAAATTACTCTTTTGGGTGAAGTTTTACCAATTGGTGGACTAAATGAAAAATTATTAGCTGCACAAAGAGGGGGAATTAAAACAGTTCTTATTCCAGCAGAAAATGAAAAAGATTTGGTGGAAATTAAAGCTGAAGTAAAAGAAGGAATGAAAATAATTCCTGTTTCATCTATTAAACAAGCTTTTCCTTATGTTTTTGGAAATATTTTGAATTCTAAAAAAAAGGCAATGACATAATGATTGATATAAAACTAAATAATAATAAATCAGAAATTGAAATATATGAAGATTGCTTAGCTATTTTGGAACATTTAATAATTAAAACGGACAAACTAATTAGTAACATGTCAAATTATATTGCCTTTTTGAAACAATCATTTGCTAAAATAAGTTGGATTGGTTTTTACATAATTGAAAATGACAAATTATTACTTGGTCCATTTCAAGGCAATGTTGCATGCACCGAAATTTTAATTGGAAAGGGTGTTTGTGGAACTTCTGCTATTAAAAGAGAAACTATTATTGTTGAGGACGTAAATGAATTTCCTGGTCATATTGCTTGCGATTCAAACTCTAAGTCCGAAATAGTTGTTCCAATAATAATAAACAATCAAATTTGGGGTGTACTTGATATTGATAGTAATTCCAAAAATTCTTTCACAGAAATAGACAAATTATTTTTAGAAAAACAAATTGATTTTTTAATAGCAACATTAGATTTTACTAAATTTATATTAAGATAGACAAATTAGATTGGATAATAAATGAATTATGTTGTATCTGCAAGAAAATGGCGTCCACAAAAATTTGAAGAAGTTGTTGGACAAGAACACATATCAAAAACAATAAAAAACGCAATTGTTAATAATAGAATTGCTCATGCATATTTGTTTGCGGGTCCACGCGGTATTGGTAAAACTACTACTGCACGCATACTTGCAAAAGCACTTAACTGTAAAAACAGTATAAATGGTGAACCTTGCAATAATTGTGAAACGTGTAATTCATTTAATTCCTCACAATCACTTGATATAATTGAAATTGATGGAGCCTCAAACAGACGAATTGAGGAAATTCGTTCGCTGCGTGAAGCTGTAAAATATTCCCCAACTTCTGGCAGCTATAAAATTTTTATCATTGACGAAGTTCACATGTTAACCACAGAATCATTTAACGCTCTGTTAAAAACTTTGGAAGAACCACCAGCCCATGCCATTTTTATTTTTGCAACGACAGATGTACATAAAGTTCCACTAACTATAATATCTCGCTGCCAAAGATTTGATTTCCGAAGAATTGAATTAAATGCTATTAAAGTTCAGCTCAGTAAAATTGCTGCTTCTGATGAAATTGTAATTGATGACCAAGCACTAACATTTATTGCTAAAAAAGCCGATGGAGCTTTAAGAGATGCACAATCACTTTTTGACCAAGTAATTTCATTTGGTGGAAAAAATATTGACGCAGCTATTGTTGCACAAATGTTAAATCTTATTGATGAAGAGCTATATTTTAAAATTTCAGATTCAATTTTGAATAAAGATTTTATTCAAGCGTTTGAAATATCAAAAGTGGTTTATGATAATGGATGGAATTATATAGATTTTACGACTGGATTAGTTGAACACTTTAGAAATATTTTAACGACTATTCTAAAAAAAGATACTACATTTGTAGAATCATCTGAGCAAATAAAATTATTATATTCAAATTATATTGGGAGTTTTTCAGAATCTGACGTATTAAGAATTTTAACATATTTAAGCAGGGTGGAAAAAGATTTAAGAAATTCCCAAAATCAAAAATTATTTATAGAAATTGCTTTAAGCCATCTTATTGGATTAGAGTCAACTACAACAATATCCCAATTATTGGAAAATATTCAGAAGGGAATATTTCCAAAAGAAGAAAATACTAATAAACCAATTCCAAAAACTGAAATAAATGATAAACCTATTCCACTAAAAAAAGTAAGCAAAGATCAGTTACCAAATAAGCAAGAGAAACTAAATAACCAATTTTCTAACGTAGATACCAATTTATCAGAAGAAGAAAATTCTTTAATTAATGCAGTTATTAATGAACTTGGAGGTAAAGAATATAAATAAATATTTAATAACCACCATAAACATCATCATAATCTTTCATTGCAGCTTCTATTACTTTGAAAGCATCATCCTTGCCAAGTACTTTTGCAATTGTAAATTTGCTTTCTTCCCCTGGAATCAATTTATACGTTAAAAAATAATGCCTTAAGCGTTCAACAATTACAGTTGGTAATTCGGTAATATCACTAATAGCACCATATATATTATCGTTTTTTAATACTGCAACAATTTTATCGTCAGCTTCACCATTGTCAATACCCTGAATAACGCCAACAACTTTTGCACGCAAAATAATTTCACCTCTACTAATGGGTCTTTCGCTAATAACACAAATATCCAATGGATCTCTATCACCCTTATCAGCAATCGGATTTAACTGGCTTGTATGCTCACCACAATATGTTCTAGGAATAAAACCGTACAATGCAGGGGGATGCGATGAACTTCTCTGAGGACGATCTACATGCATAAATCCAGTATATTTATCTACTTCATATTTAACTAAATCAAATGGCGTTATTTCTATATATGCATTTACAAATTCAGGAGCATTTTCCCCTACCTCCAACCCATGCCAAGGATGCGGGCGCCATCTATAAAAAGATTTAGGAAATGACATTTTTACCTCTACGAAATGAATTAAAATATTTTAACAATAATAACAAGTAAAATAATTCTATGCTAATTATATTTTATTTAAAATAAAAAAACCCTAAACGAAAATCGATTAGGGTTTTTAAATTAAATCCTGGCAGCTACCTACTCTCCCACACAGTTGCCCATGCAGTACCATCGGCGTTCAAGGTCTTAACTTCTCTGTTCGGAAAGGGAAGAGGTGTTTCACCTTGGCTATAACCACCAGAAAACTTTTACATAAAAATTGAATATTGAAGAGTGTTCTGAGCCAACAAAATGTTTTAATAAAAAAAATTAATGGTTAAGCCTCACGACTTATTAGTATTGCTCGGCTAAATACGTTACCGTACTTACACCTACAACCTATCAACCTTGTAATCTCCAAGGAGTCTTTAGTCCGTCTAAGACGGAAGGGATACATAATCTTAAAGTTGGCTTCGCACTTAGATGCTTTCAGCGCTTATCCATTCCAAACGTAGCTACCCAACTATGCCACTGGCGTGACAATTGGTACACTAGAGGTTTGTTCACTTCGGTCCTCTCGTACTAGAAGTAAATCTTTTCAAGTATCCTGCGCCCGCAGAGGATAGAGACCGAACTGTCTCACGACGTTCTGAACCCAGCTCACGTACCGCTTTAATGGGCGAACAGCCCAACCCTTGGGACCTTCTT
>PCUD01000142.1:0-640 GCA_002786785.1 Ignavibacteriales bacterium CG18_big_fil_WC_8_21_14_2_50_31_20 | reverse complement strand
GCCCCAGGATGCGATGAGCCGACATCGAGGTGCCAAACCTTGCCGTCGATATGAACTCTTGGGCAAGATCAGCCTGTTATCCCCGGAGTACCTTTTATCCTTTGAGCGACGGCACTTCCACTCGCTACCGCCGGATCACTAAGTCCTACTTTCGTATCTGCTCGGCCTGTATGCCTCACAGTCAAGCTCCCTTTTGCCTTTGCACTCGAAGCATGATTACCAACCATGCTGAGGGAACCATTGAGAGCCTCCGTTACATTTTGGGAGGCGACCGCCCCAGTCAAACTACCCGCCTAACACTGTTCCGGATCCAGATTCATGGACCGCGGTTAGAATCCAACTAAACCAAGGGTGGTATTTCACCGTTGACTCCACCGAAGCTAGCGCCCCGGCTTCAAAGTCTCCCACCTATCCTACACATGATTTAACCGAACCCAATGCTAGGGTGCAGTAAAGGTTCACGGGGTCTTTTCGTCCGTCTGCGGGTAACCGGCGTCTTCACCGGTACCACAATTTCACCGAGCTCGTGGTCGAGACAGTGCCCAGATCGTTGCACCATTCGTGCAGGTCGGAACTTACCCGACAAGGAATTTCGCTACCTTAGGACCGTTATAGTTACGGCCGCCGTTTACTGGGGCTT
>PCUD01000139.1 GCA_002786785.1 Ignavibacteriales bacterium CG18_big_fil_WC_8_21_14_2_50_31_20 | reverse complement strand
AACGATTTTTCTAATCGTATCAAATTGAAGATACGGATATTCTTCGCGAATAGCGTCTATTGCATCTCCTGCGCTAATTTTACTTGAGCGTAGGTGCTTAAACGTTTTACGTATTTGATAATCTCTTACGGCTTTCTCGTCAATCAAACCTTGAGCGTCGAGAAGATCATAGATGTCGTCGCTAATAAGGTCAGACAAAGGATTATCGATTTTTGCTTTTATTGTTTTCATCGCTGCCTTCCTTTTGTTTATGGATATTCCTAACATTATTCAACGTATCAAATTAACCTTATATACATACTCCTATGTTAATAGTTCCATAAATTACAAAAAAACCGACCAGGGCAAACATCCTAAATCGGTATAAATTTGCTACT
Organism: Ignavibacteriales bacterium CG18_big_fil_WC_8_21_14_2_50_31_20; assembly: GCA_002786785.1. GTDB lineage: Bacteria > Bacteroidota > Ignavibacteria > Ignavibacteriales > Melioribacteraceae > 1-14-2-50-31-20. Next base: position 12,356 of record PCUD01000139.1, on the reverse strand, counting down.
CTGGTTTTAGAAGCCTACTTTAAAGGTATAAAAATTTCTAAAAAAGTAACAAATCTTGTATAAATAATTCCTTTGTTTTTTTGTACAAAAATAATAAAAAAAAAGGTAAAGTCAATAAGGCTTTGATTTTAGAATAATTTTCCGATTTATTTCTTTATTTTTTTTGCATCTAAAAAGCTATTGAATTGTAAAGGGGTTTAAATTATTTTCACGGATAAAATAAACAAAAATAATTATAGTCTACTAATTGCATTATTATTTGTTTCTTTTAAATGAGAATACAGTCTATGTTAAATTCTTAGGACAGAAGTTACAATTTCTTTCCAGAATTTTACTAATGTTGTAAGTAATTTTTTTAAAAATTGGTCTTTATTTAGATGAATCAATTACTATCGAAAAGACCATTTAAGTTGATAATTTAAAATTTGGAAGTTCATTTAATTAATGGTCGTCTCTAAAAACGTATTGTCATTGTCCGTTAACTAACGGATTAGAGATGCCCTAATGATAAAAGAGTATAATAATATTACATTAACTAATGTAAAATAAATATTTTTGCATAATTTAGTTTTAAAATAAAGTCTACACATGAAAGCAAAGAAAATTATTGTGGATGATTTTGATTTAAAAGCGGGTGACAGAATTAATCTTTTGGGAGAGAATCCTCAAAGGAAAGCATATAAAGTTTATGTTAGGGGAGAAGTACCCAATCAGGGAGTTGTTTATATCACGAAAAACGATACCAAACTATATGAAGTGATTGAAAAAGCCGGGGGATTAAAAGAAACTGCGGATCTCAATAGAGTTGAGTTGATTAGAGGAGTGAATTTCTTGAATCTTCCTTCTTCAAATCGTGAGATTGAATTGATGTTAATGCAAAGAATGTCGAATATTGATCCGGCTGACTCGACTTCTTTTATTGTTGATAATACACTCAAATTGTCTCGCGGTAGCACTGGATTAAGTTAGACGAAGGCTCAAAAGTAGAAATTGAGAGAGGCGATTTAATTTGAGTTACTCAAGAACCATATCGAACATTTGATTATTACTCTAGCAGGGTTGGAAACATTGCACAAATTGTAGGTTCAATTGCAACGGTGATAGTGTTAATAGTTCAATTAGCTAAGTAGGATAAACTTAAAATAAATAAAGACGGTTATTTATGGCAGAATTTAGAGGATTAGATATATTAGACTTTCTAATTATTATTGTTAAAAGGAAGAAGGTATTATTATTAACTGGAATTATATCAGTAATACTAAGCTATTTAACCATATTCTTTTTTGTTCAGGAACAATTCGATTCAACGGCAATGATTATACCATCGGAACAATCAAGTATGGGAGGGATTGCTTCCTTGCTTGGTAGTATGTCGGATTTACCAATTGATTTTGCAGGCATTGAGAGTAGTCCTTCAACAGGCATGTATGAGACCTTACTCTTTAGTAGAACTTTTGCAGAAATAATGATTAATAAGTTTGATCTTGTTATGGATTATCATACCGATACAAGAAATAATACGATCGAAGCATTTCATGGTAGTATGGAAACTGAAGAGACAGATGCCAGTGCGTATCTAATTACAGTAAGAGCAAATTCACCTGAGAAATCTGCTGAAATGACTAATTACATAGTCAATCTACTCAATGATAAAATAATTGATCTGAATATACAAAAATCTAAAGATAACAGATTGTTTTTACAAAAGAGATATGATGAAATAAAAGATCAGTTGAAAAATGCTGAAGATTCACTTAGGATATTCCAAAGTAAAACAGGTATTCTACTTATGGAGGATCAGGTTAGAGCTACTATTGAAACATATACAAAGCTCGAAACCGAATTAGCATTAAAGGAGATCGAGTTAGAAGTTGCTAAAAGAATTTTTGGCATAGAGCATCCAGGTATTGAAAAGTCGAAGGTAAGTGTTGAGGAATTTAAGTCTAAACTTGGTGATATTAAAAAAGGGAATGAAATTGCTTTATTAATAAAGACAAAAGATATGCCGGAAGAAAGTTTACAATATTTAAGACTGTATAGAAATGTTAAAATTTACAATACTATGCTTGAATTTATTATTCCTTTATATGAACAAGCAAAATTTGAAGAACAGAAGAAGATTCCAATTCTCCAAGTTATAGATTATGCTGTTCCCCCAGAAAAAAAATCTTATCCACCGCGTGTTTTATTATCATTATTCATAACAGCTTTAATAGAGTTGTTGTTAATTAGCATTCTTATTATAAAAGAAAAAATAATGCTATCAGAAAATCCTAAAATAATTTATCTAAGGAAAAATTTATTTGTTTTTAAGTCGGAATAATTATTACCAAATTGAACAACTATAATTTAGAATATTCGGATAGCCACATAGAAAACCGACTGTTTTGGTATGGGATATTAATGTTAATTCCCATGCTCATCATTATTATTCTTGGAATTAATATCAAAATAATATTCGCGGTATTTGCACTCACTTTTTTTTCTTTATTAGCGATTAATTTTTATATTCTAAGAATACTGGTTGTTTTAGCTATTTTCTTCTTCTTTAAGATTATTGCTTTGCAAGTGTCTGTCCTTCTTGTCTTTCCTCTGATGGTTGCCTTTGTAATATCATTTAAAAATATAGATTTTCCAAAAATTAAAAATCCTGTTGGAAAGTACTTTATTTTGTATTTCTTACTTACTCTACCATCTCTTTTTAATGCAACAGTTCCTTTGTTAAACACAATTCAATTAATGAATTTAATTGCTTTTTTTTTATTTATTAATGTAATTTATTATTCTACTAATAATCTTAAGGATTTATATAAGTTACTCGGAATATTTTTATTTTTTCTTGTGATTGATTCACTTTATATATTTTGGCTTGGCTTATCAAGTGGTGATCGGGTTTTCGGATATACAAAAGTGTACTTTGTAGATTTAGCGGGTATAGGTATCATTATATCATTATTGATGTTTTTGATAAAAGAAAATCAAAAATATATTTATGGAATTGCTAGTGCGAGTATTACAATTGCTTTGCTACTTACTCAAACTAGGAACACATGGATAGTAGTTGTATTAACATTATTGATCTCACTTTTTTATTTATATAGAAATGCCCATAGTATTAGTATCTCAAAAAGGAAACTGCTAGCATTTCTGTTTGGAGCAGCTATTTTAGTAATAGCGATGGTTGTTATATTAAAAGGGTATAGTTCAGGCATTGAGGACCGTGTTACTGATTTATCTAGTACAGATACTCAATCAAGTAATTCTAGAATTTACTTACCCTCAAATTCTATTGTATCTAGGTTTTTTATTTGGGATACAGCAATTTTAGGATTTCTTAAACATCCCTTCATTGGAATAGGAGTGTATGGATTTCCTTATCAATCAAAAGAATATTACGAGATACCAGAATATTTATTTGATATTTATGTTAAGGGATTGGACCCTCATCATGGCTATTTAGGTGTTCTTGTTGAAACCGGATTAATAGGTTTTTCAGGCTTGATATTATTTTTAATTAGTGTTATAAGAAATGCTTATCAGAATATTAAGTTGTCAAGATCAAAGGATGAAATTTCTTTATCTATAGTTTTGTTTTTTTCGTTTGTATATATAGTTATTTCTTTGAATTTTACCCATGCGTGGTTTTGGGGGCAGAATATGATGTTGTTTAGTTTACTCATTGGTTTGTCAACAGCTCATCATAAAATTCTCAGTTCAAAATAAATGTCAATATCCACAGAAAGAAAAAATTACTATTGGTTATTTGCCCAGTATGTTTATCTATCAATTTCTGGATTAATAACATTAAAACTGAATATATCGCATTTCGGAGCCGAACAATTCGGGCAGTGGCTGCTGCTTATTTCTATTTGGAATTTTGGAACAGCATTGGATTTGGGATTTTCTACTGCTGTAATAAAGTTTATTGCTCAGTATAGAGATGAAGCCGAAAATAAATTGAATGAAATTGTTTCAACAACTTTTGTTGTTTTTGTCCTCATAGGTATTACAATTTTCGTGTTGGTTAATATTTTCTTCTCCTCTTTTTATCTAACCGATGAAATGAGTAGTCAACAATTTAATATGTTTAGTAACATCTTCTTGATCATGGGTGCTATTTTCCTTGTTAGATATATATCCCTATTTTTTCGATCATTATTTGAAGGATTTAGCAATTTCGCTTTTTCGAGCAAAGTCAATATTATCCAGTATACACTTATGGTGATCTCAGTTCTAATAGTAACCTATCTTGATCTAGGCATGCTTGATTTAGCCCTATTCTATTTATTAGTCCCAATTATTGCGCTGCTTATATTTATTATTCCACTAAAAAGATATTATCCTCAGCTCCATTTTAACTTATCCTATTTTAATATAAAATTGTTAGGAGAGATTTTTAAATTTAGTTTTTCTATTCAATTAACCAATGTTTTCAGTGGGTTTCTTGATCCTCTTGTTAAATATATAATAAGCACCGAAGCGAATCTCTCATTTGTTTCCGTATACGAAATTGCTAAAAGAATTACTACATCAATAGCAAATCTTTTCTGGACAACATTTAAAACAATATTGCCTAAAACTGCCAAATTAAAATCATTAGATCAAATTCAGAATTTTATTCTTACGGATTGTGTCAAAGTCTCACGTTTCGGTATTGCATATAGCGGATTCTTTTTCGGAATTATTCTCGTCTTGATTAGTATGTTCATCAAATATTGGTTCCACCTTGAAGAAACAGTTCTTGTACTGATTATTTTAGCTATACCAGAAACAATAAATACTTTTGGATATCCTCTTTATGCATTTCTGATTGGGGTAGGCAAAGCATCTTTTTTAGTATTTTTGCAATTCGTTAATTTAATTTCTGTCGGAATTCTTTTGCTTCTTAGCTTTCGTCTGCTGGATAATTCTAATGGTCTATTAGGAATTTATTTATCAGTTCTTTTTGGGAACAGTCTAATAATGTTATATATTAAAAATAGATATGGAATATCAATAAAGTTGTATTTTAAAAAGAGCAAGATATATAATCTTGCATTAATAAATTTCCTATTGCTTATAGCTATTGTTATTATTTCCAAAGCAATTGTTTCACCCATAATAGTATTATCATTTCTAAGTATAATCTCTTTACTTATACTTCATAAAGAGATTTACAGTTTTTTCATGCTGGCGTATAGTGATTTTTTGAGTAAATCATGAGTAAAAATAATACAATTACTGGATGGTATGTAAATATTGAAATTACTTATGTTTATTAAATTATATTTTTTAATAGAAGCTACAGTTAGATTGAATAACCTTTAAAATATGATCGTGGTTAACATGTTAAATAAACTAATAAATCGTTTTTCTTTACTTCTTAAATATGTATTTAGAAAAATCTTTCCATTAGGTTATCCAGAAAATAAAAACAATGAAGTATACATTCATTTGGGATGCGGTGATGTAAATAGCCCAGAGTTTATTAATGTTGATACTCGTTTTTTTTCACATGTTCATCGAATAAGCAGAGTTGAGTCATTAAAATTCTTCCAGGATAACTTTGCAGATCTGATTTATACTTCACATACACTCGAACATATTCCAATGAGAAAAGTAAAAAATACGATTCTTGAATGGAAAAGAATACTAAAACCGGGTGGTGTTTTAAGAATATCTGTTCCTGATTTTGATAAAATAATCAAAATTTATAGTGAGTGCGGAAACTCAATAGATGCAATCTGGCAACCGCTTTTGGGTGGTCAAGAGTATAAGGAAAATAATCATTTTTCGGTTTTTAACTTTGAATATTTGAAAAAACTTTTAGAAACATTTGAATTCAAAGAGATAAGAATATGGCAGCCGGATAAAGTTAAGCATCATGATTTTGATGATTGGGCATCGAAACATATAACCGTAAACGAAAAAAAATTTCCTATTAGTATTAATATTGAAGCAAAAAAGTAGGGCTGTATTTTTAAGATGGAATATAAGTATTTAGTTTCCGCAATTGTTTCCACTTACAATTCTGAGTTATTTATTGAAGGAAGAATTAAGAACCTTTTGGCGCAAACTATTTCCAATAAATTAGAAATTGTAATTGTAAATAGTGGCTCTTACCAAAAGGAAAGTGAAATAATTGCTAAATATGCTGATGCCTATAAAAATATAATTTATATAGAAACTGAAGTAAGAGAATCAATATATAAAGCATGGAACAGAGCTGTAAATGTTTGTAACGGTAAGTATATTACAAATGCAAATACTGATGATAGGTTAAGGAATGACGCCTTAGAAATATTTATTAATTATTTAGAGAAACATCCTAAAGTTGGTTTAGTATATGCTGATCAGTTTAAAAGTTCTATTCCAAATGAAGGTTTTGATGAATTATCTGATCCGGTTAAATATATAAAACCAAATTTTCGAAAACATCTTTTCCTTCAACGCTGCATTATCGGCTCACAGCCGGTGTGGAGAGCAGACGTACATTCTAAAAGTAAGATATATTTTAACGAACAATTTGAAGTAGCCGGCGATTACGAGTTTGAGTATAGACTGCTTAAAAAGTATTACATCGCCCACATTTCTCAAATACTAGGTGTGTATTACAGGTCACCGAACAATACAAATAAAGAGTTTGAAAATTCGTATAACACATTCAATGAAACTTATACGTTTATGAAGCTAATAAATAGAGAACATCTTTCAATGTTAACAGGAAATAAATTCAAGCGCTATAAAATCTATCTTCAAATAATTATTTGGTTACCGACCTTGTTTTATAGAGTAATCTATCGATTGGTGAAAACATATTTGCCAAAATACGAATTGAATTCACTGGACTATTTGTACTGGAAATTATCTTTACTTTATGAATTTGAGAATAGAAATAATAATGCTGTTATTATAACTAGAAAATTTTTATCTAAATTAAATTCTATATTGTTAAGTAGAAGATTAGAAGAATTATCAGCGGTTGAAAATAATGAGATTTAGTGTTGTTTTACCAACATATAACCGAGCTCATTTACTTGAGAGATCAGTCAGGAGCGTTCTAAATCAATCCTTTTCCGATTTTGAATTAATAATAGTAGATGATAATTCTACAGATGACACAGAGGATTATATAAACTCAATCGATGATTCAAGAATAATCTACATAAGACATAACAAAAACAAAGGACCTGCCGCTGCAAGGAATTCAGGTATTCTGAATTCAAAAGCAAATTTTATTGCATTTCAAGATAGCGATGACGAATGGCACAAAGATAAACTACAGGTGTTCTATGATAAATTTGTGAATGTTATAGGATTGGAATATGGGCTCGCATATTCTAGACGGTCCTTTATTGCTCTTGGAAGTAAAAAGTTATATTACCCGCCTTCTTGGTTACCGAAGAAGGATGGTAATGTTTTCGAAGAATTACTTCTGCGGAATTTTATTGATACTCCGGCTGCAGTCGTAAAAAGAGAATGTTTTAATAAAGTTGGATTTTTTGATGAGGAATTATCTTGTTTAGAAGATTATGATTTGTTTTTACGAATTTCTAAATATTATAAAGTGCTCTACCTGGATGAAACTCTCCTGATTTCTCATGCTACATCCGGCGGTGTAAATTCAGCGGATTTTTCAGTTCATGCTTCAATTCATTTAAAAATCTTTCAGAAGCATATACATGATTATGATATAAATAGTAGTATAATTTGCAGTAAATATATTTCCATTGGTGATTATTATTCTCTGGGAAACGAGTATAACTCCGCACGTATTTTTTTTAGAAAAGCGATAGATATAAATAAAACAAATATTGCCACGCTTGTTCTATACTTTGCCAGCCTTGGAGAGCAATATTTTATAAAAGGAATCTACAAGTTTTGCCGAAAACTAATACTAAAGATCAAGTTGATTTTTTCTCTTCGTCCGGAATTATTTTAAAATGAGTCTCGATATTAAATACTCAATATGTGGTGTTGTTGTATGTTTTTATCCTGATACATCAGTAGTCTCTAATATTAAGAGCTATATACATCAAGTAGATTTCCTGATTATTGTTGATAATTCGGAGATCGAAAATAGAGAATTACTATCTGAGTTTATCAAATTAGAATCTGTAAAATATATTTGGAATAAATCGAACCAAGGGCTTGCGTATGCTTTAAACCAAGCAGGGAACTATGCTCTCAAAAATAATTATGATTTTCTTTTTACAGTTGATCAGGACAGCGATGCAACAAAAGAATTAGTTGAACAGTTGATCGTACATTTCTCACCTTCAATAGGAGTTATAGCTCCCCATCACCAAAATAAAAAATTTCCTAAAAACTCAGACTTGAAATTGGTAAGTGAAGTGCCAATGGCAATGACCTCAGGCAATTTAGTAAACCTAAAAGCCTACCAACAGATTGGAGGATTTGATGAAAAACTTTTTATTGACTTCATAGATTATGATTTTTGTTTCAGAATGAATCTAAATGGTTACAAAGTGTTATCTATTCCTGAGGCTATTTTATATCACAATTTAGGCAACATTTCTAAACATATGCTGTTTGGAAGATATTTCCACCCAACTAATCATTCTGCCAAAAGATTGTATTATAGAATACGGAATAGTGCGTATGTTTTCCGAATGTATAAAAGTCTTTATCCGGAAGTTATTTGGCACGAAAAAAAGAAGATATTAAAAATCGTTTTTAAAATAATTTTTTTCGAAAAAGAAAAGTTGAAGAAAATGTACATGATTTGTCTAGGCATTGTCCATTTTCTCAGAAGTAGGTATGGAAAATATGAGTAGTGTAAATAATAAGAATCTGGATATTTCTATAATTATTGTAAATTATAATTCTGGAATGTTGTTATATAATTGTATAGAGAGTATAGTAAAGTATACTGAAAATGTTAGCTATGAAATTATTGTTGTTGATAATAATTCGACAGACAATTCTATTAATAAGGTTCTTAATAAATATGAAAAAGTATTAATTTTACTAAGGAATGAAGAAAATAAGGGATTTGCTACAGCGAACAACCAAGCTTTTAAAAAAGCAAAAGGGGAGTATATACTATTTTTGAATAATGATACGATATTTATTGAGAATTCAGTTAAAAAATGTTTAGAGTTTATTGAGAAAAGAAATGAAAATATTATTTTAGGTTGTAAACTATTAAACAAAGATTACTCACTACAACCTTCGGTTTTCGATTTCTTAACATTATGGAACACTTTTACATCGAATTTCTTTCTGTATATTTTATTCCCCCGATCTAAGTATTTTAATAAATATCACTTAATGAATAAAAAAATTGACTACACTACAGAAGTTGATATTGTGTCAGGCGCCTTTCTGTTAGCTAAGACAACTTCCATTTTAGCTCTAAATGGGTTTGATGAAAGATTTTATTTTTATGCTGAAGAAATGGACCTTTGTTACAGACATAAACAATTTGGTGGCAAAGTTATATACTATCCAGAAACTTCAATAATACATCTTAAAGGGGAAACAACAAAAAAGAATTTATGGTTTTTACATAAAAATCGTATGAGAGCAACTATTCAAATTTTTCAAAAACATTTTAAAGGAATTAAATTTCCGCTTGCATTAGTTTTCCATTATATAGGAATGCTAATTCGTATTCCAATATTATTTTTAGTGGGATTGTTTACATTTAATTTTAAATATATAAAGGAATCTTATTTCTTTTCAAAGTTATTTCTTTACTATCCCAAAAACAAATTCAAATGAATTCGTTTCGTGAAAACATCCTAATGCTACTTCAAGCTCCGTTTCCACCGGATATAAGGTTGGAAAAGGAAATTAGAAGTTTAACAAATGCCGGATATAATGTTTCTCTTTTATGTAATCAATATGAGGAGAATATTTCACCGGATTTTCCCTTTTGTAATATCATTCGTGTCAAAGCTTTATTCACAAATAAGAAACTGAATAAAATTATAAATATCCCCTTTTTTCTGAATCCCAGATTTATCTATTATTTGTTTAAGACTTACTTTATAGTAAAACCGGATTTCATTCATGCACATGATTTGCCGATGGCTCCGCTGGGGTTAATGCTTGGCAAGCTATATAAGAAACCTGTAATATTTGATATGCATGAAAATTATCCACAGGCTTTAAAAGCCTTTAATAAAAAAGGGTTTTTTAATTTTCTTTTTAAAAACTATCGGTTAGCCTCGTTACTCGAGAAGAAAATTCTCAAACATGTAGATAAAGTTTTAGTTGTAATTGAGGAAAACAAAATCAGATTAGTTAATGAAGGACTGGATGAAAATAAAGTAGAAGTAGTTTCCAACACAGTTGATTTTAATACATTTAATTATAAATATGAAGCAGCCGGCGAGGACTTTAAAGTCAATGAGAAATTTGTGGTCGCATATTCAGGTGGCGTTAGTCCAGACAGAGGACTCGAAACTCCGGTTAGAGCATTGAAGTACTTTAAAGCTAAATTGCCTAATTTTATGATGATGATTATTGGCGACGGACCATCAATTCCAATATTAAAATCAATAGCTCAAGCAGATGGAACCGAAGGATTCGTAAAATTTATTAAGTGGCCCGGACATCAAAATTTGATAAAATATTTAAACTTTGCAGATGTGTTGATGATACCGCAGCCAGCAAATGATTTTATTAATACGACAATTCCACACAAACTCTTTGAGTATATGTTGATAGGCAAACCGGTGATTGTTTCAAACGCTCTTCCTTTAAAAAGAATTGTTAATGAGACTACAAGCGGCGAAGTTTTTCAGTCGAACAATGAAAAAGATTTTTTCGAGAAGATTTTAATAATAAAAAACTCTACTATTCCTTACGGTAAAAATGGTCGTACCGCTGTTTTTAACAAATATAATTGGGACAACGATTCCCAAAAGTTATTAGGCGTGTACAATGAATTAGCAGAAAGAAATTATGCCTAACCAAAAAATATTGACAATTTTCGGAACCCGTCCGGAAGCAATAAAACTTGCTCCAATAATTTTAAAACTGAAAACTGAAAATTCTATTGAATCAATTATATGTTCTACTGGGCAGCACAAGGAAATGCTTAATCAAGTGCTTGAAATTTTTTCGATGAAAAGTGATATTGATTTGAACTTGATGAAACCAAATCAATCATTAGCAGCTTTATCTATAAGCGGATTAAAGCATATTTCAGAAGTCCTAAACGAATTTAAACCCGATTTATTATTAGTTCAGGGCGACACAACAACAGCTTTTATTTCAGCGCTGGCAGCCTATTATTTAAAAGTAAATGTCGGGCATGTTGAAGCCGGGCTGCGAAGTTATAATTTAAACAGCCCTTATCCCGAAGAAGCTAACAGGAGATTCATCTCTATTATTGCTAAATATCATTTTGCGCCAACAGGGATTGCGTATAATAATTTAATTAATGAAGGAGTATTACCGCAGCATGTTTACGTTACCGGGAACACCGTGGTTGATGCTCTCGAAGGCGCAAAAAAAAGAATGTCACTAATGGAAAAAGAGATAGAGGAATCATTTTATAGGTTGCTGAACAAATCTTTTTTCGATAAAGAATTTGTTTTAATAACTCTTCATAGAAGGGAAAAGTTTGGATCGGAATTTGCGGAACTTTTTCATACACTAAAAGAATTGTCAACTGAAAACCCGGATATTAATTTCATTTATCCCGTGCATTTGAATCCAAATGTATCTCTTCCTGTAAAAGAAATTTTAGGCGACGTAAAAAATATTTTCTTAACACCCCCATTGGATTATTTAAAATTCCTTTTCTTAATGAGCAAGTGCAGTTTTATTATGACTGATTCAGGAGGAATTCAGGAAGAATGTTATGTGTTTTCTAAACCGGTAATGGTTTTAAGGGACGTGACAGAGAGAATGGAAGCCATTGATGCCGGTTATGGTTTTCTAGTTGGGTCTAATTCCAGCAATGTGAAAAGAGTTTTTTATGAGATTAAAGAGAAACTTTTAGAATCTTACAATTTTTTCTCTTCAAAAAATCCTTTCGGGGATGGTAAAGCGGCAGAGCGAATCATTGACATTTTGAAATCTGAAAATCTATAGGTTATTTCCTATATTTAACTTTCTATTAAACGACTTTAATAAATGAAACACAAATTTTTAATTGTTACTCAATACTTCCCTCCAGAAATAGGCGGTGGCTCTCAACGCAGCATAGGTTTTGCAGAAGAATTATCAACGCTCGGATTGGATATTAAAGTGATTACTCCATTCCCAAGTTATTTAATGAATAAAAATGAAGTTAAAACTAAACTGAAACTTTTTGAGAAACAAAATATTAACGGACTCGAAGTCTATCGAACTTTTGTTTTTGCTTCTGACAGAGGAAACTTCCTGAAAAGAATGAT
>PCUD01000093.1:19870-27805 GCA_002786785.1 Ignavibacteriales bacterium CG18_big_fil_WC_8_21_14_2_50_31_20 | reverse complement strand
ATATTCTCCAGAGAAAAATCCCGATGAATATCTTAATTGTGATTTGAAATATGGTGTCTCAGAAAAACCAGCTCCTAAAAACGATGATAATTTGAAAAAAATAGTGAACGAACATATGACAATCTTACAGAATGACTGCAAAAGAGTAAAAAAGTATTTTAACCACCCTGAGATTAAATATGCTGCTTAATTACGGTTTATAGTCGTCGGATTAATAACAGTTTTTCATTTGGACAGGATGAAGTAAAAAGTTCATTTGGGTTACAAGTTGGAACTGGTTTTAGCTTTATAAATTTTTCTAATTCTGATATTGGTTTAAATCTATTTGCTTCCCTTAATTATGAAATTCAAAATAATAATTACAGTTTTAGTTATTTACATTCAAGTGAATTCGTATTATTTAAACATCCTGAAGAATTTGTTAGCTCTTTTGAATTAAAGTATGGAAGATTAACGAACTGAAAAATTATTCGGGATTTAATTTTAGCATATACATTGGTAAATTCTAAAAATAAATTATTCGGTTATAGTTATTGATATAAATGAGTAATCAAAATTCTAAGGCCAATAATTATTAAAATTGCTCCTCCAATAATTTCCATTTGCTTTCCAATTGAAGCTTTAATTCTCTTTCCAACACTTATTGCAAATAACGAAAGTGATGCGGTAATAATCCCAATAATTACACTTGGATACCAAATATTTACATTTAACATTGCAAGACTTAAACCAATTGCCAAAGCATCAATGCTTGTAGCAACACTTAATATTATTAAGGTAAAACCATGTGTTGGATCTTTTTTGTAGCTTTCTAATTTAGGATTAAGTCCAGAAAGAATCATTCTTCCACCTACAAAAGATAGAAGCAAAAAGGCAATCCAGTGGTCAAACATTGTAAAATAAGAAGCAAAACTAATTCCTACAAACCATCCAACAATTGGCATTAAAAATTGAAAAAGTCCAAAATGAAAAGAAAGTCTAAATTTTGCCCGCGAATTGTTTGCATATCCAGTAGTAGCTGCAACAAGCGAAACCGCCGAAGCATCCATTGCTAAACCGAGAGCAATAATAAATATTTCAAAAAAATCCATTGCTAGAAATTATCCTTTTAAATAAGTAGGATTAAAGATTATAAACAAAGGTTAAAATATAAAGTTTACTATTCTTAAATACTAAAACCCGGAAATTCATTTTTGATAAACATAGATAATGCAATAGGATTAAAATTAACATTTTAAAAAAAGTAATCAATATAGTGGCGAACTTGCCCCAACTTACTCGGTTGTAGCGTTTGTACACAAAAGGTTGAGTGAAAAATGGTATAAATACTTAGAGCGCGTTAGTCGAAAACATGCATTAATGCTTTTCTAATGCATATTGGGGAATAAATTGAATTTGTTTATTTTAGCAAAAGGAAATTTAAATTTTTGCCAAAACTTAACTAATTTAGTTTTGAAAATACATTTTGCTTACAATTAAGACGGGGAATATAAAATGATTAATAAAAATAACTGGACAGCCGAAAACATTCCAGATCAAAGTGGAAAAATAATAATAGTAACTGGCTCAAGCAGTGGAATTGGATATGAAGCCGCAAGAGTGCTTGCAAATAAAAATGCAAAAGTTATTATTGCCGTTCGAAATTTTAAAAAAGGCGAAAATGCAAAAGCAAAGATAATGAGTAAAAATTCAAAAGCAGATGTGCGTGTAATGAAAATTGACTTGTCAGATTTATCATCCATTAAAGATTTTGCTGATGAGATTAACCAAAAATTTGAAAAACTTGATTTACTAATTAATAACGCTGGAGTTATGATTCCGCCATATTCAAAAACAAAAGATGGATTTGAGCTACAGTTTGGGACAAATCATTTAGGACATTTTGCTTTAACTTTGCAACTACTCAATTTAATTGAACGTACTCCAAATTCCAGAATTGTTAATGTTGCAAGTTCAGCTCATAAATATGGAAACATAAATTTTGGTGATTTAAGTTGGGAAAACAGAAAATATAAAGCATGGCGCGCTTATGGCGATAGCAAAATTGCAAATTTATATTTTACAAAAGAATTAGCCAAAAGATTAGTTGATAAAAAGATTTTGGTAACAGCAGCTCATCCTGGTTGGACTGCAACCGATCTTCAGCGCCACTCTGGATTTTTTGAATTTGCAAATAAATTTTTTGCAATGCCAACTGAGCAAGGTGCTTTGCCAACATTAAGAGCAGCAACTGACAAAAATGCAAAAAGTGGCGATTATTTTGGTCCCGATGGCTGGCAGGAATGGAAAGGTTTTCCAGTTTTGGTTCAACCAAATGCATTAGCAAAAAATGACGCAATTGCCCAAAAATTGTGGAAAGTCTCGGAAGAATTAACAAAAATAAAATTCGAAGCAAATTAGCCGATTTAATAATTGAATTAAATAATGCAGAAATCTAGAAAAATCACAAATATTTTCTAACATCTACCGATTTCATTCCAGCTCTTTCTGCAGCTTCAAGTCCAAAATCTCCATCTTCAAAAACAAGACAATTTTCTGGAGCCACATTCATTCGTCTTGCACATTCCAAAAATATTTCTGGATTTGGCTTTGCTTGTATTTTATCACTTGATGTAAGTACAAAATCAAACAAATTAAAAATTCCAATTGAAGTTAGAGAAGCATGAACGTTATATTCTGACCCTCCAGAAGCAACCGACATTGGCAAAATGCTTTTATATTTAAGTGCAATATCTACTACTGGCTGTATTGCTTTGGCATTTTTAATCTTTTCTTTAGTAAAGGTTTCTTTATCTTTTAAAATTTTTTCAAGACTTAGATTGTCGTTGTATTTTTCATTGTACATCTTTACAATCTCTTTTCCGGAAGTGCCCTTAAGACTATCTATAAATTCATGTGGAAATTCTCGATCATTCATTTCAAATGCTCTTTTCCAAGCATCAAGATGAAGACCCATTGTATCGGCTAATGTTCCATCGCAATCAAAAATTAAAGCTTTTATGTTTTCTGGTATTTTTATCATTATGCTTTCTTTTATTTTATGTTAGCGGTTTTAAGTTTAAATATTAATAACAAAATTTGTTTAATTAAATATACTTTTATAAAATTCCATTAAAAAACTTCTGGTAATTTCTCTTGAATACTTAATTTTTTGTATCTTATACTAACAATTATTTACAAACAACAAAAATTATGAATGATAAAAACAGTTAAATTTATTTTTGCACTTTTAGTCATGTATTCATGTTCATCCATTGATTATATTAAGAGCACAAACATTTCTGATGAAGCATTCAAAAAAAAACACAATGAAATAAGTATTGTTACATATAATATAAAAGCAATTTACGATAAAGAGAAAAATGAGATGGATAGTCTTCTCGGTTTTGTAAAAAGCAATCAGTTTGATTTTGTATTATTTCAAGAATTGTTTGATGAAAGCACACGGAATGAAATTGTTGAAAAAAGTGAGTCAAAT
The DNA here is from genome assembly GCA_002786785.1 of Ignavibacteriales bacterium CG18_big_fil_WC_8_21_14_2_50_31_20. Lineage (GTDB taxonomy): Bacteria > Bacteroidota > Ignavibacteria > Ignavibacteriales > Melioribacteraceae > 1-14-2-50-31-20. Next base: position 24,327 of record PCUD01000093.1, on the reverse strand, counting down.
TATCAAACTATTATTTCAAGAGTAGATTATAATAGTTTTCCAGAATTTTTATTTCAGGATGCTGGTTTGTTTTTAATGAGTAAGTATCCTCGTGTGGATTTATCCAAAATAGATTTTGGGGATGACATTAATAACTCCAATGGCATAATCCACATGGTTTTGGAAAAAGAGTGGTCAAAAACAAAAGATTTTCTTGCAAATAAATCTGTACTTGGGTCTTTGTTTAACATTAATGATTCAACCCAATTATTCCTTTTTACAACACATGTTCAAGCTATTGGAACACATGAACATAAATTATTTCAATTAGATCAGATTAAAACCTTTATTGATTTAGCAGTAAAAGGTGTAATTAGCTCTGGAAAAGTAAGCTCATCAAAAAATTTAATTGTTTTGCTAGCTGGTGATTTTAATAGCGATGCATACAATTCTGAACGGTATAAAAACTTATTAAAACACTTGGGTTTTCCACGAGATTTGCACAAGGAATTTAATGGCAATAAAGAAGAATATACTTTTGCTTTTCGTTCACGCAAACCATCGAGACGGTTTGATTATATTTTGGCATACGATAATTGGGGCAAATTCAACTTGAAAAAGGTAAATGTAAAATCTATTGGCGTTGAGGATGTAACGGTTGATTCTGTTAGCATCTCCGATCACATAGCATTAAAAGCTAACCTTTTAATAAAATAAAGGAACCTCATGAAAATTAATGCAATTATTACTGGCTCAACAGGAATGGTTGGAGAAGGTGTACTTTATCAATGTTTGCAAAATGAAAATGTTGAATCTGTATTGGTTATTAATAGAAGACCCTGCGGTGTAAAGCATCCAAAATTGATGGAAATAATCCACAAAAATTTTATGGATTTGTCCCCGATTGAAGATAAACTTGCTGGTTACAATGCGTGCTATTTTTGTTCTGGAGTTTCGTCGGTTGGAAAAAAGGAGAACGAATACAGGCAACTAACTTATGACTTAACGCTAAATTTTGCAAAAACATTAATTAAAATTAATGGTGGGCAAAGCAAAAACATCACTTTTACGTACGTTTCTGGAGTAGGAACTGACAGCACAGAAAAAGGCAAAAGCATGTGGGCACGCATTAAAGGGTAAACTGAAAATGATTTGTTAAAACTACCTTTTAAAGGTGCTTATATGTTTAGACCAGGATACATTAAACCAATAAAAGGTTTGAAAAATGCATACAAAGTTTCTAAAGTGCTTTCACCATTTTATCCAATTTTTGAAAAATTGTTTCCTAAATATGTTGGAACTTTGGAAGAGCTTGGCAATTCGATGATTTATGTAACATTAAATGGATATGAAAAGAAAATCTTGGATTGTGTGGATATTAGAAGAATTGGGAAATAGTTTTTATAATTTTAAATAAAATCAATTTTCAATAAATCTGGATGTAAAAATTTATAATTCAAAACACTTTTAACCTTTAAATTGCTAATAATTTTAAAAGTGTTCGTGTCAGAATCAATAAATCTTGGCGATGCAAGTCCACACGATTCAACTGCCTTTGTATAAAATTCTCTTCTTGTGGGATGTGTATCGGCACAACAATTAAACGTTTCAGCCCAAACTTCTTGCCGAATAATTTGATTTATAATTTCAATGCAATCATCGCAATGAATTAAATTTACAAACGAACCCGGATTTGGAATAAAACCGCTTGAGCCAAAAAACTTTCCTGGATGCCTATTATAACCTATTAGTCCTCCGAACCGCAAAATGGTTGTTTTAAATTGATTACAATTTTTAAATAAGTTTTCGATTAAAACAAGTGGATTTGTTGAACTTTCTAAGTTGTCCGATTCAAATATTGTTTTATTTGAGTTTTCATAAACTGAAGTTGAGCTAATAAATATCACTTTTTCAATTTGTGATAATTTCAACTCAATTAGTAATTTTTTGAAACCTTCCAAGTTTTTTGAGGGAATATTGATTATCAAAATTTCAGATTCAAGAAACTCATTTATGTTTTGAGATAAACAATTTATATCAATTAAAAAAGGCTCGGCTTTTATTGACAGCAATTCTTCAAAACGATTTTGAGATGTTGTTGAAGCTTTAACCGAATTTCCGCAATTAATCAATTTTTCACTTAATGGAAATCCCAGCCATCCACTTCCTAAAACACTAATTTTTTTATGGGCTTTTATCATTTAAAATCTATTTTTTATGGGTTGATTTTTCTTTAACACACAAAACAATCCAGAAGAATTGATTATCCTTTATAAAGATAAAAAATTTAATCCATAATAAATTCACACGATTGTAAAACTGTTTTACATCATAAAGATATTTAGCAATATTTTCAATTATTCCGTATTTTTTGCAATTAGATTTTTTAAAGTAAATGGAGAAAAAAATGGCTGAAAATTTTGATATGATACAAAAAGTTTATGCTGGTTTTTCGGAAAAAGTGAGTAAAGCCCGCGAAATTCTTGGAAGACCAATGACTTATGCCGAAAAGATTTTATACTCACACCTTTGGGACGAAACCACAACAGAACATAAGCGCGGAGTTGATTATGTTGATTTAGCTCCAGATAGAGTTGCAATGCAAGACGCAACTGCCCAAATGGCACTTCTTCAATTTATGCATTCTGGAAGAAAAACTGTTGCTGTGCCTTCAACTGCACATGCCGACCATTTAATTCAAGCCCGCGATAATGCAAAAGCAGATCTTGATAGAGCCAATGATGAAAACGAAGAAGTTTATAATTTCCTTGAATCCGTAACCCAAAAATACGGTGCTGGATTCTGGAGACCTGGTGCTGGAATTATTCATCAAGTTGTTCTCGAAAATTATGCTTTCCCTGGTGGAATGATGATTGGCACTGATTCTCACACCCCTAATGCTGGTGGACTTGGAATGGTTGCTATTGGTGTTGGTGGTGCTGATGCTGTTGATGTTATGGCTGGAATGGCTTGGGAACTTAAATGGCCAAAACTTATTGGTATTAAATTAACAGGTAAACTTTCTGGTTGGACTTCACCAAAAGATGTAATTCTTAAAGTTGCTGGCGAGCTTACTGTTAAAGGTGGTACTGGTGCAATTGTTGAATATTTTGGCGAAGGCACAAAAACAATTTCCGCAACTGGAAAGGGAACCATCTGCAACATGGGCGCCGAAATTGGTGCAACTACTTCTCTTTTTCCTTTTGATGAAAAAATGGCGGCTTACTTAAAGAAAACCAACCGCACAGATGTTGCTGAACTTGCGACTCAAAATGCTGATTATTTAAGAGCCGATAATGAGGTTTACGAAACTCCAGAAAAATATTATGACCAAATTCTTGAAATAAATTTAGATGAATTAGAGCCGCACTTAAATGGTCCTTTTTCTCCAGACCGTGCTTGGCCTCTATCTAAAATGAAACAAGCTACAAAAGAAAATAATTTTCCAGATGAACTTAGTGTTGGTTTAATTGGAAGCTGCACAAACTCAAGTTACGAGGATATTGACCGCGCTGCAAGTATTGTGCGACAAGCAATGGCAAAAGGATTAAAAGCAAAAGCTGAGTTTATAATTACTCCAGGTTCTGAGCAAGTTCGAGCTACTATTGAACGCGACGGACAGTTGAAAACATTAACCGATTTCGGCGGTGTTGTTATGGCTAACGCTTGCGGACCTTGTATTGGAATGTGGCACAGAATGGATAATCCAGAAAACAAACGCAACAGCATTGTTAACTCATTTAACAGAAATTTTGCAAAACGTCAGGACGGAAACCCAAATACGTTAGCTTTTGTTGCTTCACCAGAAATTACAACCGTTTTAACGCTTGCTGGAAAAATCACTTTTAATCCAGAAATTGATACCTTAAAAGACTCTGATGGAAATGAATTTAAATTGGATTCTCCATTCGGTGACGAGCTTCCAGAAAATGGATTTGTTCCAGATTTAAAAGGATATTTAGCACCTCTTGAAGACGGCTCATCGGTTGAAGTAAAAGTTAGTCCAACAAGTGATAGATTACAGCTTTTGGAAAGATTTTCACCGTGGGATGGCAAAGATTATACAGATATGCCTCTTTTGTTAAAAGCAAAAGGAAAGTGTACAACAGATCATATTTCAATGGCTGGTCCTTGGTTAAAATTCCGTGGGCATTTGGATAATATTTCAAACAACTTTTTACTTGGTGCAATAAACGCTTATACCGAAAAACCAGGCGAAGCAAAAAACCAATTGACTGGCGAGTACAAAGTTGTGCAAGAAGTTGCGCGCGCATACAAAGCAAAAGGAATAAACTGGGTTGTTGTTGGCGATGAAAACTATGGCGAAGGCTCAAGCCGCGAACATGCAGCAATGGAACCACGTTTCCTTGGTGGAAAAGCAATTATTGTAAAAAGCTTTGCACGTATTCACGAAACAAATCTTAAAAAACAAGGGATGCTTCCATTAACATTTGCAAATCCAAACGATTACGATTTAA
>PCUD01000093.1:12788-19836 GCA_002786785.1 Ignavibacteriales bacterium CG18_big_fil_WC_8_21_14_2_50_31_20 | reverse complement strand
AACAAGTTGATGCAATTATAAAACACGCTGATGGAACAAAAGACGAAATAAAATTAAACCATACCATGAATCAGGGTCAAATAGAATGGTTCAAAGCTGGCAGTGCATTAAACTTAATTGCATTACAAAATAAATAGATTTACAATAAAGCCACGATTTAGGTCGTGGCTTTAGTAGACAAGTATTTTTCTGGTTGTTTTGGTCGCGCGTTCGGCTATATCTTTATTTCAATAATCTTACTTGTATCAATTCCCAAAATGTCAACCACTTTTACCATTACTTTGTATTTACCTGATTCTTTATATTCGTGAGCAGTACTCGTAAATTCAATAGTTGGATTTTTCTTGGTTCTAAAACTTTGCCACTCGTTTTCAAACAAATAATTTCCACTCCATTTTTCTTCTATTTCGCCTTTGATGTTATGAATTTTAATTATTTCCTTTTTGTCTTCATAGTTAAAGTCGATTGCCCAATAATCAATCCAGTCGAACCAATTTTCAGTTAAAACGGTTCTTGTAATAATTCCGTTTTTATCCTTTTCAATTTTAATAATCTGTCCGTCTTCGATTACTACTTTACTTCCTGCTCGCATTGATTGTTGAATATCTTCAATATCATCTTGAGTGTAATGTGTAACAAAATCGGTTAATTCAATTGTTATTGATTTCCCTTTGATTTTTTCTTTGGTGTTTAAGTAGGCAACATCATAAAAACGGGCTTGACCTTTTTCAACGGCTCGTTTATCAAACACATCTTTTGGAATATATTTTAAAGTAATTACAACACCTTTTTCTCTCAATTCCTGAATAAACTGTGGAGTTAAGCCCATTTCAAATTCAAAGCCCAAAACATCTACTTGCGTGTATAGTTTTTGGCGGCATTCTTCAAAAATATCCAGTAATCGGCTTTGTGTTACAGGAACATCCAAAGGACCAACATTCACAAACCGACCTACTTTACTTCCGTGCAATGTGCTGTGTCCTTCAATTCGTTTTGCTTTGTAGGCTTGCAAGATTAAATCAACATACAAATCTTCTTTGGCGGTTAGTGAGCCTGTCGAACTACCGTTTGTTAAGTCATCCATAAAAAACTGGCGTTCATATTTGCCCAAATTTAATATTTCAAAAGCACGGAAATCTTTGCCATTTGCTTGCAATACCCGTTGTATGCCAATCAATCTTTTGCGAGTTGTGTGAACTGAAAATCTTCCTAAATCGGTAGTTATCCATTTGCGGTTTAATTTTTCCGCAACTGCTGCAGTTGTGCCGCTGCCGCAAAAGAAATCGGCTATTAAATCACCTTCATTGCTGCTTGCTTTTATAATTCTTTCTAAAAGGGCCTCGGGTTTTTGGGTGGGGTATGGTAAATGTTCATTACTTAAAGTAAATACTGCTGAAATATTCCAAACATCATCTACTTGACTTATTCTAAAGTCACCGTATTCATCAGTCCCTTGTTGTCTTCCTTCAAAAGATGATTTAAAACCAGGACCATAAAGGCAAAAATAGTATTCCTTAACTTCTTGAGGAGTGAAGGTATATTTTTCATTCTTTGAGTAAAATAAAATATTGTCGTGTCTCCTTTGAAAGATTTTATTAGCCAAATTCCCAGTTCTATAATGCCAAATTATTTCATTAATAAAATTATTTACACCAAACACATCATCTAAAAGTAGCTTGAGATAACTATTAACGCGAAAATCACTATGAATCATTATCAAACCATCTTTTGAAAGAAGTTGATGCATTAGTTTAATTCTCTCAAACATCATATTTAAATAAGAAGAGATTCCTTTACCCCAAGTATCACGGTATGCAATTTCTTCAATAATGCTTTGTTTCTTTTCAGCGGTTTCGCCACCAATCTTTATATCAAAACCAAAGTCAGCACCTACGGCAAAAGGTGGGTCAATGTAAATAAGTTTTAAACCGCCTTCTTTTTCAATTTCTTCTCTTATTGGACCATTTGCCAAAGAGGAAAGAATAAGTTTGTTATCGCCCCAAATTAGTTTATTTGTCCAGCCTTTTAATTGTCGTCCACGGAAATCTGTTTCAAACAAACTGGTTTGCAGTTTATCGGCTTCTTTTCTTGGTTCATCAATATGTTCAATGCTATGAAAAGGCAGAGCAACATTTGTAATGTCTTCTTTTCGTCCATTCCAGAAAAGAAAAACATCTTCTTCATCAGCAAATAATTTATAAATAAACTCTTTGGGCAGCTTTTTGCCTGCTTTAATCAGTTCAATGATATCATTCTTTTCTTGTTCTGTCATAATTTCACTTTATTTTTATTCAAAATTTATTCTTCTTGTTATACCTAAATTTTTCTGTTGTGAATCTCTTTCCCCTTAAAAAACCCTTAAAACTCGCCTAAACAGATAAAAATTAAGTTGTTTGTTTACATCCAGTTACAGCCATTTTCGCCTTAATTTTCACCTAAATACGCCCAAACTCACCTAAATTCTACTAAACACTGTTCAATTTTTTAAAAACCATTCTTTCTTTTCATTTGATTCAATTTGGTTTGCTTTCCTTAAGAATGATAAATAGTTATCAACTTTTTTTATTTTTTGTTTAAGTGAAAGTGCATCCGAAAGTTTTGGTACAATAAAATTATTTAAAGTTCGGCGTTTAGCTTTGCCAAAGCGCTTTAGATATTCCACAATCATTTCCCTAAAATGCGAATCGTCAAGACTACGATTAGCTAAATATTCAGCTTTTAATGCATCATCATCAATTCTTTTAATAACATTAAAAGATAAATATGCTGAATTTATTCTGCCTTCAATAAGCTTCTGTTTTTTAAGATAATTAAATTCTTCCGAACTTAATTTTTTCTTTTTTTGTACCTTATCGAGCAATAATATATCTTCGAGCGTTAAAGATTTATTCTGAATTAAAATTCGAGCAAAATCTTCATCAAGAATTTTCCCGGTAACAGTAACTTTAACTTTACCGTTAGCGAAATCATAGTCAGGAAGAGGAAAGAAGCGCTCACGTTGAAAATTAAAAATCTTTCTTATACCGCCGCCTTGTGTTTCTATCAAATCCAGATTTTTCATCGCCTCAACAAGGAAAGGATTCCTATACCTTTCCTCGGGGGAATCATGTAGAATTACATTTTCAACAGAGCCGGGAATAAAAGTACCATAATTTGAGTAAATAAGCTGGTCATCTTCAATTTCCACAACATTAATGCGTGCACCCTTTGAATAGTCTTGATGAGCAATTGCGTTATTTAATGGTTCGCGTATTGTAAAAGGATCATAGCGTAGAAATTCATCGGGGAAAAGTGTCCCATCTCGTAAATAGCGATATTTAAGATTTCTTATTTTTTTGTAAACGTTATCAACTGCAAGAATTAATGGAATTGAAAAAATTTCAAAATCTTTATCCTGATTGTCAATTGTTTTTAAGTTCCATCTTATTTTAACGGTTGAGCCTAGAAAGTGTTCAGATTCTTCTTTTCCAAGTAAAATTAAAGCAGTGCGGGTTATTTTACTTTTAATAGTAATTTTTGCCTTGTTCAAAAATTTTGCATCATCCCAATTTGAAGCTTCATTTTCATATTTTGGATTACGTTTTACAAACTCAATACGAGCTTTTTTAATAGCCTCCGAGTCTAAATCATCAATAGTGGCATCAGATACAATAACTTTTGTCCAATCTTCCAAAGAATTATAAATCATCCGAATGTATTCTTGGAAATTACGTAAATCTGTTTTATTACTTCCAATACGGATATAAGGAATTTTCTTAAAATATGTAGGTTCTCCCTTTGCCGAAGGGATGCGAATTAATACTATTTTATGTTTATTTGTATAGAATTCATAAATTTCAAAATTAATGCTTGGGGATAATAAATTTCGTAACCAGAGCTCTAAATCTTGGTTTCCTTGTTTAGCTTTTGTAAATGTGAAATTGGTTCCGATTATTTTATGATTAGAATCCTCAACGCCCCATATTAAAAAGCCATAATGTTTATTTTTAATAGTGGCGCCGTTACTCATGGCAGAAATATATTCGCCAATTTCTTCATTTGAGATTGTACCTTTGTTTGGTTTAAACTCAACCCATTCATTTTCGGATGGTAACTTTACCAAATCGTTCAATAATTCTATTAATTGTTTTTCTGTCATTTCACTTCAAAAATTTTTAATACATCGGCAAATAATTTCAATTCGTTTTTTATTTCATCCCACTTTTCTTGCTTTACATAAACGGGTGTATAAGTGTAATTTTGCTGAACCGAGTTTATGTCTTTACACCAGGCAATAAGTCTTTTAATCTTTCGTATGTCGTCTAAATCTTCCCGCCCTTTAGTTTCTAAAATAAAAAAAGTGTTGGGTTGGGTTTTTACAAAAAAGTCGGGGTAATATTCACGAATATTTCCGTCTTCTGACTGATATTCAATTTTGAAGTTTACACCACCTTCACCAATTGTGTTTTTAGCATAGGAAATAACATCATCAAATTTATTTTCTAAAAACGAAGCCAATTCCAGTTCAAAAAGATTATCGCCAATTATTTTATTGAATACGGATTTTTTAGGAACAAGAAAGGATTGGTTTTCTGCGATTTTAGGTTTGGTCAGTTTTAGCGAAATGTAGTTTTTTACTTCAGCCGTCCCTCTATCGGTTACGGTTAATTCGTCAATTGCTTTTTTGAAAGTAGATTTTAAGATTTCTTTGGGATGAAGCTCAGATAGGTTGCGTAAAGTTTGAGCTTCGCTTAATTCTACCTCTCGGTTAAAAAGTTGATACTTAATAAAACTCTCCACTTTGGGATATAAAATATCAAAACCACTAACCAAACGACTGTCCTTTAAAATTGCAGAAGTGAAAAAACCGATTACATTTCGGAAATCGGGAACGGTATCATTAAAAACGGTTTTATGTGAAAAATCTCCTTCAATATCGTTGAAAACAATTTCTTTTAATTCTTCACTACTGAATTTCTTTAATATTACTTTTTCGTTTTTGAATTTGCTAACATCAATTAATTCAAGATTTTTAAATTCCCTGTAAATTCTTGGACTCATTTGTGGAATGGGGATATCCAAATCATCAAGATTTTTATTGGGATTTTCTTTATCAACTTCCACAATAACGGGCGATTTTCCTTTTGTCCCTTTTCCCATTGGGCTGTACTGAAATTCGACACCTTCGGTTTTTAGACTTTCAACAAACTCTAGAAATGCTGGTGTTCCAACAACAACCAAATTTTCAGGAGTGTCAAGCGGAAACATTTTTCTCAAACCACGTCCGATTGTTTGTTCAGGTAATATTTTTGAATCTGCACCGAATGGGCGAAGCCCAACAACAGTTGTGACATTTTTAACATCCCAACCTTCGCGAAGCATTAAAACTGAAACAACGGCTTTGTAAGGAGAATAATCTTTATCAATATCATCAGCTGCTTTTCGGAGAATTTCTAATTCTTCTTTTGCCTTTTTTGTAGTTGCAGTTTCCTTAATTTCACCTGAATTATTTGTGTGAATTGTCAAAACCGCATTTTTCATTTTTGCATAGTTGCTTTCCAAAAATGCCGCCGCCTGGTCTGCTTCTTTGGTACTCATTGTCATTATGAAAAGAATAGGTGTTTTGTGATTCTTCAATTCCTCGTATTGCTGTTCCCATTCCAAGTAACCAAGATGAATGTAATCTTTGTATCGTTCTACAAAATCAGATGAATCCTTTTCCTGTATTTTTTGTCTTGAAGCTTCATCGGGTAAAACCGGAGATTTTACTACATTCTGTTTGATAGCTTCAACTAAAGGATAATCACAAATTGTTTGAACGAAAATTGCACCGTTGTTGTGTTTTGGTGTTGCAGAAAAATCAGTTTGCAATCCTATTCCGCAACCGTTTTTTAGTTTTAGTTTGTTGCTAATATCTTCAATGCTTTTAAACCAAGCCAATGAACTGTCGTGTATGTGATGAGCTTCATCATTCAATATCACCAAGTCTTTTATTTTATCACTCCGTAACACCTTTCCCAAGTCTAAACCTTTTGATGTGTCGGCATCTGGTTTTGGCTTTACCCCCAAAAAAGTATGCTCAAAACTTTGTTCAGGTTCTTCATTAAAAAATACTCTGTGGATATTTGTTAGAAAAATATTTCCCGATTCTGTTATTGGTTTAAGTTCGTCCTGAATATGTAATGTTAATTGAAAATCGTTTTTCCAATCTTTGTCGTCAAAGCCATTTTCGGGTAGAAATGGTTCTTCGAAAAACATTTTTAAGCCATCAAAGTCTCTTCTCAGACGGTTTAATACAATTATGTTTGGAGCAATTACCAAAAAGTTTTTTGAAAGTGGGCTGTCAGTTTCGTAGCGTTTATGGAAATAACTCCAAACTAATGCCAAACCCATAACTTTTGTTTTACCCGCGCCGGTCGCCATTTTTATAACATACCTTGTCCAGCTTTCGTCAAACATTCCGGTACTTACACGACCCGAAGAATCAAAACGCATTAATTCGTATTTATCTTTTGCTTTTGCAACTTCATACAAATAAATAATTGATTCTATTGCTTCACGCTGCGAAAAGAAAAAACTAAATTTCGTTTGTCCGATTAAATGTTCCTGATTAAACCAAAAATTCATTAATGATTTGGAAGTGTCGGAAGCACCTTTGTATTCTTCTTCTCTCCATTTTGTAACAGCTAATCGAATTTTGTAAACCAACGGCGGTAAAAGCTTTTCATAGGCATTTTGAAAAGCATCCATTTGGCTTTGTGTTGGCGCCCATCTTTCGTTGGGCTGCAATATTTTAAATGGGTCTGAATATTTCATTTAGTCTTTTTTTTAATGCAAAATACAATTTTTTTTTAGAATTTGTGAGTAAAAAAACACTCTTTTGCAAGCTGAATTTTTGTCTCGTGCGTTGGAGCTTGAATATGCTCTGTTTTATGCGTTACCATAACATATTCTTTCTTTTAATTATTTCTTCCGTCAAATTTTAAAAGTTCTAAATACGGGTCACCATTTAAATCAAGTAATTTTGCAAAAGCTGGTTCTGTTTTTAACCCTGTTGTTTTAAGTCTAA
>PCUD01000093.1:0-12775 GCA_002786785.1 Ignavibacteriales bacterium CG18_big_fil_WC_8_21_14_2_50_31_20 | reverse complement strand
TTTTTCAAGCAAAATCTGATTTTCAATAATCATGTGCCTGTATGCGTTTTGTTGAACTGTTGTAATATCTTGTCCAAATATCTCAACTTTAAAGATGTCCGATTTAAAGCTGGCAATACTGGCTTTAACTCCATAAAAACTATTTGTCCACAATTTAAAATCTTCAAATTTACCGAAATGTAGTTTCAACCAATTACAAAATGTATCATGGTCATTACATTCACAAATTATATCCAAATCACTATCTGGCAAGTCAATGCAAATTGGTATTGTACCTGTTAATATCGGGGTATACTCTTTTAAAATTTCCAATATCTCAGATTCAATCAAAAACTTATAAACTTTTCTTTGCCTATCATTTCCTCTTTCGAGGTAATCAATTTTTTTGAAATCAATCATAGTTGTAAACATTAATTTTTTGCATTTCTATAAAATGAACTTAAATAAATAAACTAATAAATCCAACGGTTTACGGCTATTATGATATCATTTTTGTTGCATTACTAGTTTAATTTTAGTCTCTTTTCAAAAATGCGTCTAAAATTTTGCTTATTTTTACAATCCAAATTAGAAAGATTATACATGCTAAAAATAAATGAAATATTCTACTCAATTCAAGGTGAAAGTACTTTTGCTGGCGAAAGATGTGTATTTGTAAGATTAACTGGTTGCAATTTGCGATGTACTTATTGCGACACTGAATATGCGTTTTATGATGGAAAAGAAATGTCAATTGAGGAAATAATTGAAGTTGTGGCTTCGTACAATTGCAACTTAATTGAAATTACTGGAGGCGAACCACTTTTGCAAAGTGACGTTTATCCTCTAATGACAAAACTATGCGATAAAGGTTTTGTTGTTTTGCTCGAAACAAGTGGCTCTCTTTTGATTGAAAATGTTGATAAACGAGTTACAAATATTTTGGATTTCAAAACCCCATCCAGCAAAATGGATAAAAAAAATGATTTTAGAAATGTTGAATGCTTAAAACCCAAAGATGAAGTTAAATTTGTAATTGGTTCGCAAGAAGATTACAATTGGGCAAAAGATATAATTGTAAAATACAAGCTAAATGAAAAAGTCACTATTTTATTTTCCTCCGTGTTTGGAAAAATTGAGCACGAAGAATTGGTTAATTGGATTTTAGAAGATAATTTAAATGTTCGTTATCAACTACAAATGCATAAATATATATGGGATCCTGCAAAAACGGGGGTTTAATAAAACACTACTGAGTTGAAAATGTTTAAAAGAAATTAATAAAGAGATAAAGAAGAATGAAAATAGCAAAAAGTTTTAGATGGGAAATGGCTCATAGATTGCAGTGCCACAAAGGAAAATGCTTTAATTTACATGGACATTCGTACAAAATGGAAGTGGAATTTGAAGGAAGTGTTGATAGCAATACTGGAATGGTCCTTGATTATTTTGTGGTTAAAGATATTGTTGCTCCCCTTGTAAAAAAGTTAGACCACTCTGTAATTATTTGGGAAAAGGATAAAATTTTAATAGAAAAAATATCTGCGCTAAATTCTGCTCATGTAATTGTTCCTTTTGAATCCACTGCCGAAAATCTTGTTGGATATTTTTTGGAGAAAATTTCGAAATCAAATCTTCCCAAAAATATTATAAAAGTAAAAGTTCGTGTATGTGAAACTGAAAACACTTATGCAGAAGATGAAATGGTTTTATAGAGGTAACATATTGTGTAACCTCTACAAAAATTATTCTAACTCATCTAAAATTTCTTCTTTTCTTTCTTCTGATAATTCATCAATTGTTCTAAATGAAGTAAGAATTACATCGCCTTGTTGAATTAGCTTTTTCTTATAATATTTTGGGGCATAAATTGAAGCATCAAGCATGTAAAATCGTCCAGTATTTTCATCCAAATATGAATAGCTCACAAAAGGACCGCCTCCGGATTTATCACTAAATTTCCAAAAACCTTGACTCATTAAAGCATAATGTTCGTTAAAATTTGCTTGCGAAACCATGGGTTTAGACATCCCAAAAGAAATATCAACGCAAACCGAATCATCGCTAACCAAAAAATGCTTTTGCGTAATTCTGTTTCTAATATTTATTAGGCTGTCACTATTTAGAAAACTTGCGTTTGCATTTTCAATCCAATGGACAAATATCCAGCGTTCAACTGGTGTATTTCTTCCACTTCTTAGCCATACAAAATTATTTGTAGAATCACTTTTTGCAAGTTCAACAGCAGGTTGCACGTAAATTGTCCAACCATATTTGTTTAACAATTCAGCTTCAATTTTTTGGTTTTCATATCTTGGTTTATAAAGTTTTGAAAAGAGTCTGTCGTTGGATATTTTTCTGAAAGAATAAAGAAGTTCTTCATTTCCATTTAATATATCTTTTTTTAATTCCTCTGCCGAGTTGGCAACAATAAACATAACCAATTGATCTTTTGCCCATAGATTGTTTTTGTTGAAAAAGAATTCTTCTCTATTCTTTACAAGTTTGGTCACCGAAGAATCTAAAGCTTGTTTAATATATTCCGAAACTTGGTCTTTTGCATTAAGAGAGCCAAGAAAGATTATGTTTTTTCTGCTTTTAAGTTGATTAAGGTTTTCAATGTTTTCCCTTTTTAGATTAAAAAGATTTTCAGGCTGCGGAGTATATATTACCTTTTCAAAAACATGTAGCATTTCGGCTTCAAGTTCAAGGAAATGGAGTGAATCTGCAATAACAATAATATCATCATCATTTCCAATAGCTGGCTTTTTTGAGTTAGTGCATGCAGAAAAAAGGAATATTGCTAAAAAGAAAATAGAAAGTAAAATAGTTGGCTTGTTTTTCATATAAGTTCAAATTTGTTAAAAATAATAAAAGTTATACACAAAAATTTATAATAAGTTTCACCTATCCTGTCTTATTAAATTGCTTCTTCTTTTAACCCTTTTGCATTATCCATGTTTAATGTGGAACGTGTGGTAAAATTAGTTGTAAATTTGGTAAAAATATTGAATAAAGGACTGCCATCGTAATACAAACCGACAAAGGAATTGTTAAATTATCATCAGCCCAACCGTAAGAAATATTTTCTACAATAGCTGAAACAACAACAGCAGCAAATCCTATTAAATATTCGGTAAGATTTCCCTCAATTTTTGGCGTTGCCAACATTACTAAACTTCCAAATAACAAAAATGCGACTGTTCCTTCAAGACTTTTAAAAAGGAATTTATGGCGTCCAAATTTTCTTCCTATTAAAGCAGCAAAAATGTCACCAAAAATTAGAACAGCAATTCCTAACAAAACAAAAACTTTTGCAAAAAATAAAACCGTAACTAGAGCTGCAATTAATACATAAGTAGCACCACTTAGTGTAATTTGCTTTGAATTAATTTCATGTTCACGAAGCATAAATCCAAAAACGGAATGGAAAAACTTTTTATATGATGGAAAAAGATACCTTGCCAAATCCAAAATTAGAGATAATAAAGTAAAAGGAATTAGTATAGTGAGTGCTAATTCCTTTGTAATAAAATAATAAACAATTGCTATTGAAAGTGAAAGCAAGTGTATGCTTTTTCTTAACAATTCCGCTTTGTAATTTATTGTTCCCTTATCAAGCGTTGTTGTCATCACTTCCGTCTTTTTTCTCTATTTCTTTGTTAGGACCTTCTTTTCTTGCCTCTTTTTCTTTAATCATATTTTTAACGTGATCAGGAATTTCATCGCTGTTTTTCTTTAATGGCGGTAGTTCTTCGCCATTTATAATTTTATTAATTTCGTCAGCATCAAGAATTTCACGCTCTAACAATTCTTTTGAAAGTCTATGTAGAACGTCCATGTTTTCCACCAAAATATTTTCTGCACGCGCCATTGCTTCCATAACAATTATTTTTACTTCGGCATCAATTTCTTGAGAAGTGTTTTCGCTAAATTCTTGATGTTTTGTTACTTCTCTACCAAGGAATAATTCTTCTTGCTTAGAACCATACGCAATTGGTCCCATTTTTTCACTCATTCCCCATTCACAAACCATTTTTCTGGCAATGCCGGTCGCTTTTTCAATATCATTTCCGGCACCGGTAGTAAAATTATTGAAAACTATTTTTTCAGCAGCTCTGCCACCAAGTGCATAAGTAATAATTCCTTCAAGATATTCTTTTGAATATGTGTGTTTTTCATCTACTGGAAGATAAGTTGTAACACCCAAAGCACGACCTCGTGGAATAATAGTAACTTTATGGACTGGGTCAGCTTGTGGTGTTTTAAGTGCAACAAGAACATGACCAATTTCGTGATAAGCCGTAATATTTTTCTCTTTTTCAGAAATAATGAGACTTTTTCTTTCCATTCCCATCATTATTTTATCTTTGGCATCCTCAAAATCGGTCATATCTATGGTGGTTTTATTTTTACGTGCGGCTGATAATGCGGCTTCGTTAACTAAATTAGCAAGCTCAGCACCTGATAATCCGGGAGTACCTTTAGCAAGGGTTTTTAATTTTACACTTTCATCTAAAGGAGTTTTACGAGTATGAACTTTAAGAATTCCTTCTCTTCCTTTTACGTCTGGTCTATCAACAACAACTTGTCTATCAAAACGGCCTGGTCTTAAAAGAGCAGGGTCAAGAACGTCTGGTCTATTTGTTGCTGCAATAATTATAACACCACTGTTTTGTTCAAAACCATCCATTTCAACAAGAAGAGCATTAAGTGTTTGTTCGCGTTCATCGTGACCACCGCCAAGACCGGCACCACGTTGACGACCAACAGCATCAATTTCATCAATAAACACAATACATGGAGCATTTTTTTTCCCTTGTTCAAACAAATCGCGCACACGAGAAGCACCAACACCAACAAACATTTCCACAAAATCGGCACCACTAATTGAGAAAAATGGAACACCAGCTTCACCGGCAACTGCACGCGCTAAAAGGGTTTTGCCTGTTCCCGGAGGTCCTAGCAATAAAACACCACGAGGAATTTTTCCACCAAGTTTTTGAAATTTGGTTGGTTCTTTCAAAAATTCGATTACTTCTTCAAGCTCTTGTTTAGCTTCATCGGCACCAGCAACATCATTAAAGGTAACTTTTGTTTGTGATTCTGAAATTAGCTTTGCTTTACTTTTCCCAAAACTAAAAATTCCTTTTTGACCCCCAGCACCACCGCCTTGCATACGTCGCATGAAAAGCACCCAAACACCAATAATTAAAATCCAAGGAACCAATCCAAAAAGAAGAGTCATCCACTCGTTCGATTCTTTAACAAAAGTATATTTAATTCCTCGTTCCTTCCAAATTTTAACTTGATCTTGAATAATTGGTTCAACAAGAGTTACTCTAAATTTTTCAATATTTTGATTGTTGATAAATTCTTTTTCTTTAAGTTTACCTTCAAGCACATAATTGTTCGTTTCGTCCTTAATTATTTTAGCTTCCTTAATTTTATTTGTGTTAATTAAGGTTTCGTATTGGTCAAAAGTAAGTTCCATTCCATTATTTGAGCCTTCGTTCATAAATTGCATAACAATTACAGCAGCAATAACAACCACGCCCCAACTTAAAACTGATTTAATAACCTTTGTCCAATCAAAATCACCATCTGGTTTTTTAGAACCGTGCATTGGATTTTTTTTAGGTGCTTTTTTTCCGTTTTTATTCATGTTTTTATTTTCTGACATTTTAAATTTATTTAACATCTAAACTAAAACTCCTTAATAATCATTTAATTGATAAATTGCCCTTAAGTTTCTGTATTTTTGGGCATAATCTAAACCATAACCTATAACAAATTGATTTGTAATTTCAAATCCAATATAATCAATTTTGACATCATATTTCATACTTTTGGGCTTGACAAGAAGAGAAACATACTTGATTGAAGCTGGATTAAATTGCTTTAAGAGTCCATCAATATAGTTTATTGATAATCCTGAATCAACAATATCTTCAACAACTATTATGTGTCGTTCTGCAATGTCGGCATTTAGTTCTTTTAACATTTTTACGTTTCCAGAAGATATTTTTTCGTCACCATAACTTGAAAGCTTCATAAAATCCATTTCGCAATTAATATTAATTTGCTTTAACAAATCGGACATAAACATAAAAGAGCCATTTAAAATTCCAATAAAAATAGGCAATTTTCCTTCATAATCTTCCGAAATTTGCTCGCCAAGCTCTTTTACTCGTTCAGCAATTTTTTCTTCAGAAATCATTGGAACAAACTTTTCGTTTCCAATTTGAATATAATCCTTTTGGTAATCTATTTTACCCATAGTTTAATTATCCTTTTAGTATCATTTTTGAGTTTTACGCTTTCATCTATTCTGTGACTAACAACCCAAATAATTTTATTTGCGTTAAGCAAAAGCAATTGATCTTTTTTTCCGTTTGAGTGTATTTTAACTTCTGTTAAAAAATCGGAAACTGTTTTGGTTCCATTTAATCCCAAAGGATTAAATGAATCACCGTCAATCCACTTTCTAATTGTTATTGGAAATACAATTTTATCACCATTTATATATTCAATGTTTTTGTTATTAGAAAAAGTTACTTCGTTTTTATTAGCTAAAGTTACCGAAATAGTTTTTCCGTAAATTTCAATTTCATTATCTAAATCTAATTTTATTTCATAATTATCAACTTCATTTATGTTCTTTTTAAATAACAGAACAAAGTTGCGCTCTCTAATTGCTTTAAGGTTTTCGCTTAAATCTATTTTCTTTCCAACTTGTAAGTTAAATATTGTTTTTAGATGCAAAATATCGTTAAATGTTGCAATTATGTTAAATTTTTCTTCAATAATTTTTTTTGCAGTAATTCCAAAAATATCTTCGTTTTTTTCTAAAAGTATTAAATCAGAAATTTCTAACCCTAATTCTGTGTTTTTAATATGCTTTTCCGCAATATCTTTGGCTAAATGATTAATAATTCTGTTGCTTTCCCTAATAATTTCAGAAAATTTAAACAGATTTATATCCAAGGATGAATTGAGTTTTTCTTTTACTTTTGGAATTATCTCATTTCGCAAAAAATTTCGGCTAAAATCATTTTCAAAATTTGATTTATCAATTCTGAATTGAATATTGTTAATATTTAGATAATCTAAAATTGATTGCTTACTTGTTGTTAAAAGGGGACGGATTATATTTTCTCTACAAATTGGAATTCCGCTTGCGCCACTTAATCCAGTTCCACGAAATAAGTTAAATAAAATTGTTTCTGAATTATCGTTTAAATTATGAGCTGTAACAATTTTTGTAGCCCCTATTTTCTTATAATATTCGTTCAGTTTTAAATAGCGGATATTTCGCGCTGCTTCTTCAAGCGTTTGCTTGTTTTGCTTTGCTATTTTTTTAACATTAATTTTTTCAGAAAAAAATTGTACTCCAAGTTGTTTACAAAAATTACAGCAAAATGCTTCATCTGCATCTGCATCTTTTCCACGAAGCGAGTGATTAATATGCAAAGCCGAAATACTAATTGCATATTTTGACTTAAATTTATAAAAAAAATGAAGCATAAAAATTGAATCGGAGCCACCACTTAATGCAATTAAAAGTTTATCCCCATGCTGCACAAGATTGTAGTCGTTAATGAAACGAATAATATTTTGTTCAATAGCTCCGTTCACTTTTCTCTTTTTCGAAATGTTAAAATTTATTTATAAAAGGATAATGCAAAAAACACAAATTAATTTATTGAAAGAATCTCAAATTTAATTATTCCAGCAGGAACTTGAGCATCAACTTTTTCGCCTAACTTTTTTCCCATTAATGCTTTTCCAACAGGAGAAGTTAAAGCAATTTTGCCTTGTTGTAAATCTGCTTCTTCTGGAGAAACGATTAAATATTCAAATGTTTTGGAATTGTTTAGGTTTTTCACTTTTACTTTAGAAAGAATGTGAACTTCGCCTTCTGGTAAAGTAGAGTTGTCTATAATTTTAGCACGCGAAAGAAGATCTTCCATTTTGCTAATTTTTAGTTCCAACAACCCTTGAGCATCTTTTGCCGCATCATATTCTGCATTTTCCGACAAATCGCCAAAAGACCTTGCTTCGGCAATTGAGTTTGCCATTTCTTTTCTTCCATTGGTCTTAAGTTCTTTAACTTCGTTTTCAATTTCCCGAAGCCTTTCTGCTGTTAAATAAACAAAACTTGTCACAAAAAAATCTCCTTTTTAAAAAAAATTACCACTGCTTTTGCAGTGGATAAACAAAGGTAATAAAATATTGATTTCAATTCAATAAAAAAGTGAAATTCTCCCCTCTTTTGAAATCGTTATCAAACAGAATGTAGAATTTTTAAATCGAAAAAGGCGGAAACTTTAGGTGCCTCCCCAGCCAAAGGAATTACCTATTGTTTCCGCCTAACTGAAGTAAATTCTTACTTCGGGAAAATTAGAATACTATTTGAGCAACATCATTTTCTTCGTAATACTAACATTGTTTCCAACTAATTTGTAGAAATAAATTCCTGAAGTAAGATTACTTGCGTCAAAATTGAAAGTATATTTACCAGCAATAAAATCTTGGTTAACAATAGTTTCAACTTCTTGACCAAGCACATTAAATACTTTAATTGCATACAATCCAGCTTTAGGAATTGAGAATTCAATTTTAGTTGAAGGATTAAATGGGTTTGGATAGTTTTGAGCTAACTCAAACTTTGTTGGAACAACTGTTTCATTATTTACATCTGTGGTACCTTCTACTTTTTTATAGATTGCACCGCTGCTTGTTCCAACATAAATAGTTTGTGTCGTTTCGTCAACCATAATTGAGCTTACTTCAATACCGCCCATTCCTATACTTGACCAGCTACCAACTATTGGAACTGATTTAACAGATGGGTTTTTGCTTTCTGATTTTCCTAATGAAGCAGAAACAAATTTATAAACACCGCCAGCCCATGTGCTAACATAAACATCGTTACCAAAAACTGAAACAGAGTAAACATAATTACTTGGTAAACCAGCACTTATTTGTCCCCAATTTTCGCCATTATCTATTGATGCATAAACACCGCCACCATAAGTAGCTGCATAAATTGTATTGTTAGCATCAGTAGCAAGTGACCAAATATTAGGATAACCAACTGGCAATTCAACCCAAACATTGTTGACAAAGTCAAATCTTAATACGCCAAGTCCAAATGTACCAGCAAACAAGTTACCGTTTGCAACAGTAAGTGAATGAACAGCATAACCGCTCATGATAAGTCCTTCGTTCATTTCTACCCATGTTGCACCATCATCGCTTGAAGAGAAAACTCCTCCACCCCAAACTGATGCGTATAGAACTCCCTCAAGAGAAATAATTGAACGAACATCGCCATCAAGTGCTACTTTAACCCAACTTGAACCATCTTGTTTGTATAAACCAAGTTCAGTTCCAGCATAAAGATAGCCATCAAACTCATATAATGACCAAATATAAGTAACTGACATATCTTCATTTAGAAGTGTAAAATCGTTACCATTAACACTATAAATATTTCCACCAACAGTACCGACTAATAAACCTTTGCTACTTTGATACATTGACCAAATCATTTCGTTAATACCAGATGTTTGACCAACTGCAACCCAAGCGTTGCCTGTTTCGCTATCGTCACCATTATCTGGATTAAATTCAACATTAATAACTATTGGAGCACATGATACGTTGTTAGCATCGCCACCATCAATTTCAACTTGATCATAGCCATTAATTTCGGCACAGTTTGTAATTTCTGGATTTCCATAAATTGAACCATGGAAAGGAGCAAGATTCATTTGTCCTTGTCCTTCAAAGTAATTACAAAGCATTTGACCATGAATAACACCAAAAACAAAGTTAACAGAGGCTTTAGGAGCAAGTATTGTACCTTGAACATCTATTCCACTAATTTTTAATTTTTTAGCTTGATAGAAGTTATAAATTACATTTCCAATTGCTGTTCCGTTTACAACAACTCCACCAGTCCAAGAAACGTTAGTTCTGTTTACATTTACTAAAACTACAGAACCATTAGGAACGTTAATTTCCAAACTTGTTCTTTCTGAAAGATCGTTTCCATCAATTTCAAACACGTTCAATATTGGCTCATTCCCTTCAAGTATTAAATTAAAATTGCCTTCTAAAGTAGTTGTTCCTGTAACCTGTTTTGTTGACAATAAAGAAGAAAGTGCTTTTAATTCAATTTCTGCTTGAGCAAAATCAACTGGCAATGGATGAGTTGCATCAGCTTTAATAATTGAACCATCGCTACATAAGTTAATTTGTGGAATGTTTTTATATTTTCCGTAAACAGCATTTCCATTAAATACTTGTCCACTAATAAAGGTTAATTTACGCCCAACAACAAGAACGTCTTCTGTTCCACCTGAAGGAGGTAATTTATCGCCAACACTATAATTGCTAAATGATGCATTTCTACCAACAGCAACTTTGCCTTCTGTATCAGATGAAGGTTGAACCGCATCTTTTATTACAAATAAGTTGTAAGGTGCTGCAATTCCTAAATCAAATATAGGAGATTGGCTCATTGCTAGATAATCAACTTTTACTGAAATAGTTAAGCTTTTGCTTTCGCCAGCATTAAGATTACCAACTGCCCAAATGCCTGTGGTAGTATCATAACCAACTGGAGTGGAAGATTGATAAACTAATCCAGTTGGAAGTACATCAGTAACTGAAATTCCAGTTCCATTTGTAGTGCTATTGTTTGTAACTGTAATAGTATAAGTAATTACTTCTTCGTCATCTGGATTTGTATCACTTGCTGTTTTAACAATACTTAAATCAAAATCATTTGTTAGAACTGTATACATTCCAGCATCTAATGACATATTATTGTCGCCAGCCACAAGAGAAACACATTCTGTTTTTCCGTTTGTTACATCTGCGTTAGAATCAAAATTAATGTCTGATCCTTCACTTTCTGAAGTAAATAAGTAACCATTTGGAAGAACAAATTCAACATAATAGTCACCTGGTGTTAAATTTTCAAATAAATAGTAACCATCTTCGTCTGTTGTTGTTGAAGATATAAATTGATCTAAACAATCATAAAGATTAACTGTAACTTCATTTACGCCATCTTCGTCAGAATCTTGAATACCATCTTTATCATCGTCGTACCAAACTCTATCACCAAGTGAGGCTTTTTGAACACAAAGGACTTCAACGGTGTGACTATCATCATAGCGAATATCATCAACATAATTACCATTTGGCATTTGAGGATGACCAATTGCCCATGCATTATTTACAAGATTTCCACCACAATCATTGGCAGTAGTTGAGTAAGACGCATCGAACTCCCAAGGTTCGCCTGGTTGAACTTCATCATTTCTTAAAAGATTATTTTCAGCATTGCTCAACATTGGGTCATAAACTGATGCACCACCAGCAAGAACCAAATCGCCTGTGTTAATAACTTTAAAATTATATGTAATTATATCACCAGCAGTAACTGATGCTGGTCCTATTTTTATAAAAGTCATTGCAGTGTGGAAAAATCCAAAATCAATAGTGTTATTATCCATACAATTTATTATAACTGAGGCGCTGTAATTTTCATCACCATCACTATCAATCTCATCTGAAGAGCCTTCATTTGCAAGAGTTAAATACCATTTTTCACTTGCTGAGTTTTCAAAAACTCCACCAGTGCTAAAATTAACAGAACCTATTTTAATAGTGTATGTTCCATTTAATAATTCTGTAAATTCATAATAGCCTGAATTATCTGTAATAGTAGAAGAGACCAGGTTGCTATTATTATATAATTCAACAACAACATTTTCTATACCAAGTTCACCATTATCTTGAATTCCGTTCACGTTTTTATCGTGCCAAATAAAATCACCAAGTGTGCTTTTGCAATCTGGAACAGCTGGTGCACAAGTAAAATCACGTTTATTAACTTTTCCTTCATTAAAGTTTTCGTTTATTGCTGTAGCTGCATCATTAAATTGACTATAAGTGTACCCAGTGTTTTGATTTCCACCTATTGCATCATTTGCAAGAGTTAAGAATTCATAGATTGTAATATCTTTAAATGGACCATCAACAAAAACTAAACTTCCTAATGGAGTTGAATTTGAACCTAGTTTACCAGCATCGTGGAAGTAAACATTTAGTGTTGCTGCAACTAATTGACCGGCAAAAATTCCTGCTGAAGTTTCGTCTTCTGGATTTTTATAATTTTTTGTAAAATAACTAGATGTACCACCAGTTGGTAAAAAGTCCTTTATATCACCAGAGTCTTCCAAAAGCAACTTATAATTACCTCCAATAGTTAGTCCATCTGGGAATACATCTTCAAAATAATTTTTTCTAATTTTGCCTGGTCCACTATTATCTTTGCCACCCCATCCACCTTGTGTATATGTTGTGTAATTCTCTAAATCGCAATCGCCAGGTGTGTACCAATTAACTTCGGCATTTGCAGAAGCAGATGCAGTTATTGGTGTTGCAAGAACTAATTTTTGTTGACCATCTGGACTTTCTACGTGAAAGTACTGTGTTCCGTGAGGAATAACCGCTTGTGCAGAAGCTGTAATTATTGCAATGTTTCCACCACTTTGAGAAATAGAAAAAGTTGCTTCGCCATTTGCTCCTGTTGTAACAACAGAATTACTTAATAAACCACTTGTTGTTGATAAATTAACGTTTAATCCCTCAAAAGGATTGCCAATGGCATCAAAAGCTGTAATTACAAAATTAGCAACTTCTCCATCGTTTAAGTTTCTTTGTTCTGGAGTAATTATAAAGTAATCTGGATAAATAGCAGAATTTGCATTTG
>PCUD01000157.1:13261-16836 GCA_002786785.1 Ignavibacteriales bacterium CG18_big_fil_WC_8_21_14_2_50_31_20 | reverse complement strand
AATTCGCACAAGGCAAGATAATACAGCCGATTTAGATAAAAATACTTTAGCAATAACAGAAAAACTCTCCGAATTGTATAAAGAAGAACAGCGTGTTGAGGAGTATTTAAAAGCTTCTAATGATGAAAAAGTTTTGAAATCAAAAGCAATATTTGAATTGAACTAGCAGATTGATGAATTATCAAAAGAAAAAGAACAATTACAACAGAATATTAAAATAAATGAAGAAACAAATGCTTCCTTAATTATTAAAAAAGAGAAAAGCGAACTAGAAATAACTAAATTAGAAATTACAGTTTCTAATAAAAGAGATGAACTTTCGAAGGTTGAAGAAAAATTAAACGTTCTAAATAATAATTCAAATCGTCTTTCGGATGAAATTATACGTGCAGAAAATAAAGTTGCTGAATTAAATAAAACTGAGCAAGAGTTAGGAAAAACTGTAAGTGTAAATAAAACCATGATTGATAAGTTTGAAAAGACATTAGAAGAGAAAGAGAAAATTAAAATGAAAGTTGAATTTGATATTGACGCTTTATCGCAATCATTAATCGTGTTAAGCGAAAAGAAAGAGATTTTAAATATTGAATTGGAAAATCTTGAATCCAAAATTGAAAGGACTAAACAAGATCATGCAATTGTGCTTGAACATTTTAAAAATGATGAAGAAATTAGACGCAATATGCAAACTAATATTGCTGAGTTAATTAGCGAGCTAAATTCCAAAGAGAAAGTTTTTAAGAAATATGAGGTTAAAAAAAATGCTTTTGTAGTGAAATTTCACAAAAGAGAAATGAGCTTGAAAACGTCATTTTTGAGATTAAAAACAGAACCGAAAATTTTACTGATTTAGAAAAAGAAATTGAAGTTCTTAATCAACAAAAAAGAGAAATAGAAGCTAATATTGAAAATAATAAAACTGTAGCTGAAGAAATTGAGAGAAAATTAATTAGGAAAAAGGAAGAAGAAAATAGTTTTGAAGAACAATTAAATGATCTTAAAAATGAAATCACTGATTTTGAGGAGAAGAAATTTAAAGTAGAAGAAATTATACTTAAAATGGAAAGTAATTTTGCAGAGACAACTAAGATATTTGCTGAAGAAATAAATGAGGCTAAAACAAAACTCAATTCCATAAAACAGTTAATTATTGACAAAGACCGCGACTTTAATAAAAAGGAACAAATATTTCTAGAAAGAAATACTCAACTTGCTGAATACACTGGAATGGTTCGTTTGTTAAGAAAAGAGAAAGATTCTGTTGAGAACAAATTGAAGGATTTGAAAATAGAAAAAGAACTTATACACGAAAAAGTTATTTTACTTTCAGGAAAAGAAAGCGAAGCCAAAATAACAATTGAAAAATACAAAATGGAAATTCAAGATTTGATGTACAAAAGAGAGCATGTAAGTCATGAACTATCTAGCCTTATTGAAAGTAGCAGCAATACTTATACTGAGTATCACAGTAAAAATGAAGAATTGAGAATAGCCATTATTGAGAAGGAGGAGTTAATTCACGAATTAGCTGAAAATATAAATGATTTAGAATTGGCTGTGGTAAAATTGAAAGATGATATTGCCAAAGCAGATATGGAAAAAGAAGACCGTTCAAAAAAAATTGCTCAATTAATTACAATAGGAAAAACTTTCCAAAGCAAGGTGAAAACTTACAAGAAAGAACTTGAGAGAATTAAAGAGGGGACAATAATTGATGACTCAACTCCAGTTATTAAGATATTTGCAAATACTAAGAAAAAAGAGAGTAAAGAATTGGAGAGCAATGATTAATGCTTACCAAACGTGAGTTAAAATATTATACATCATTAAGTAAAGCAAAATACAGAAAGCTAGAGCAAAGATTTATTGTTGAAGGTATTAAGCTTGTTGAAGAAGCTCTAAAAAGCTCTTTCAATTGTGAACTGATAATTGTTTCAGAAAGTTTTGCTAAAGTAAATTCTGAAACACTTTTAAAGTATAAACATAAAACAATTGTTCAAACAATTTCGGATTACGAGTTTGAAAGTATTGCCGATACCCAAACTCCGCAAGGTATTTTGGCAATTATGGAAATTCCTTTACAAAGATATATTGATGAAACTAGAGATGAAACAATTGTTGCATTAGAAAACATTTCCGACCCGGGAAATGTTGGAACAATCATCAGGACATGTGATTGGTTTGGAATAAAGGAAATAATTATAACCAGCAATTCTGTTGATATTTATAACCCCAAAGTTATCCGTTCAACAATGGGCTCACTTTTTCATGTAAATATTTATATAACAGAAAATATATACGGAACACTTAAAACCCTTCAAAACTCTGGTAAAACTATCCTTTGTGCTGATATGGATGGAGAAGATATTTATAATTACACTAAAAATAAAACTTCCGTCTTGGTGTTTAGTAACGAAGCAAATGGACCTACACAAAAACTACTAGATATTTCAGATTCAATTATTACAATTCCAAAATTTGGTAATGCAGAATCGCTTAATGTTGCAACAGCTGCAGCTGTTATCATTTCGGAGTTTGCAAAATAAGTTTAACGGGTTTAACCAAATACTCCAGCAATTTTTGAATTGCATTTATAACATTTTCCGTTAACAATTTTATTGGAATTTACATTGTGCCAATTCCTCTCGATTAAAGGAATTTTACAATTTGGACAGTATGTTATTTCAGCTTTTGGATTATGAACATTTCCAGTGTACACATATTTTATTCCAGAATCCATTGCAATTTTTCTTGCTCTATTAACAGTTTCGGTTGAAGTGCGTTCATAATTTTGCATTTTAAAGGATGGATGAAATGCAGTAAAATGGTGAGGCACCTCATCGCCAATGTTCTCTAAAATCCATTGGCACATTCGTTTAATTTCTTCGTCGGAATCGTTCTCATTTGAAATTAAAAGCGTTGTTATTTCAAACCAAACATTGGTTTCATTTTTTAGCCATTTAATTGTATCTAAAACAGGTGCAATATGTGAGGAAGTCAAATTTTTATAAAAATCTTCGGTGAAAGCTTTTAAGTCCACATTTGCTGCATCAATGTATTGATATACATCTTTTCGTGCATCTTTATCAATATATCCAGCAGTTACCATAACAGATTTAATTCCCTCTTCGCGTGCAAGTTTAGATATGTCAATTACATATTCACCAATTATTGTAGGATCGTTATAAGTATATGCTATTGATTTAAGATTGTGTTTCTTTGCAAGCGCAACAACATCTTCTGGAGTTGCAGAAACTGAGCTTATTTCATCAAGTTTTGCTTTGCTCATTGTCCAGTTTTGGCAAAACTTGCAACCAAGATTGCACCCGGCAGTTCCGAAACTTAATATTTGGCTTCCTGGATAAAAATGATTTAGCGGCTTTTTTTCAATTGGGTCAACTGCAAATCCCGTAGGTTTTCCATAACCAGTAGAATACAGGACTCCATCAATATTTTCACGGACAAAGCAGAATCCTTTTTGTCCTTCTGCTATAATGCAATAGCGTGGACAGAGTGTGCATTTAATTCTGCCACTTTTTTCTTTAATCCACCATTTAGCTTTATGCAGCATAGTT
>PCUD01000157.1:12847-13246 GCA_002786785.1 Ignavibacteriales bacterium CG18_big_fil_WC_8_21_14_2_50_31_20 | reverse complement strand
ATTTTTTATAAAATAGATTCTCAATAATAGAACAATGAAACAATTGAACAATTAAACAATTTTTTAAACGACTTTAAATCTAACCCAGCTTTTTCTCTCAACTTCAGCCAAAGGTGCACCAGCGGCAAAAAGTATTAAATCACCATGATGAATAAATTTATTTTCTAATAATATTTCAACCGATTTGGTCATATAATAATTTTCATTATTTATATCTTCTAAATATAATGGTGTAATTGACTTTTGAAGATTAAGAGCATTTAAAACTTCGAAGCTGTCGGAAAAAGCATAAATATTTGCTGTTGGATTGTACTTTGACATACGCATTGCTTGTCTCCCTTGATGAGTAAAAACAATCATTGCATCAGCACTTATTTGATCAGAAATTTGTACAAACGA
>PCUD01000157.1:0-12834 GCA_002786785.1 Ignavibacteriales bacterium CG18_big_fil_WC_8_21_14_2_50_31_20 | reverse complement strand
CAGCCGTTTCTCCACTAAGCATAACAACATCAGTACCGTCAAGAACTGCATTGGCAACATCGGAAGCCTCAGCTCTTGTTGGAAT
The DNA here is from genome assembly GCA_002786785.1 of Ignavibacteriales bacterium CG18_big_fil_WC_8_21_14_2_50_31_20. Taxonomy (GTDB): domain Bacteria; phylum Bacteroidota; class Ignavibacteria; order Ignavibacteriales; family Melioribacteraceae; genus 1-14-2-50-31-20. Next base: position 12,749 of record PCUD01000157.1, on the reverse strand, counting down.
TGGATTCGAAATCATTGATTCTAACATCTGAGTTGCTGTAATTACAAGTTTTCCAACTTCGTTACAGCGTCTTATAATTCTTTTTTGAATTGTTGGAACAAGTTGTGGTTTTAATTCAACACCTAAATCGCCACGCGCAACCATAATTACATCAGCAACAGCAAGTATTTCCTCAAAATTTTCTACTGCTTCTGGTTTTTCAATTTTGGCAATTATTGGCTTATCATATCCTTTTTCTTTAAGCCAATTTCTAAGTTCAAGAATATCATTTGCAGAACGAACAAAAGATAAAGCTATAAAATCAACCCGAAATTGCAAAGCAAACTCTAGATTTGCTTTATCTTGCTCAGTAAGTGCAGGTGTGCTAAGCTTCATCCCAGGTAAATTCATTCCTTTATTTGGTTTTAATGTTCCACCGTCTATTATTTTACAAATAAGCGAGCGTTCTTTTATTTCTGTAATTTCTAATTTAATTAATCCATCATCAATTAAAATTATTTCTCCTATTTGCGCATCACTAATTAACGATTGATATGAAGATGAAATTATATTTTCGTCACCTTCTATTTTATCGATAGTAATTTCAATAGTATTTCCAGATTGTATATCTATTGTCTCACTTTTCAGTTTTCCAATTCTAATTTTTGGACCTTGTAAATCCTGAATAATTGGAATTGGTAATTTTCTTGTTTCGCAAACGTGATTAATTTTTCCAAAAAGTTTGTGGAAATATTCTTTATCTCCGTGAGAAAAATTTAATCTAAATCCATTTACACCAGCATCAACAAGCTTAAGAATCATTTCCTCACTATCAGTTGCTGGGCCTAATGTTGCTAAAATTTTTGTTTTTGCTTTTATAATTGCCATTTGTCCTCAAACTATTTTTTTTGCATTTTTCTTTCTTATTGGCTCCACTGCTTGTGGTTGTTTTAATGGAGCAGCTTTTTTGCGCATTTCTTTCAATCGTCTTTCAACTTCACCAAAAATAGTGTTTGCTTGATAATGTCCATCAACTAATTCTTTTCCAGCCTTAACACCCATAAGTAATTCCAAAGCATCTTCAACTTGAGAAATTGCATAAATTGAAAATTTTTGTTCTTTAACTGATGTAATAATTTCATCCTTTAACATCAAATCATTAACATTTTGAATTGGAATAATTACACCTTCCTTGCCAGTTAATCCGCGAGTTTTACACAAATCATAAAACCCTTCAATTTTATCGTTCACACCACCAATTGGTTGAATATCTCCTTTTTGATTAACAGAGCCTGTAATCGCATAAGATTGCTTAATTGGTATTTCTGTTAGTGCAGAAAGTAGTGCTACAATTTCGGTAATTGAAGCACTATCTCCATCAATCATTCCATATCCTTGCTCAAAAACAAGACTTGCATTAAAAGAAATTGGAATATTTTTACCAAATTTTTCTTTTAAGTAGCCAGTAATTACAAGTACACCTTTATTGTGAGTGCTTCCACTAAGTCCAGCTTCACGTTCAACATTAACAATAGTACCATTTCCAATAGCAACTGTTGCAGTAATTCGTGTTGGTTTGCCAAATGAATATTTATCACCACCATAAACAGCTAAACCATTAATTTGCCCAATTCTGAAGCCAGAAGTATCAATCATCATTGTGCCGTCATCAAACATTTCATTAACTTTTGATTCATAAAGCCCATGTCTTTCACGCGCAGAAGTATAAGCTTGAACTACATGATAATCATTTACAATTTTAGATTTCACATCAGAAGCCCAAAAATCAGCTTCGCGGGCAATATCCAAAATATATGAGAAACGTGTAGTTAATTTATTTTTTGAATCAACAAATCTTGCAGAATATTCAAGAATTTTAGTAATTGCTCCTGAACTAAATTCCTTGAGTTTTTCTTCATCAATCAATTTTTTTATAACGCGAATATATTTTGCCACCCCAATATCTGTTCTCTTCATTTCTGAATCGAATTCAGCTTTAATTTTAAAAATTTTATTAAAATCATCTTCATATGCTGAAAGAACTGAATAAATATAGCTAGAACCAATTAGAATAATTTTTGTGTCAATTTTTATAGGCTCAGGTTGCATAATGCTTTGGGGTGCTTGGTTTGCATTATATTTATCCTGTATTTCTAATATTCCATAATAAAGGACTCGTTTTAATGTTTTCCAAACACCTGGTTCTTGGTAAGTATCAGCAGCATTTAAAATTAAATAACCTCCATTTGCACGTAATAAAGAACCAGCTTTAATTCCAGTAAAATCAGTGAACCACCCACCTTCACCGTCGCTATATTTTTCAATTGCTCCAAAAAGATTTTGATATGTTGGTGAAGTTTCTATAATAACAGGGCACCCCTTTTGTTTAGAATTATCAAGTATTATATTCACTTCATAATTACGTAAATAATCATATTCTAGTTCAACTTCTTGCTTACCAACTTCAACTTGCCCCTTCTTGAAATATGCTAAATTATTAATAATATCGTTTTCGACCATCTTTAAATATTTACTAATTCCAGCCACAGAATATTTGGATTTTAATTCACCCAAAGCAAGTTGAATAATATTTTTAGATGTTTCTTGTTCTAACTTTTCTACATCATCTTGAAGTTTATTGTTTAGTTTATATATTTCCTTAAATATACTATTAAACTCATTCTGAAATTCTTGATAGTTTTTAACTATTTTTTCAGCCTTCTTTTGGGTAATAACCTTTTCCTTAATCAAATCGTTTAATGCAAGAGGTGAATACACTTTATCGTTTATAACAGCTAATATCTCAAATCTAAATGCCTCTCCTTCTTTTACTTTTCCAATGGTTAAGTTATTTTTTAGCAGTTTTTCTTCAAAGGGCTTTAGTAACTCATTTTTATCAGAATTAAATTTTGCAAATATTTTAATCTTGTTGCTTGCAAAAGGCTCAGCCTCTAATGCTCGCGAAATATTATCTTTTACAAATAAAATGGTCCGGAGCATATCTTTTTTGAACTTACGTGCTTCTCCAGCTTTAAATTTAAGTAGTTTAGGTCTATCCCCATCCTCAAAATTATAGACATAGGCATAATCGAACATTGCAATGCAAACTGGTTGTAACGGTTTCAACAATTTTTTTACTGTGGAAGTTTTTCCAGTACCTGATAATCCCGTAATAAAAATATTATAACCTGGCTTGCGAAGCTCAACGCCTAGTTTAAGTGCTTTTAATGCCCTTTCTTGCCCAATTATTGAAGGAGCAGCCTCTTCCTCTTTATCATATTTTGAATCTGCTAATTTTTGATTAAAAAAGTGCTTTAATTCCTCATGACTTAATTTTGTACGTTTGGAAGGTTTTAAGTATGCCATTTAATAATTCCTTATTTAGAAATAATAGTTATTAAAAATAACATTAATTGACATCTATTAAAACTTGAAAATTTGAAATATTTTTTATGTTTATTAACTTCATTATCTTTGTGCATATTTTCCCAACTTTTGTTGAGGAGGCCGTGAGATATTTTAAATTTGAAGAAAGCACTTAACTTTAAAAGTAATTTTAATTAATTGTCTTTATCTCGTTTTGCAGAAAAAAATTTTTGGGTTTTGCCAAATGGAATTAAATGAAAAACATATTATTAGATAAATTCATAAATCTTAATTCAATAATTGAATTAAATGCTAAAATAAAAAGCAACCCACTACTACGTATATCAAAGCTCGCTGGGTCATTAACAGCCTTGCTTTTGGCTACATTTCTTGAAAAAGAAAAAAAAATTGTGCTGTTATTATCAGATAGAATTGAAGTTGATGAGATAAAAGTTGAACTTTCCATTTTGGGGCTGGAAAAGAAAATTATTGTTATTGACGATTTTTCTAACGATGGTTTGCAAGAAAAAATAACTGCCTTAAATCAAAAAAAAGATTTTATACTTATTTCTACATACAGATTATTAGAATCAAAATTACCCTCAAAAAAATCACTTGAAAAAGGCACAAATGTTATTTCTTTGGATAGCGATTTGGATTACGATGGTTTAATAGAATATCTTGATATGCTAAATTTCTCTCGCGATAAATTTGTATCAAATCCAGGTGAATTTTCGGTGCGAGGTTCAATTATTGATTTTTGGTCTTTTAGCGAAAAACATCCTTGCCGTGTAGAATTTGATGGCGATTTTCTTGAATCAATTAGATATTTCGATTACGAAAGTCAAAGGTCATCTAACAAAACAGTTTCTGTAACCCTTGCACCAAAAATAATTTCAAACGCACAAACAGAAACAGCAGATATTTTTGAATATATAACTGAAGCATTAGTTTTTGCTACGCAATTTAATTTAGATTCACTATTTACCAAGAAGAAAAAGAAAATTGCAGAAGTTATTGTGGAAACTCCAATTGATGACGAACTAAAACAAGATATTTTTGAAAGTGAGGTTTTAGATGAAGATGTAGAAAATAAGGAAATAGATACTGAAGAAATAAGTATTACATATTCTCTGCATGAACTATATTCAAAAAATGTAAAATGGATTATTGAACAAGAAATTGGAGATGATGAACGTTACAACATTCCTATTTCGGAGGTTCCCCCAATTAATGCAAATTTTGATTTGTTATTTAATTTGTTAACCGATTACGCAAAAAAAGATTTTCAAATAATAATAGCCACAGAAAACGAATTCCAAAGTAAGCGTCTTTTAGATTTACTTTTTGATTTCCAAAATGAAATTACAAGCTTGATTGATAATGGAATTATTAAAACAATTGAACTTCCAATTAAATCTGGGTTCATTTTAAAAGACGATAAACTGTTACTCCTTACTGATTACCAGTTGTTTAATAAACCATATAGAACTAAAGTAACTAATAAATCAAGCTACAAAAAATCGAAGGTGAAAGATTTTACGTCAATTAAAAAGGGCGATTTTGTAGTTCACGAAAAGTTCGGAATTGGAAAATATATTGGGCTTGAAACAATAAAAATTGGACTTATTGAACAAGAATCTATCAAGCTTGTTTATGCAAATAATGATATTGTTTATGTAAATCTCAATTACCTTTCGCTCATAAAAAGATTTTCGTCCAATGAAGATGCACAACCACGTCTTTCAACTCTTGGTAGTAACGAATGGAAAAACACAAAAAAGAAAGTCAAGAGCAAAATAATTGAAGCAGCAAGAGAATTAATAATTTTGTATGCAAAAAGAAAAGCCACTCCAGGCTTCCAATTTGGTCCAGATACAATTTTTCAAAAAGAACTTGAAGCTTCATTTTTGTATGAAGATACTCCTGACCAAGCGAAAGTTTCAGAGCAAGTAAAACAGGATATGGAAAGTGAAAACCCTATGGATAGGCTTGTTTGTGGTGATGTTGGATTTGGGAAAACAGAAATAGCTGTCCGTGCTGCATTTAAAGCAGTTAACGATAGTAAACAGGTTGGCATTTTAGTTCCTACAACAATTCTTGCAGAGCAGCATTTTAATACTTTCAAAGATAGATTAAATCAGTTTCCAGTTAAAGTAGCAGTACTTTCACGTTTTGTTTCAACAACCGTTCAAAAAGAAATTTTGCTTCAATTAGCAAAAGGTGAAGTTGATATTGTTATTGGTACTCACCGCTTGCTTTCTAAAGACGTAAAATTTAAGGATTTAGGTTTGCTAATTATTGATGAAGAACATCGTTTTGGAGTGATGGCAAAAGAAAAATTACGTTCATTAAGAACTAACGTAGATACTTTAACTTTAACAGCAACACCTATTCCTAGAACTTTAAATTTGTCACTACTTGGTGCGCGCGATTTGTCTTTAATTTCAACTCCTCCTTTAAATAGACAGCCAATCTATACATCTGTTCAAAAATTTGATATTACTAAAGTTCGCGAATATGTTAGAAAAGAAATTAATAGAGGCGGACAAATATATTTTATTCACGATAGAGTTCAATCTATTGATAAAATTGCGGCATACGTTCAGCACCACATTCCAGAGTTAAAAATTGTAATTGCTCACGGACAAATGAAACCAGCTCAGTTAGAAAAAGTCATTTACGATTTTATGAACAACGAATATCACATGCTTATTGCTACAAAAATTATTGAATCTGGCATTGATATTCCAAACGTAAATACAATAATTATCAATCGAGCTGATAGATTTGGGCTTGCTGAACTTCATCAACTTCGTGGACGAGTTGGTCGAAGTAATAGACAAGCTTATGCATATCCACTTGTTCCTTCAATGAAAACTATTTCCAATAAAGCTATTAGAAGACTCCAAGCAATTGAAGAATATACAGATTTAGGTGGTGGATTTAATTTATCAATGCGCGATTTGGAAATACGCGGTGCAGGTAATTTACTTGGAACCGAGCAGAGTGGCACAATTGATACCGTTGGTTTTGATATGTACGTTAAACTTTTGGATGAAGCTGTAAATGAGTTAAAGAAGGGTGAATTCAAAAATGAGTTTAAAGATTTACCTAAATCACTTGAGCGTTCAGAACCAACAATTGATACTTATTTTGAACTTGGAATTCCAAAACCATATATGCCCGATCAATCAGATAGATTAAGCTATTACACAGCTATGTTTTCCATTACTAAAATTGATGAAATTGCTGAAATAAAAGAAGATTTGATTGACAGATTTGGTAAAACTCCTTTAATAATTGAGAGACTAATTCTTGCTGCAACTTTACGATATTATGCGTCAATAACCATGATGGAACGAGTTGTAATTTTGCGCGATAAAATTTCCGTCATTCTTCCAAAGGCAGATAGAGAAGAATTTTATCAAAATAATTTTCAAAATTTTATGCAATTAATTGTCACAAAATATGCAAAACAAATTCATTTTACTCAATTGAACAAAGTAATGAAAATTGAAATGAAAAACATTTTCAGAAATCCAGAAGAAGCTCTTAATTATTTAATAGACCTACTTAGAGAGATAGATATAAAAGTATTCCAAAGCAATTAGTTGTTAATCCTTGATGATTCCTAAGAATTAAAACAACAATTTTAGAAATATAGCAATCAATATTGGAGCAAACTTGCCCCTAAATACTCGGTCTAAACATCTGTCTCCAAAAGATGAGTAAAAAAGCTATAACCACATAGAGCGAGTTAATCGAATATGCATTACTTATTTTCCAATGCATGTATTGGATTAAATTCACTTTACAAAATATTTGGAACAATAACTGTAAATGTACTTCCAAAACTTTTTTTGCTGTCAACAGATATTTCGGCCGAAATAACATTACAATATTGTTTTACAAGTGCCATTCCTAAACCATTTCCATCGAACGAACGAGTATAACCTTGTTCTTCTTGCGTAAATGATTTAAACAATTTTGGCAGAAAATTTTCGCTCATTCCAATTCCGGTATCATTAACTTTTATAATAACACAATTAGCTTTGTTTTTTTCTAAGCTTACTGAAATTTTGCCTTTTTCTGTGTATTTAATTGCGTTATCAATCAAATTACTAACTATTTGCATAAGTGCATATTCATCGGTTGTTAATGTAAGCTCATCAAATTCCATTTCTAATTTTAATTCAAGACCTTTTTTATTTGCAGATTGGGCATATTCCTTAATAATACGTTTTAGGAGCTCAACCACATTAACTGCTTCAATAGATAAATCGTATGAACCTAATTGTAAGTCTGTCATATTTAATATTAAATCTACTGTTCTTATAATACGAGCGCTAGCGGAGTTTATACTTTGAAAACTATCAGCCATATCATCCGATAAATTTTCAGCAACTTCATCTTTGATTAGCCCAATAAAATTTAAAATTACGTTTAAAGGACTTCTAATTTCATGCGACATTTGGGCCAAAAACTCTGTCTTAATTTTTTCGGATACTTCTGCCTGTTTCTTTGAAGCAATTAATTCTTCAATCATTATTTTCTTTTCGGTGATATCTTCTTTAATTGAAACAAAATGAGTAATGATTCCCTTATCATTTTTTATTGGTGAAATAATAACATTTTCCCAAAACAATTCGCCATTTTTCCTTTTGTTAAGTAGTTCACCATGCCAATCTTTGCCCGATAAAATAGTATCCCAAATATTTAAATAATATTCTTTCGGGTGATGGCCTGATTTTACAATTCTTGGATTTTTCCCAAAAACTTCTTCAAATGAATATTGAGAAACTTTTTCAAACATTGGATTTACATATTCAATTTCACCATTAATATTTGTAATCAAAATACTTATTGGACTTTGAACTATTGCTCGTGATAATTTCAAAGTATCTTCCTTTGCTTTATTTCTTTCCAAATAAAGACTTAATTGATTTCCAATTACTTCAAATAATTCTATACCAATTTTATTAAAAGCCTTGCTATCATTATAGTTTTGAACAACCATAACTCCAATTGCTTTATTTCTTATTTTTAGTGGTACTCCAAGCCAAATTTCTGGAAGTGTTCCTACTTGAACAATATCACCATTTCTTATCATTTCAAGAATTTGATTTTTATCTAACACTAATCTTTCACCTGTGTTTAACAAATATCCTGAAATAGATTTTTCAGCAGCCCATGTGTTAAAACTATCTTTTTCATCATTATCAACATCTGCAGTTAACATTCCAGAATTTTCATCGTAAAAAGCTATAACAAAATTTGTTGTATCAATAATTTTATTTAGCTCCAACCTAATTAATGCAAAAAGTTCTTCGGAACTATTTATATTAATCATTGCATTTGCAATATTATAATGAACTTCTTTTATAATCTGATTTTGTCTTTCCTCAGAAATATCTTTAACTGACCCAATTATTCCTTCCAATCTATTTTTTTTGTAATCCCAAATTGGTGAACACGTATTTTTTACCCAAACAATATTTCCGGATTTGTTGTATGTTCTAACTACAACAGTTGCCTTTTTATTTTGATTAAGTTTTTTAAATGCTTCTTCATCTATTTTAACATCATCCTTGTGTAATAAATATTTCCAACCACCAACCTTTATATATTCTTCAAGTGTGTATCCTGAAATTTTTTTAAATGACCCAGCAGTCCATGATATTTTAATTTCATCATTTTCATTTCTACGTGATTCAAATAAATAATCGGAGGTTATTTCTGAAATTAATTTATATTTTTCTTCCCTTTCTTGAAGTGCAAGCAAAGCTTCTTTTTCAGTTGTAATATCTCTTACAGCCCCATTAATGCCAATTAATTTATTATTTTTTGAATCCCAAACTGGTGAACCAAATGATTCAACCCAAACAATTTTTCCACTTTTGTGAATTGTTCTAACTTGTAAAACTATTTTCTGATTTTTTAATAATTTTTTATATGCGTTATAATCCTTTTCCAAATCATCTGGATGCACTGTTGCACGCCACCCACCCAGTTTTTTATATTCTTCAAAAGTATATCCTGTCATCTCTTCAAAAGAACCCCCAACCCAAGAAGAAGTTAGATTGCCATTTTCATCTTCTTTAGAAGTAAACAAATAATCAGTGGTTAAGCTAGAAATTAATTTATATCTATCCTTACTTTCTTTTAAAGCAAATTCCGCATTCTTCATTTCGGAAATATTTTTCACACTACCATAAATAGAAGTTACTCTTTGTTCCGCTTCATTCCAAACTGGAGAACTTAAGCATTTTACCCAAATAATTTCTCTTTTTTTGTTAAAAATTCTTACTTCAATTTCTGTTCTTCTATTATTTCTTAATTCTTCAATTGCCATTAAATCAACATAAACATCATCTGGGTGAAGAATTGCCGTCCATCCGCCATTGCTTAAAAACTCATCAAACGAACATCCAATAATTTTTTCAAAAGACCCGCCAACCCAATCCATATATGCCTTACCTTGTTTAGGCAATTTAGCTGTATATATGTAGTCTGATGTCAATTCAGAGAATATTTTGTATTTTTCTTCGCTTTGTTTTAATTTTTCTTCTACAATTTTTAAATTTGTAATGTCCATTGCCGATCCGAGTGCAGCATTATTCCCTTTCCATGAAATTTTACTGGCAGCAAAATCAATCCAACTTTCAGATCCATTTTTATTAAGCAGCTTAAATTGGTAACTATTAGGTATACTTTTCCCTTCCTGTCTGCTCAAACCTCGCTTGCGTACCAACTCTTTATGGTCTGGATGAACGACATCCCAGAATTTCATTTTTAACAATTCCCCTTCAGAATATCCTGTTAATTTTTCGACAGCTTTATTTACAAAAACAAAATTTTCATTTTGATAAACAAAAATAGCTGTTGGAGTTGAGGCTGATAAATTCCTAAATAATTCTTCACTTTCTCGCAAAGATACTTCAATATTTTTGCGCTCAGTAATATCTTCCATTACAGTATAAACTTTTTCTACTATACCATTTTCATTAATTAATGGAATAATATAACTAGAGAGTATTATTTCTTTCCCCCATTTAGATGTATAAGGTATTTCTAAAGTTAAAATTTTCTTATTATCTACGCATTGTTTGAATAATTGAGCATATCCATTTTTCACCAACGGTGGAAAAGTTAAAACATTTATCTGTTTTGTTGCTTCAATTGATGGTGATCCCAGCATTTTTAATAATGCACCATTTCCATCAATAATATCACCATTCGGTGTGGCTATATATGTTCCAAAAGGAGAATATTCAAATAAAAGTCTAAAGTTTTTTTCGCTCTCTTTTAAAGCTTTTTCGGCTGACTTTCTGTCTGTTATATCGCGAGTTACACCATGCAACCCAATTAGTAAATTCTTATGAAAATAAGGTGTAATTAATAACTCGCCGGTTTTAACGTTACCATCTTTACATCTGTAATCTAATTCTAATTTTCTTGCATAATCAATTTCAATTTTCTTATTCTTATACTTAGACAATTCGTCGTATAGAATTTTTTTTGCAAGTTCAAAAGATTCTTTGGTAAATCTTTCTTCCAAGGTTTGATTAAGATACTCACTTTTTGTGAATCCTGTAAATTGCTCAATCGAATTTGTGACAAAAGTACTTTTTCCTTCTAAATCAATTAACCAAACAACGTCTGTAGCTTTTTCGGCAATAATTTTATATTTTGATTCGCTTTCTTTTAAGGCTTCTTCAACTTCCTTCCTTTCTGAAATATCCCGTACAATATTAGAAGCTTTTATAAATTTACCATCTTTATCATATTGGAAATGTGTTAAAAGTTCAATCCAGCAAGTGCTTCCGTAATTTAAGTTAACTTTAAGTTCACTAGTTTTATAAGCAACTTTTTCTTCCAAACATTTTTTATATTCATTAGCAATTTTGTGTTTGTGCTCATCAACAATTAGTGAAAATGAAAATTTACCAATCAACTCACTTTCGCTGTATCCAATAAAAATTCTAAATTCTGGATTTGTATGAGTTATTATTCCACGTTTATCTGCTTCGTAATAAGATTGTCTTAAGTGTGTTACAATTTTTCTATATCTTTCTTCACTCTCATTTATATTTTTTTCATAAATTTTTCTTTCTGTTATATCTCTTAAAAATGATTGATAGGTTCCATCATCCATTTTTTTTGAATTCATCTCAATAAATCTATGTTTACCACTTTTTGTTAAAATTTCCCTCTCTGTTTTTACTGTTTTGCCAAGCAACAACAGATCATATCGTAATGGATTGCCTTCAAGAATTTGATTACTAAACAAGTCGGTCATACTCATTTTAAGTAATTCTTCTTTTGTATATTCGGTTAGTTCGCAAGCGGCTTTATTGCACTCAATAAAACGGCCTTTCTCATCACCTTGGAAAAAAGCATCTGGAGCAAATTGGAGTAAATTTCTAAATTTTTCATTACTTTTTATTAAAGCTTCTTCAGATTTTATTTTTTGGCTTATATCTTTTGCAATTGCAATAACAACTTTTTCACCATAAAATTTTCCTGGGAAAAGGCTAACAATTTTGGGAAATATTTCTCCATTTTTTCTTAAGCCCCAAAACTTAAATTGTTGGTCTTTACCATTAAAAGCAGAATTATGAAACTCTGTTACTTCATTTAAATCATTTTTATCTGGGGCGCTAACATAAGAAGGGTTTTTACCAATTAGTTCTTCTTTGCTATAACCATACATTTTTTCCGCCCCAGCATTTATATCAATAAAAACAGCATTTTTATTTAAAATATAAATAGCATCCGAAACTGAATTATAAATGCCTCTATAATTATCTTCACTTTGATTTTTAATTTCTTCAAATAAATTTGTTTCACTATTCTGAATTGATGTAAGAAGATTAATAATTTCGTCCTTATTAACTTTTCCTTCAGATAGTTTTTTCAGAATGTCGGATGCTCTGTCTTTTAAAATGTTTGGTAAATAGTTGTTTTCATTCATTAAAAACTCAAAATTAACACATTAAAAATTATAGGTGTAGGCTACTAATTATATATTATCGAAATTAAAAAAGAATTTTTTAGTTCAAATTAAATTTCAAAATTGATTTAGAACTTAGTTTATCTTTAGGTTAAAATCAAGAATATGGGGACTATTTCCATATTTAAAGAGCGTTAAAAATTGATGCTCATTAAATATTATTTCAGCCTTTGCTTAATTAGTCGCCCCTTAAAAGCGGCATAAGTTGTTTGATAATAATGAGTTAAGCCCATATTGTGCTTGAAAAATAATGCAAGAATAGTTAAATTAGCAACAAAAAACTTGCAAAATAAATGATAAAATAATCTCCAACAAAACAGCAAACAAGTATGTTCTTCTCCTTAGAAGATACACTAAATCAAAAACATCCACTTTATATTTTGGCAAA
>PCUD01000053.1 GCA_002786785.1 Ignavibacteriales bacterium CG18_big_fil_WC_8_21_14_2_50_31_20 | reverse complement strand
GTACAGATAAAAAAATAACAGACCCACCTACAGATGATGAAGTTTTAGCAAAAGTAAACTCTTGCGAAGGATGCCATACAAATTATGAACATTTAAAGGCAGTTCATACTCCAGAAGATCCACCTGAAGATACTGGTGGGTGCGGTGGAGCTCCACCATTTTATCAACCATATGATAGAGTTTATTTAGGTGGTGAAGGTTATGCAGATTTTAAAAGTGATATTCATGGTAAACTTGGTTGTGTAACCTGCCACAATGGTGTTGATGGAACAGCAGACAAAGTAGTTGCTCACTCTGGAAATTTTACGAAAGAACCATCACATATGCCAGATGAAAAATGTGCATCTTGTCATCCAAGTATAGTTGCTGGAACAAAAAATAGTCTTCACGAACAAGGATGGGGACAAAAAATGTCTCTTATTAATAGAGGTGGATTTGGAACTGAACCTGCAGATTTTCCAAAATGTCCAGAAGAAATGAAAGATGGATATCAAAACAACTGTTTCACATGCCATGCTACTTGTGGCGAGTGCCATATAATTAGACCAAAAATTATGGGTGGTGGTTTAGAAAAAGGTCACTCATTTATTAAAACTCCAGACATGGTTCAAACCTGCGTTGGATGCCATGTTAGTCGTGGTGGACATGCTTATTTAGGTGTTGCTGCTGGAACAAAACCAGACGTACATTTAACAAAACTTGGTTATACTTGCATGAATTGCCATTCTCAAAATGAAATTCATGGGGATGGAAAAACCCACAAAACACGTTATGCAATGCCTCAATTACCTAAATGTATAAATTGCCATACTGATATAGCTAATAAAAATAGTTACCATAAAACTCACATGGATGATTTTAACTGCCAAACATGTCACTCACAAGATTACAACAATTGTGGTAGTTGTCATGTTTCAAAGAGTGGTGAGCACGGTGGTGCAAGAATTGAGGCTCATCAAAAATTCAAAATTGCTTTAAATCCATTAAAAACTGCACCTTACACAGTAGATTTTAATGGTAGAGATAATTATAAATTGGCAACTGTACGCCAATCACTTTCGGCTCCAGATACTTGGGATAATTATGGTGTTACCTTAAATAACTTTGATGTTTTCCCAACTTATAAATATACAACCCCACATAATATTTTAAGATGGACTGCTAGAACTGACACAACTGTTGTTGCAACTGCTGATGATGCAATTGCACATCCAGCATGTGCGCAAGCGTGTCATATTGTTAAACAAAAAGATGGAACATTTAGAAATAGAGAATTCTATTTATTCAATAATAATTATGATGATCAAATTCAACCTAGCTTAAATGACTGGGAAATAAATGCCAACAAAAATATTGTTGTTGACGGAAAGCTTCCAGCATGGTGGGATGCAAAATAAAATTTAAGTATAACTGTCATTGCGAACCGGTTTTTGAGTGAAGCAATCTGTTAAGGATTGCTTCGCAATAACAGAACAAAACAAAAATAATTTTTACAACATTAACTAACTAAATATGTACAAAACAAGGAGTAACAAAATGAATTTACGTAAATTCTACTATCTACTGCTGCTTTTACCTTTATTATTTATAAACACAGCATGCAGTGACGATAACAATGGTACTGATCCAGTATCAATTAATGAAACAGAAGTTTTAGTAAAATACCTAGAAGGCTCAGACGGTGGATTTATCAATACAGCGGCACCTGCAATGATAAAATCATCTGATGTTATGACTAACATCACTACTGGTGCAAATCAAGCTGTAATTGATATTAGAAGTGCTGCAGATTATGCAAACGGCCACATTGATGGTTCTGTTAACGTTTTATTAAAAGATATTGTTAGCTATTATGAAGCTAATAACTTATCATCAAAAACAGTTGTAGTTATTGCATGTTATTCTGGTCAAACAGCTGGTTATGCAACTGCACTATTAAGACTTTTAGGCTATTCAAATGTAAAAGATCTTAAATGGGGAATGTGTAGTTGGAATAGTGCTACAGCTGCTGGATGGAATAGTAATATGAAAAATACAAGAGCTTCTCAATTTGTAAAAACAAATACACCTAAAGCTGCTGCTGGAAGTTTACCTACACTTAATACTGGCAAAACAACAGGTGCAGAAATTTTAAGAGCTAGAATTGATGCTATGCTTGCTGCAGATGGTTTTAACGATGTAAAAGTTTCTAGCGATGCAGTTTATGCTTCACTTAGTAACTATTATATTGTAAACTATTGGTCTGCAACCGATTATAGCTGGGGACATATTGAAGGTGCAATTCAATATACTCCAGGATCAGATTTAAAAAGTGGTACATTTTTAAAAACCCTTCCAACAGATAAAATGATTGCTGTGTATTGCTATACTGGACAAACTTCAGCTCATGTGGCTGCATATCTTAAAATACTTGGTTATGATGCAAAAACAGTTCTTTATGGTGTTAATGCAATGGCTTATGATAATATGCCTGGAACAAGATTTATTCCAGAAACAGAAATTCATGATTATGAATTAGTAAAGTAATAAATTTATATTTGAACTGAGCGGAGTTTTACTCCGCTCACTTTTTCAATAAAATAGGTAAAAATAGAAATGAGTGAAATATTAGTCAATCAATATTTCATGGCTATAATGTGATCCATTTGGTTCAAATTCTAGTCTTTCTTTATTTTCAAAAAACTTACATAAATATTATGGTATACAATGCATTTACATAAATTAATATATTCATTATTAGTAGTATTACTCATCTCAGTAGGGTGTGCGCATAACATCACCGAAACAGAACCAACTATAAATGAGTCAGAAATATTAGTTAAATTTTTGGAGGGTTCCGATGGTGGATTTATTAATAATAATGCGCCTGCATTAATTAAGGCATCCGATGTGATGATTAATATTACCACAGGAAAGGAGCAATATGTTATTGATATTAGGGATGAAGATGATTTTAAAAATGGGCACATTAAAGGTGCTGTTAATGTTAAGATAAAGGATATTATAAGCTATTACGAAGCAAATAATTTATCATCAAAAGAACTTGTTGTTATTACATGTTATTCTGGTCAAGGCGCAGGATATGCAACAACATTATTAAGGCTTCTTGGGTATTCAAATGTTAAGGATCTTTTATGGGGCATGTGTAGCTGGAACAACGCAACTTCAAGTTATTGGACGTCGAACATAAATAATACTAGAACTTTTCAATTTAAGACATCTAATAACCCAAAAGCTATCGCTAGTTCATTACCAATATTAAATACCGCACACTCAAATGGAAAAGATATTCTCAGAGCAAGAATTGAAGAAATGCTTAATTCTACCGATCCTTTAGGCGATGTAAAAATATCAAATAATGAAGTATATTCAAATTTGGATAACTATTATATTATTAATTATTGGCCAGAAATAGATTATAATTGGGGTCATATTGATGGCGCAATTCAATACAATCCTAAAACATCTTTATTATTGGAAACCGATTTAACTACACTTCCAACAGACAAAAAAATAGTTATATACTGTTACACTGGCCATACCTCAGTTCACATAGCAACATATTTGAGAGTACTTGGCTATGATGCTGAAACAATTCTTTATGGTGTTAATGCAATGGCTCATGATAATATGCCTGGAACAAGATTTATTCCAGAAACAGAAATTAATGATTACGAATTAGTTAAGTAATTTATTTATTAGTTGAGAGCGGATATTTTTTCGCACTCTTTTTTAAAAGTAGAAAAAAAGAAAAACAATGAGTGAAATGTTAGGTAATCAATATTTTATGGCACGTAAGTATCAAGAAGCTGTAAAAGAACTTGAACCAATTTATTTAAATGATCCTGGAAATAAGAATGTTAGTAGAAAACTTATTATTGGATATATTCAAACAGGGAAATTAATGAAAGGTCTAGAACTTTTCACGTCACTAGTTAAAGAAGATATTAGTTTTATTGTAATAGCAGACCCAATATTTGATGATTGCCCATGTCCAGAAATAATAAAAGAACTTGAGCCATCACCAAATGATCCTATTACTCCTGATTTAAATATTTATAATGGAATTATTTGGCTTTATTGTGACCCCAAAATTTCAATCAAATTTTTAAAAAGGGCAATAACTGATTTTCCGACAAACAAAGAATTAAAGGAAGCAATTGGAGTAATAAAACAATTTATTAAGAACAAATAATACCTATTTAATTTAAACTGAAATAGTGTTTTTGTATCCTATCAATTCGCTTAAATTCATTTCCCCAATAATACTATCAACAGATTTTTGTATTAGAATCCAAAGGGAACGTACAGTGCAATCAGAAGTTACTGAACACAATAAATCCCCTTTAGAATGTGAGGTGCAAAAACTTTCATCATAAAGTTTACCACCAAGTTCTTTTAATACACTTCCAACAAGAATTTCTTCGGGCGAACGTGCCAACGTGTATCCGCCAAGATGCCCACGTGCACTTTCAACAAATCCTCCAAGACGCAATGCGCGGAGGATTTTTGCAGTTGTGTGTTCCGTAATTCCTTCTCCCCTACTTATTTCGGGAATAGTTAATGCTTTTCCCATTTCGTGAAAGCGAGCTATACGAATTAAACATCTTAAACCATATTCTTCTTGAGTACTAAACTTCATTATATTTAATTACTATGTAATGGAATTTTAGAACCACATGAAATTGCATGAACTAATTCTTTGTAATTTTCTGAATTAATTGAAGGACCTTCGGTTCCGTCTATTGTATCAAACATATCTGTTAATATTGCAGATATTTCTTCTGGAGATTTACCAATAATATCTGGCCTTCCCATATAGAAAATTGTTTCTTTGTTTTTAACAATAGCAATTGCAGGAGAAGTAGGACTATAATTAGCGAGATATTTTTCTCTAATTAAATCAACTGAATCTATATCATTTCCTGCAAACGAAGTGTAAAGTTGGTGTGGAATTTTATTGTGTTGCAATGCAAGTGCTACACCAGGTCTTGCACTACCGGCTGAGCATCCACAAACAGAATTAATAAATACCAATTTAGTTTTATCGTCTAGCACAGAAAGATTTTTCTCAACATCTTCTGGAGACAACAGTTCTTCAAACCCAACAAAGGTAAGCTCATCCCTCATTGGTTGAACTGCTATTTGATCATAAATTGGAGGTTTTGCATTTATTTGGTACATCTTTATTTCCTTTCTTTATGTTTTGTTTTCCTAAGAATTAATACTTCTTAATCCTATTTTGTTTTTTAATCTACAACATTCCTAGTTGAAGTTTTGCTTCCTCACTCATCATATCCATATTCCAAGTTGGTTCCCATACTAGTTCAACAAAAACTTCATTTATTCCGTATATGCCTTTAATTCGTTGTTTAACCTCTCCAGGTAAACTTTCGGCAACTGGACATGCAGGAGATGTTAATGTCATTTCAACAATAGCATTAAAACTCGGTGTTATTTCTATTTTATAAATTAATCCTAATTCATAAATATTTACTGGAATTTCCGGGTCAAATATTGTTTTTAATATTTCAATTACTTCTTGTTCTATAAATTTTTGGTCTTTCATTTTATTCTCTTTATTTAAATCTTTTACCTAAACATTTTAATTGCTTTGTTAAGTGCATTTATGAAAACATCAATCTCATCAATTGTGTTATAAAATGAGAAAGAAGCACGCGCCGTTGCAGGAACATTAAATCGCTTCATTAATGGTTGTGTGCAATGGTGTCCCGTACGCAAAGCCACTCCATCTGTGTCAATAATAGTTCCAAGATCATAAGGATGAATTCCATCAATTGTAAATGATATGACAGATGCCTTATTTTTTGCGGTACCAATAATTCTAAGACCATCAATTAAAATCATTTTTTCTGTGGCATATTGCAAAAGCTCATTCTCATGCCTAGAAATATCTTGAAAATTGAACATATTTAAATATTTAATAGCAACTCCAAGTCCTATTCCCCCAACAATATTGGGAGTTCCTGCTTCAAATTTGTTTGGAATATCTTCATAAGTAGTTTTTTCAAAAGTTACCGTCCTAATCATATCACCACCACCTTGATATGGGGGAAGCTTATTTAGCAATTCTGCTTTTCCATATAAAACACCTATTCCAGTTGGACCAAATAGCTTGTGACCTGAAAACACAAAATAATCGCAATCCAATTCTTGAACATCAATTTTTTGATGACCAACGGCTTGTGCCCCATCGACAATAACTGGAATATTATTTTTGTGAGCAATTTCAATTATTTCCTTAATGGGGTTTACTGTTCCAAGTGTATTTGATGTATGAACAATGGATACAAGCTTTGTTCTTGGAGAAATAAGTTTTTTGTATTCATCCATCATTAATTCACCGTTGTCATCAATTGGAATTACGACAAGTTTAGTTTTCTTTCTATCGCAAAGCAATTGCCAAGGAACAATATTTGCGTGATGTTCCATGTGGGAAATTATAATTTCATCACCTTCATTCAGCAAATCAGCTCTACACATTGTGTTTGCCAGCAGATTTATTCCATCGGTTGTTCCTTTTGTTAAAATAATTTCGGAAGCCGACATTGCATTTATAAACTCTTTCACTTTTAGTCGCGAATTTTCATATTGCTCAGTTGCAACTTCACTTAAAAAATGTAAACCTCTATGAATATTGGCATTTTCATAGCGGTAGTAATGTGTCATACTATCAATAACAACATTTGGTTTTTGGGTTGTGGCAGCATTGTCAAAATAAACTAAAGGCTTGCCGTTAACTTTCCTTTCAAGAATTGGAAAATCTCTTCTAATTTCGTTTACGTCAAATTTTCTATATTTAGATTCTTTAACTATAATATCATTTTCTTGACTAAAGCTTATCATAAAATTTCATCTCTGTTTAGATGTTCAAATATTAAATGACTTATCTCAATTTTTAGTGCATCAATTTTTAAATCGGAAAGAACACTTTCTGCGAATGCTGCAATAAGCATTGATTTTGCTTTCTCTCGTGGAATTCCACGAGATAAAATATAAAACAAAGCAGATTCATCAAGCTGACCAACAGTTGCGCCATGAGTACATTTTACATCATCTGCATAAATTTCTAATTGTGGCTTTGTATCAACTTTTGCTTCTTTTGATAAAAGAATTGTATTACTATTCTGATATGCGTTTGTTAATTGTGCATCTCTCGCAACCAGAATTTTACCAGCAAAAACTCCGTGAGATGAATCATCCAAAATACCTTTATATAATTGATTACTTGTGCTGTGTGGCTTTGCGTGGTCTATAAAAGTAGAGTTATCAATATGCTGACTATCGTTTGCAATATACAATCCATTTAATGTACACTCAATGTTTTCAGCATCAAGTTTTGCGTTTATGTCATTACGGACTAACTTTCCACCAAATGTAAAATTATAATGATGAAATTGACTATCTCTATTTTGAATAACATCTGTTTTTTCAAAATGATACGAATCATCATTATCCAACTGCAAATTGTAGAAATTTAGTATCCCATTTTTTTCAACATATATCTCAGTTGAAATGTTATTAAAATAAATTTCACCTTTTAATCCAACATGTTTTTGAACAAAAGTAGATTCACTGTTTTCATCAGCAATAATTAAATTACGCGAAGAGCTAAATGAAATATCCACAGCATTACCAGTAATATTTAATATTTGTATTGGTTTTTCAATAACAACATTTTTAGGAATATGTATAAACAATCCACCAACAAAATTTGATAAATTAAGGAAATCGAAAGCTGTATTTTCCATTGATATTTTTGAAAAATATTTTTCAACTAATTCATTATCACTTTCAAACGCCTCTGCTATTGTGCTAATAAATATTTGATTTGAAAGTTCAGAATAGTCCGAAAGCTCTTTCTCAAATATTCCATTTACAAAAACAAGTAAATGGGAATCAAAAGAACTGGATTTAAGTTTATCAATTTCATTATTTGAAACGACAACATTATCCATGCTTGATGAGTTTGCAAAATCATAACTCAACAATTTTTTTAGATTTGTGTACTTCCATTCCTCTGTTTTAAGAGTTGGGAATTGAGAATTAAGCAAATTATTTTTTGCCAGTAATTGTATTTCTTTGAGTTTAATATTTTGGTTAAGTTCACAAATACTTTCAGCACTTGCAACAAAATTCTCAATTGGATTTCTCTTTTGTACTTCAACACTCATTATTTTTCACCTTTTGTAATCCAATCGTAACCTTTCTCTTCAAGCTCAAGAGCCAACTCTTTTCCACCAGATTTAATTATTTTTCCATTATATAAAACATGGATAAAATCTGGAATTATATAATCAAGTAAACGTTGATAATGCGTAACAAGAATTACTGCGTTATCTTTATTTTTAAATTCGTTAACGCCTTGCGATACAGTGCGAAGCGCATCAATATCAAGCCCAGAATCTGTTTCATCTAAAATAGCAAGTTTTGGATTTAACATTAGAAGTTGAAATATTTCATTCTTCTTTTTCTCACCACCAGAAAAACCTGTATTAACAGAACGACTAATTAATGAACTATCCATTCCTACAACTTTTGCTTTTTCTTTCATTCTAGCTAAAAATTCTTTTGGAGTAATTTCTTCTTGGTTATTATACTTTCTAATTTCGTTAATAGCTGTCTGTAAAAACATTGCATTACTTACGCCTGGAATTTCTACAGGATATTGGAAGCCAAGAAATAATCCTTCTCGTGCTCTATCCTCTGGAGCGAGATTAAGTAAATTTTTGCCATTAAAAGTCACTTCACCACTTGTTACTTCGTAATTTTCGTTCCCCGTCAAAACATTTGCCAGAGTTGATTTTCCAGAACCGTTTGGTCCCATAATTGCATGAACTTCACCAGCATTTACTTGCAGATCAAGTCCACGTAAAATTTCTTTATTGTCAATTTCAGCTTTTAAATTTTTAATTGATATCATTTTATTTCCTAATATTTCTCATTTTTAATCGCAGATTACAAACAATCTGCATTAATTCCAATTCACGATTCACGACTTTCGATTCTCGTATCTTTATCCAACACTTCCTTCAAGACTAAGTGCTAAAAGTTTTGTTGCTTCTACTGCAAATTCCATTGGAAGCTGTTTAAATACTTCCTTGCAAAATCCATTTACAATTAAGTTTACTGCATCTTCAGTTGATATTCCTCTTTGGTTAAGATAAAATATTTGGTCTTCACTAACTTTGGAGGTTGTTGCTTCGTGCTCAACTGTAGAATTGTTGTTATCTATTTCAAGATATGGAAAAGTGTGAGCACCACATTTATCACCCATTAACATTGAGTCGCATTGTGAATAATTTCTGGCACCATCAGCATTTTTTCCAATTTTCACCAATCCACGATAGGAATTATTGCTTCGTCCTGCAGAAATACCTTTTGAAACAATTGTACTTTTTGTGTTCTTTCCAAGGTGAATCATTTTAGTTCCAGTATCTGCTTGCTGAAAATTGTTTGTAACAGCAACCGAATAAAATTCACCAATTGAATTATCTCCTTTTAAAATTGTACTTGGATATTTCCAAGTAATAGCGGAGCCAGTTTCAACTTGAGTCCATGAAATTTTTGAATTGTCGCCATCACAAACTCCACGTTTAGTAACAAAATTGTAAATTCCACCTTTTCCATCTTTATCGCCTGGATACCAGTTTTGGACAGTGGAATATTTAATTTCGGCATTTTTTCGTGCAACTAATTCAACAACAGCAGCGTGCAATTGATTGTTATCACGCATTGGAGCTGTGCAGCCTTCAAGATAACTAACATACGCGCCTTCATCAGCAATAACTAAAGTTCGCTCAAACTGACCAGTATCCATTGCATTAATTCTGAAATATGTGGAAAGTTCCATTGGGCAACGAACTCCTTTTGGAATATAAACGAACGAACCTTCGCTAAAAACTGCAGCATTTAGTGATGCGTAAAAATTATCCGTATATGGAACAACTGAACCAAAATATTCTTTTACCAATTCTGGATGTTCTTTTAAAGCTTCTGAAAGTGGAGAAAATATAATTCCCTTTTCTTTTAAAGTAGCTTGAAATGTTGTTTTTACAGAAACTGAATCGAAAACCGCATCAACAGCAACGTTTGCAAATTTTTTCTGTTCTTCAATTGGAATTCCAAGTTTTTCAAATGTTCTTAATAATTCTGGATCAACCTCATCCAAACTTTCCAATTGTGGCTGCTTTTTGGGTGCGGAATAATAACGGATATCTTGAAAATCAATTTCTGGATATTTAACATTTGCCCATTTGGGCTCTTTTAATGTTAACCAATGCTTATATGCTTTTACACGATATTCTGTCATCCATTCAGGCTCATTTTTTATTGCAGAAATTTTACGAACAACATCTTCGCTTAATCCTTTTGCAAAATCATCGGATTCAATATCAGTAACGAATCCCCATTTATATTCCGAATCGGTAAATTCATTTATTAATTTTTCATCTGATAATGATTTTTCACTTTTTCCAGATGCAACTTCCATTAACTTTCTCCTAGAGTTTTAACTTAAAATAATTAGCTAATTAACTCATTTTCATTACATAATTTAAATTTGTATATCAAACATAATCAATCTGGAAAATAATGTCAAGATTGAAATTACATGCCGATAAGTTTCTCCTTTTTATTATATTGTTACAAATATTTTATCAATTTATTGAGACTGTTATGGGCTTTAAGTCATTAGTTTTAATCCTAATTTTTGCAATACTTTCTGTTAGTTGTTCTACTATTAATTTTGCGACTGAGCCTAATGTTGGTAATAGAGATTATAGTATGTTTAATTATTTGGCTTCAAAACATAATTCTACAATCTTCTTATTGAATGGAGATGATATTGAGGCTGAGTATGTTTTTGTAAAAAATGATTCTTTGCACTACGTTGCTGTTTTAGATACATTATCAGTTCCTTTGACTACAATTGAAAGAGTGGAAATATCCCAATTAGGGAAAAAAATTGCATCTGGATTTTTTATGGGAATCGTTACTTTTTTTTGTTTCTGGTTTTTCTGCTGGTGCAATTTATGGAGATAGTTTAGGAGGTTTATTAGTTGGTCTAACAATTGGCTCTGCACTTGGATTAGTCGCTCTCGTTTTAGGAACAATTTATTATGGTGAAACTGAATACATTTTTAATGATAAAGCAAATTATGAACAAATTGAATATTATAAGAATTACCACAAAATAAAAGCTGAACGAGATTCAACAAATTTGGGTAGTTAACTTACTCGATTAAATTTAGGAATATGTATGAGTTATAAAATAATAACTATGATTTTGATTATATCAATTTTAACCATTAGCTGTTCTGCCACTAATTTTGCAACTCAAAAAGATATTGCAAAAAGAGATTATAGTAAATTCAATTATTATTGCGCAAAAAACAGCTCTAAAATAATTTTTCTGAATGGAGATGATCTCTCCGTTAACTATGCTAATGTAAAAGGTGACTCACTTTATTATTGCGCGGAAAATGATACACTTTCTTCACCACTTACTGTTGTTAAAAAAGTTGTAATAAAACATTGGATTGGAGCCATTGCTGAAGGTTTTTTCCTTGGATTTGGAACTACAATTCTTTCAGCTTTAATTTTTGTAAAGCTTGCGGGTGATGGAGGTGATTTAGGCGCTGCCTTAGTTGGTGCCTCAGTTGGATTACTTGTAGGAATTTTCACACTCGTTTTCGGAATTATTTATGGCGGCAAATCTGAATATATTTTTAATGATGTAAATCACGAAAAAGAAGAAGTAAAGTTTAGACAAATGGAAAACTATAAAAAACAAATTAAATATTTTGAAGAAAAAGCAAAGCTAGATTCAACAAATTTGGGAAGTTAATACTTGATTTCTTAAATTAGTTTAGCTTTAATATTTTATAAACTAAAAATAGTCTGGAGAATTCTAATGGGTCGTTCGGAGATTATTAGCAGAATAGAAGATTTCAAAAATAATAGGGCAAAGGAATTTGGAATTCTGAAAATTGGTATTTTTGGTTCAGTTGCTAGAGATGAATCAGATGTAGAGAGTGATGTTGATATTGTAGTTAAAATGGAATCGCAAGATTTATTTAAGTTAATTGGAATTAAACAAAATCTTGAAGAAATACTTCAACTTCCAGTAGATATTATTAGCTACCGAGAAACTATGAATAGTTTTTTGAAAAGAAGAATTGACAAGGACGTTATCTATGTATGATAAAGAGTTAGCTCTTGAAATTCTCATCCAACTTAAATCAGCCACGGAAACACTGATTAAACGATTAGAAACAATTCATTATGTTACCGATTTTACAGATTCTCCAGAGGGAATGGAAAAACTTGATGCCGCTTGTATGTTATTAAGTGCAATAGGAGAATCAGTAAAAAAATTAGATAAAGTCACCAATTCAGATTTACTTCAAAATTATTTTGAAGTTGAATGGAAAAAGGTCATGGGTTTGCGAGATATTATTGCACATCAATACTTTGACATAAATGCGGAAGCAATTTATAATGTGTGCAAGACAAAGATAAAACCGCTTAATTACACAATTAATATAATTATTTCAGATTTATCCAAATAAGTCATCCACATGGGGAAAATAATTATTGCTAATAAAAAGCTATGCGAGATTCAACAAATTTGGGAAGTTAATTAGTTTAATTAAACCAAAGAGAAGAGAGTGTTTTTTTGAAAATAGTAGTTTTATTAATTTTTATACTATTAATCGTAATGATACCTGCAGCTATAAATCAATATTTCGTTATTTTCAAACCTATAAACTAATCTATGTTCTCTGTCAATTCGTCTAGACCAAAAGCCGGCTAAATCATATTTTAAAGGTTCCGGTTTTCCTTTGCCTTCAAATGGATTTCTTTGAATATCTTTGATTAGTGTGTTTATTTTTTGAAGTGTTTTTTTATCCTCGTTTACCCAAGAAGTATAATCTTCCCACGAGTTTTTTGTGAAAATAATTCTCATTAATCTTCAACCAAGTCTTTAG
>PCUD01000172.1 GCA_002786785.1 Ignavibacteriales bacterium CG18_big_fil_WC_8_21_14_2_50_31_20 | reverse complement strand
AAGGAAATATTTTATAGAAAAATTGCTACTATAATTGTTAAAAATTTTGAATGTACTATATTAAATAACTTTTACAGAGCAATTCTATTATGATATGTTTACTTTATTTCAATCTTTTTCTTCATCATACCTCTGTAATTAAATTTCAATAAAATGAGAAAACAAATGCAAAAATTATTAATTATCTTTTTTTTCGCACTTTTATTTTTTGGGTGCGATGGAGTTGAGGATGGATTAATCGACCCAAGTTTGGGCGAATTTAATGTTACAAATATTGAAGCACCAAATACTTTATCATATTCTGGAGCAAATACAAAGTTGGTCACTTCAATCACTTTTTCTGATTCAAAATATCTTCTATCTGTTTGGGTTAAAATCGGTTCACAGGATGGAACTTTTGATATTACATACCACCAGGATATGACGAAAGCTGGAGATAATGAGTACACTGCCTCAATTCCGATGGATAGTTTAATGCCAAGTATAAACTATACTATCGATTATTTTTATCAAACGGAATCACAAGATGAGAAAAAAATTGCTTCTCATGATTTTGCATATGATAATATGCAAGGTAATGTTGCACCAATAATTTCAAATCCTCTATTTTATTATACTGACGAAAGTCCAATTTTACGAGACACTCTTGTAAATGATAAAGAATTTATTCTATCAATTTTAGTCTCCGATGAAAATGGAATTGGAGATATTGATTCCGTTTATACAGATTTCTATTCTCCAAACAATCCTTCTGCAATGAGAGTAATTTTATTTGATGATGGTAATACTTTGCACGGTGATTTAGTTGCTGGAGATGGAATTTACTCTCTTAAAAATATCTTTCACGATGCAGTTGGTGAAAGAAAATTTGAATTTTGGGCTCGTGATAGAAGAGGAGAATTAAGCAATATGATTACTCATAACGTGGTGGTAAAATGATAAAACAAATATTAGTATTGTTCTTTATTACGATGGTAGTATTTGGTCAGTACTCACCCAAAAGCTTCCAACTTGATGATAAGAAACTTTCCAAAATTGAAGGTTCGCAATCAATAAAGGATGTGACACCATCAAGTAATTCAATTATAGATATTATTGCTACTGATAATTTAATAATTCTCGGCACTTCAAGTGGGTTGAGTTTATCAGAAGATAATGGTGAGAATTGGACAAATTATTATCAACGAGAACCTTTTGGTGAAGATGGTATAACTGCAATAGGTTATAACAACGGTATCATTTGGGCAACTACTGGAAAGACTACTGAAGTTAATGGGGAAAATCTTCCAGAAGGAACTGGAATTAAATATTCAACTGATAATGGCATTACTTGGACTTCTATTCAACAACCAGTTGATAGTCCTGGTGATTCCTCAATTACTTATGGAATAAATACTTTGCGCGCATTGCCTGTAACAACTAAAATTAATAACATTAGCTACGATATTGCATTTACAAAAAATACAATTTGGATTTCATCATTTGCTGGTGGATTGCGAAAATCATCTGATATGGGAGTAACTTGGGAAAGAGTTATCCTTCCTCCAGATAATCTTGATTTTATTAGTCCAAATGACATATTAGATTTCAGTCTTCAGCCTGTTGCCGGAAAGTTTGGTAAAGAATCGTGGTTAAATCACCGCGTGTTTTCTGTGATTTCTGTAAACGACTCAACGCTTTATGTAGGTACTTCGGGTGGGATTAATAAATCTACCAATAATGGAATTTCCTGGAAAAAGTTTAATCATCAAAATCAAGCAAATCCAATTAGTGGAAATTTTGCTGTTGGATTAGGATATAACAAAGCTAATAACTCAATTTGGGCTGCAACTTGGAAAGCTGAAGGTTTAGAAGAATTTTATGCAGTTAGTCATTCTTCTGATGGTGGAGAAAATTGGGAAGTAACTTTACCCGATGAACGTGCACATAATTTGGGATTCAAATATTTTAATGCCTCAGATTTTCATGTAATGGTTCCAACTGATAAAGGAATATTCCGTAGCAAAAACAATGGAAATACTTGGGTTCAACCAACATCCATAAAAGATACGTATTCAAAAATTCCTATTGTCACAAATATTTTTATTTCTGCTGCTTCAAATAGGCTAAATGCAACGGATTATTATATTTGGGTTGGATCAAATAATGGATTAGCAAGGTTAAGCGAAACAAATGGTTTTTGGGAAGGTGAATGGAAAGTTTATCTTGCTTCAAACGACATTAAATTGGATGAAACTTATGCATTTCCTAATCCTTTTTCCCCTTCGCAAGAATTAATTAAAATCAAATATGGTTTAAGTTCTGCTTCAGATGTTACAATTAGAATTATGAATTTTGGGATGGAATTAGTAAGAACGCTTGTGCAAAATACACCTCGCGGTATAGGTGGGCAGTTTGAGTTTTGGGATGGCAAAGATGAATCTGGGAAAATTGTTACAAATGGAGTCTATTTCTACAGAATTGATTCTGATGCTCTTAGCAAACCGCTTTTTGGTAAAATTATGGTGTTGAAATGATAAATAAAAAAATAAATATAATAATAGCTTTGCTTTTTACCACTATGTCATTTGCTCAATCAAATCAATTCAGCGAAATTGCAAGTATGCCTGGCTCCTTTTCCCGCATGGGTTTTGGTGCAAGAGGAATGGGAATGGGAAATGCAATGTCATCCGTAATTACTGGCGATAAAGTTGCTTTTTATAACCCAGCGCTTTCTGTGTATCAGGAAAACAATTCATTCCAAACTTCATATTCATTTTTGTCATTAGATAGAAATCTAAATTTTCTTAGTTTTACTCGTAAATTTGAATTTGGCAAGAAAGATAGTTTAGGAAATTTTATTAGTAAAAAGAGAATTGCTGGTTTAAGTGCTGGAATAATTAATGCAAGTGTTTCAAATTTTTTCGAGAGAGACAACCAAGGTAATGTTACTGGTGAACTAAACCCGTACGAAAATCAGTTTTTTGTTTCATTAGCAAATCAATTTACTGATAAACTTACAATTGGCTTTACAGCAAAATTTTATTATTCCAAATTGTATGATAAAGTAAGCACAAATACTTTTGGAATTGATATCGGTGCATTATACAGAGTAAATGAAAGAATTACCATTTCAGCAATGGTTGCAGATTTATTAAGCAAATATGAATGGGATACAGCAATAATTTATGGACAAGATGGAAGTTCTGTAGATGAAAAATTTCCTATGTTAAGAAAAATTGGAGTTTCATATTTTCTGAACCAGCATAATCTTATTGCAGCTTTAGAACTTGAAAACACAAGCGTCGGTAATAATTATTTGCGTTTTGGCTTGGAATATGGAATTTACGAAGGCCTTTTCCTAAGAGGTGGTTTGGATAAATATGATTTAAGCAACACTTCAATTCCTTCGCGTCCTTCATTAGGATTTTCGTATTTTTACAATGTAGTTAATATAAATATTGGCGTTAATTATGCTTTTGTTGTTGAGCCATATTCCTCTTTTGACCAGCATATTATTGGAATAGATATTAACTTTTAAGTTGGAATTTTAAAAAATTAAATTGGTTAGATAAACGTCATTGCAAATCCTGTTATTTGGGATGAAGTAATCTTCTCCAGATTTCTTCGTTTCAAAAAATAACACCATTTAATGACTTGGGAAATGTAAAATATGAAAAAAATATTGGTTTTAGTTTTAATAAGTGCTACATCCATTTTTGCCCAAAGTGCAGGCAGTAGTGGAGTTTCGTTTCTAAAAAATGGATTTGGTGCACGTAATGTTGCAATGAGTGACTTAGGTGTTGTTGGAGTAAATGACTTAACAGCGTTAAATTACAATCCAGCCCTTTTAGTTGATTCTCAAAATCCGCAAATTATGTTAACTCATATTCAATCAATTCAGGATATGTCAACTCAATTAGTTGGAGCAAGTTTTAGTTTATTTGGACTTCCATTTGCATTTGGGTTTAATAATACATCTGTTTCTGATATTGAAGTTAGAACAATTGCCTCTGATGTTCCTCAATCAACTTTTAATGCTCACTATATGTTTGGCTCAATATCAACCGGAATAAATGTGTTGGAAAATATTTCTTTTGGTATTACTGCAAAATATGTTTACGAAAATTTGCTTTCTGATGAATCAAGCGGTTATGTTTTTGATTTTGGAGTTAGTTACAAAAATATTATTGAAGGATTAAATTTTGGAGCATCACTAAAAAATATTGGATCTCTGTCAGAGCTAAGAAATGAAGTAACAAAACTTCCAACCGATTTTAGAGCGGGAGCTTCTTACAATTTTAATTTACAAGAAATTAACTCAGTTGTTAGTGTTATTGGAGGTGTTCAAAAATACATTGATACAGATGAAACTCATGCTCACGCTGGTGGAGAAGTGTTTTATGATAATCTAATTGCTATTAGAATGGGTTATATGTCTGGATATGAAGCCAAAGGATTAACAGCTGGCTTAGGCGTTTATTGGCAAGGGATTAATTTTGATTATGCTTTTACACCATATTCTTATGGACTCGGCGCTGGTCATACAATATCCTTAATGTACACATTTAATTAATTGTTGGTTATATGAAAATAATTAAATACTCTGAAGAGTGGAAAGAAAGATGGGATAAATTTGTTGAAGAATCAAACAATGGAACTCTCTTTCACTTACAAAAATTTTTCGATTATCATGCTGAAGGTAAGTTTACTTTTAATCATTTAATTTTTATTGAAAATGGTGAAATAGTTGCACTCTTACCTGGTTCTTTAAGAGGCAGCAAGTTTGAATCTCCAATTGGAGCAAGTTATGGCTCAATTGTAACAAAGGATATTAAATTTGAAAAAGCACTTGAAATTGTTTCCACTTTGCTTACTTATGCAAATGTAAATAAAATTACTGAGTTTGAATTAACAGCTGCACCTGTTGTTTACGAAGATAAGCCAAATCAAAATCTTGATTTTGCTATGCTGTGGTTAGGTTTCAGATATTCACTTCATTATATAAGTAGTGCAATTAAACTTGATAAAAAAACAGATATTATTTCACGATTTCAACCAACTGTTCGCCGCAACATTAGAAAAACTTTCCGCGATTCCGATATTCGTATAGAAATTAACGAAAGATATGACCAATTTTACCCAATTTTATTGAGCAATAAAGCACGCCATAATGTTAAACCAACTCACAGCTTAGAAGAACTAATAAGATTGAAAGAGCTTTTACCTAATCATTTAAAATTATTTATGCTCTACTACAAAGATATTCCAATTGCCGGCTCTTCAATGTTTTTTGTTAATAAAACCTGCGCACTTTGTTTTTACAATATGTTAGATTATAATTATGAACACATAAAACCAATTCATAGAATAATGTATGAAGTAGTTAAATATTCAACCGATAATGGATATAGCTACGTTGATATTGGTGTTTCGCAAGACACTAAAGCCGAAAATCCAATGACTCCAAGTATGGGCTTAATTGATTTCAAAGAAAAATTTGACGCAAAAACTGTAATGAGAAATACACTTAGTATTAAGTTATAATCATGAAAGGTGAGTTGAATAAGAACGGACAAACTGAAGCAACTCAACTTGCTAAGAAAAAAAAATCGGTTACAATTTCTTTTCTTGGAAATGCAAATTTTGATACGCGAGTTACAAATTTAACTAATTCGTTAATTTCTGATGGATTTGAAGTTAAAGTAATTTCATTCGATTGGACAACTCCAAATTTCAAAACAGTGTTGGGCAATGTTTCAATTTTTAAATTGATAAAAACTAAAAACTCGCTACTTTATTATCTAAAATTCATTTCAATACTTTTTAAAGAGTTATCAAAATCTAAATCATCAATTTATATAGCTGAAGATATTTTTACACTTCCATTGGTTACATTTTTTGCAAAATTGAATAAAGCCAAATTGTATTATAATAGTAGGGAATTTTATGCTTTCCTTGCAGTACTCAGAAATAGACCTGCTGTGCAATCAATCATTAGTAATTTGGAAAAGTTTTTTATAAAAAGAACAGATAAAGTTTTGGTTACTGGAGATGGTGATGCCGAGTTTCTACAAGGGTTTTACAACATAAACAATACTGTTGTGATCAGAAATTTACCTTTGAAGCAGAAAGCATCTTATAAAAAAGATTTTAGAAAAATGTTGGGTATTCCAGAAACATCCACAATTATGCTTTATCAAGGTGTAATCCTTGAGGGAAGGGGATTTGAACCACTACTAAATGCAATGCAAAAAATTAATAATTGTAACTTAATTGTTCTTGGAACGGGAATTTTTCAAAAAAAATATGAAAAAATAGCAAATGATTTGGGTATTAATAATCGTGTCCATTTTCTTGGAAATATTGAGCAAAGCGAACTGATAAATTATACAGCCGCAGCAGATATTGGGATTGCTTTAATTGAAAATATTAGCAAAAGTTATTATTACGCACTTCCAAATAAGCTGTTTGAATATATAATGGCCGCTTTGCCAGTATTAATAAGCGATTTACCACAGATGAAAAAAATAGTTTTGGATTATGAAGTTGGTGAAATTGTAAATTTAGATAATCCAGAGGAAATTAAAACAAAATTAGAACAATTAATTAATGACAAAAATAAGCTAAGTAATTATAAGCAAAAGACCATTTCAGCATCTGAAGAACTAAATTGGCAAAGGGAGTATCAAAAAATTAAACATATTTTTGAATAGCTCAATATTATTATCTATATTTTCAATCTTGATTTTTAAAAGTTTGCCAGGCGCTAACTAACAGGTTAAAACTCAACTCCGTCAGGTCCGGAAGGAAGCAGCGGTCGGTACTTAATTTGTGTAGTTAGTTAGCTTGGCATTTATTTTTCCCCTCACATAAGCCACAGTCTTGTTTCTAAAATAATTCATCAATATATTGCACCAACTAAAACAGTAATTTCAATAAATGAATTTAAAGTTGATTAAAATTAAGTATACTCTTTCTATTTTAATACTATTTATATCATCACTTTCGGCACAGAGTTTTGATATTCCAAAGTTAAGTTTAGCTGGAATTCCTTTTGAAATATTAATTACAAATATTCCAGATTCGGTTAAGAGTGTTGAATTATCGGTTGTTAACCAGAATAAATCATATAATTTTAATTGGAAAGTTGTAGAAGGCAAAATATCTGAAAAAATTGCAATAGATATTTCGGGTAATTATTTAGTTAAGAGTAATATTATTCCTCCAAAACAAAGTTTTATAAACGTAATTCCAGGTTGGCTTTCTGTAATTCCACCACTGATTGCAATCTTTTTGGCTTTAATAATTAGGCAAGTTGTTGTTTCGCTTTCACTTGGAATTTTTTCTGGTGCCCTGATTTATTACAATTTTGATCCACTTACTGCATTTTTAAGATTTGCCGATACTCTAATGTTAAATGTGTTGATAGACAAAGATCACATGTTTATTATTGTATTTACATTATTAATTGGAGGAGTTGTTGGTGTTATTTCAGCCAATGGAGGCACGGCTGGGCTTGCACAGCAAATTACAAAATTAGCTAAAACCGCTCGTAGTGGAATGATTTCGAGCTGGCTGCTTGGCGTTATGATATTTTTTGATGATTATGCAAACTCGCTTATAATTGGTAATATGATGCGACCAATCACTGATAAACTAAAAATATCGCGAGAAAAGTTAGCTTATATAGTTGATTCAACCGCTGCACCAATAGCAAGTATTGTAATTATTAGCACATGGGTAGGTTATGAAGTTGGTCTAATTTCTGATGGCTTAGTTACAATTGGCTCCACACAAAATGCGTATGATGTATTTATTAGTGCAATTCCATACAGTTTTTATCCAATAGCCACAATATATTTCGTTTTTCTAACTTCATTTATGCAGCGTGATTTTGGTCCAATGCTTAAATTTGAAAGAGCAGCTCGTAATAAAAAGATTGTTTTAAATGAAGAAGAATCAGAAACTAAAAATAAGATTAATTCCGAAAATGCTAAATGGTTCAATGGTGCAATCCCAATTTTTGTAATACTTTTTGGAACAATATTTAGTCTTGCTGCAACAGGCATCTACAATCTTAATATAGCTGGAGTTACCGAATATTCTATCCAAAATATTATTAATCATGCTGATTCTTTTTCATCTCTTTTATGGGCAAGTTTCGGTGCCTCAATTGTTGCAATTGTAATGACTGTTTCACAGAGGATTTTGTCACTTAATAATGCAATTGAAGCGTGGCAAAAGGGAATTCAATCAATGTTAATTGCTGTAATTATTCTGGTTTTTGCTTGGGCAATTAGCTCGGTAACAAACGATTTGAAAACTGCTGATTATATAATTTCACTTTTAAGCGATAGTATTGACCCACGGTTACTTCCTGCACTTGTTTTTATAATATGCGCTACAATTGGTTTTTCTACTGGAACAAGTTGGGGCACAATGGCAATTGTAATGCCAATTGTAATTCCATTAACTTATCACGTTGGAAATATATTTGGATTGGACAGCGAAAGTTTGCAAAACGTTTTGCTTGGAGTTATTAGCTCCGTGCTTGCTGGCTCAGTATTTGGTGATCATTGCTCGCCAATTGCTGATACTACAATTTTGAGTTCACTTGCTTCTAAATGCAACCATATTGATCATGTTAAAACTCAATTACCATATGCAATTTCAGTGGGAATATTTAGTGTTGTTTTTGGTAGTATTCCTTCAGCTTATGGATTAAATCCTTTTATATCAATTCTTTTGATATTTGCTGGATTGACCCTATTTATTAAATTTTTCGGTAAGAAAGTTTAGCAATATTATTAAAAATAACACTTGGATTGAACAAACTAAAATATTTTTGGTTGTATGATGTTTTTATTTTTTATTGTACAATTATCTATGTAGATAATGTTCCATAACTATAATTGTGTTTTTGAAGCAGCTATAACCAACTTGCTATGAGAATTTAAAATTCTCATTAGTAGGGTTTGCCTCTAACTTTTGTTAAGTAATTATGTTTGTTTTACCTAATTACTAACCGAAAAAGCAAAACATTTCATCATCCGAAACAATATCAAAAAAATCTGAAATAAGTTTTACATAAGGAATTGGCTCATAAAGTATCCATTCCAAATTACCACGCATCCAAAATATTTTCCAGTGCTTCTGTGACTCAACATAAGTTGCTTTTGCTATTTGTTCTTCAATAATAACTTTTTCATTATCCCATTTAGGCCTAATTTCGTAGATAAAAACACTTTGTCCTTCAATACGATAAGCAAGGTCAACTTTATTACGTATTTCTTCAGGAGGACGACGCCTGAGCAAAAATCTTGCACCCGCTTTTTCTATTTCTTCTTTTTGTTTTCGTGTTAATTCCATTTTTGCACATTTCCTTTCTTAATTACTTCTCTAAAGAATTTAATTATTTCGTTCTTAATTGATTCTGGATGTTCATGCCCAACATCCTCATAGGATAAAAAAGTGCCATTCACATTTAAATTTCTATAAATTTGTGTACAATTATTCCATCTTTCAGGTTGCATTTGCTCACCTAAAAGCCTATAAATCTGCTCTCTTTCTACTTGACCAAAGGCGTCACTATATGGTACAGCATCATTTTCATCAAGTTTTCCCATGAAATAGAATTGAGGAGTCTTATTAAATAAATCTTTTGTAAATGACTTATTTGTAAGTGCTTTTAAATCGTTTGTTCCAATAGGGTAATTAAGAACTTCATTTTCTAATGTATCAGCAGGCAACATCAATAATCCATTTAAACCTCCGGCAGCAACAGCAAAAACTTTTTCAGGATTAATTAAAGTAAATCTATTAGCAAATGTAGCAGAAGCAGAAAAGCCTACTAAAAGAAACTGAGGATGTGTTTGAATATTTTTATTTATTAGTATTGATTGAGCATCTTTAAACATTTCGATTAATTGTTTATCCAATCTTTCCAATTTATTTCCTTTTTGCAACATTACATCTCTATCTAATGAATGCGTATATATGTTTGATTCGCTTTTGGAGCGTGGAAATACAGGAACAAGAAGTGGGTATTTTAGTTCTTGTGCTACATAATTTCCCAAATAAAAGTCTTTAGTTGCTGTTCTCTCTGCTTTTTCAATATGCTTTTGCAAATCATCATCTACAAAACCGGAATTATTAGGTTCAATTATAACAAAAACTTTTTCATTTTGAATAGCATTATTTGGAATGAATAGAAAATACGGGTATTCAAAATTATCTTCAAGGCTAGCTTCAACAAAAATCAATTCGCCATTATAAGACTTTGAACATCCAACTAGCAAAATGGATATTACTAAGTAAAAAATAATGTTTCTCATATTACACCTACTATTTATTTACAAATGTTTCTGCTTAAATTAAGCACAAAACGTTTGGCTGTATGTCCAGTAAGGGATTGCGGGCGATTTCCTATCAAGTTACAAGAAAGTTGAAGCTGGCTACAGCCTTTGAATTTACTATTGTCTCGGCTATTATTTTTATACATTGTTAGCGGCTTTTATTCTTTCATTTTGTTTTTTTCTTACTTTTTCTCTTTTTCGGTTTAGGTTCGGGAAGTTCTTTGACAGTAATCCTAACTAAATGGCTAATCCATTCTCGATCGTCCAATTTTTCTTCAATAAGGAAACTCAGTTTGGCTCCATGATATGGTGGTGCCTCAACGATATTTTTAATAAATAATCTTCCGGATTCGGTTGGTTTTATGAATAGTTTATTGTCGCATATAAGTGCAAAAATTTTCTTGTCTGAGAATAATCCATATTCCCCAAACATGCTTTTGGCAATAATTTTACCAGCATTTTCAATTTGACCAACGACAAACTCTACAAACTCTCTATCTGAAGCCATACTTTTCGATTACTCTTTTAACTTAAATGCAGGATTATAAATCAATCCGATTATATTTCCCCAAGGGTCTTTAACTGATGCGACCATAAGAGGTCCGCCAACACTATGCGGTTTTTCATGCTCAATAGCACCAGAATCAAGAAAGTGATTATAAACTTTTTCAATTTCGTTCACTCCCCAATAAGTAAAGACACTTTCAGGTTTTTCAGTTGTCGGGTTCTCCTCTGGAAGAAGTCCAAGTTCATAACCACCAATATTAAATCCGACATAGAAAGGTTCGTCAAAGTATGGTTCAATTCCAAATGCTTTAGCGTACCATTTTTTTGCCTCATTAATATCCCCGACATTGTAGATAGTCGTTCTTAATCCTAATATATCTTGTTTTTCCATATTTTTAATACTATCAGTTTGTACAGTGTTCTGTTGTGAAAATCCGGTTTGAGAACCTAAAATTAAAATTACAATAAATAATATCTTTTTCATATTTATTAGTCTTCGTTATAATTGCCACTAACGTTTGCGTGTATGAAACGTTGGGGATTGCGGGCTTCGTCTGTATCCGCCGACACAAACGCCAATGCGGGGCAGAACGCTTGATTTAACCACTTAAACCCCAATGTTTTATACCGCGTGTTACAGGCTGGCTTTTGTATTGATATTATTTGAAATATTTATCATTAATGTCTTTCATTTTTTCTTTAGTCAGGGGCTTTGTTATATAGTCCAAAACAAATTCATAAGACTCTGCCCTTTCTATATCTTCTGGTCTGACGGAAGTTGTGAGCATTATTATCATTACTTTACTTTGAATTTCTTTAGGCAGATTATTGTATTCTTCCAGAAACTCCCAACCATTCATACCAGGCATATTGATATCCAGAAAAATTAGAGCAGGCTCAATCTTTTTTTTATCAATCATTGATTTTAAATATTTTAATGCTCCAGTCCCAGATTCTTCCACAATAACAATTGTTTCTATATTGTTTTTTTTAATTTCTCTTTCATGAAAGAAATTGTCATTCTTGTCATCATCAACAAGCATGATACACATTGCTTTTGTTTTCATAATACTCTGTTTAAAATAGTAAAATTAAATGTTGTTCCTTTTCCTAAAACCGATTCAACCCAGATTTCTCCGGAATGCATTTGAACTATCTTTTTGCAGTTTGCAAGTCCGATACCCTTTCCTTCATATATATTTTCATTATTGTGAATACGTTGAAAGATGTCAAATATTTTTTTGAAATGAACAGGCGCGATTCCTATTCCATTATCAGTAATGGAGAATTTCCATTTATTATTCATTTTCTCGGAACGAATGCGAATTTTTGGTTGATTATTTTTTTTTTGATATTTAATGGCGTTAACGATGAGATTTTGGAAAAGTTGTCGGAATTCAGGTTCGTAAAGATTAAGTTTGGGCATTTCTGCTACTTCAATTACAGTATTTGAAGTTTTAATTATCGTTTGAAGGTCAGAAATCACGTCCTTAAGCAGTTGATTACAATCAACCTCAATGAGATTAAGGTTAAGCCCTAATCGTGAAAAATCCAAAAGAGATTTGATTAAAACACTCATTCTATTTGATGCGGCTTTTACTTCATAAAGATATTTTTTAGCATTTTCATCTAGCTGGCTTAAATAATCCTCTTCGAAAACTTGCATGTAATTCGATATTGTGCGAAGCGGTTCCTGAAGGTCATGAGAAGCGATATATGCAAACTGCTCAAGATTATTGTTTGCAATAATCAACTCTTCTGCTCTTTTTGCTTTCTCCTCGTTTTGAAAGACAAGTTCTTTATTTGCAATCAATAATTCTGCTGCACGTTTCTCTTTCTCCTCGTTTTGAAAGACAAGTTCTTGGTGAATAGCAAACAGTTTTGATGCCAGTTCTTTATTTTCAATCAATAATTCTGCTGCACGTTTCTCTTGCTCCTCGTTTTGAAAGACAAGTTCTTGGTGAATAACAAACAGTTTTGATGCCAGTTCTTTATTTTTAAGAATCAGGTCATCTAATTTTTTTCTATTTTCCATATTCTTTCAATTAAAAAATTGGAACGAAGCACTTTTTTTAAGCTTGCCTGTAACGTCTCAATATATCTATTGAATATAGTGGGACTATATGTTATATTTAGTTAATTATATTACGAAAGATATAATAATATATATGAAAAGACAAGAAATTACAGATAAGTTCAATAAACAAATAATTATTAAAAATTATTCCACACAAACTATAAAGAACTATTTATCTGCATTAAAAATGTTTTTAGATTGGGCTGAGAACTCAAAATTAAAAAAAGTTGAAGAATTAAAAATCTCACCAAATTATAGCTTATTCTTACTCTCTTCCCAATATTTATCCATTTCGGTTAAGTTAGCGTCATAAATTTTCTTTCCAATTTTAG
>PCUD01000128.1:3024-5399 GCA_002786785.1 Ignavibacteriales bacterium CG18_big_fil_WC_8_21_14_2_50_31_20 | reverse complement strand
GATTGATATTTTTATCAAATTTGTGCTAAATCAGTTTTTCATTTCTTCCAATTTGAATATTTCATTTAGCTATTTAATTATTC
Source organism: Ignavibacteriales bacterium CG18_big_fil_WC_8_21_14_2_50_31_20 (assembly GCA_002786785.1). Taxonomy (GTDB): domain Bacteria; phylum Bacteroidota; class Ignavibacteria; order Ignavibacteriales; family Melioribacteraceae; genus 1-14-2-50-31-20. Next base: position 5,316 of record PCUD01000128.1, on the reverse strand, counting down.
TGGTTTATGTATTTATTCACATTTTGGGTGGAATTTCTTCTGGAATTATAGCAATAAGAATTCCAAAATGGGTTTCTAATTTTGCTCATGATATTGATTTAAGCCAAATTGTTCCAGAAAGCACTTCCGAAATAGTTAAAATGAAGCGGAAAAGTAAAAAATGGTTTAGTAAATTGTCGGGAATTTTATTCTTTTCATTAGCTTTATTCCTAATTGTGCTTTCGTATACAACTTCATCATTTGAATCTAACCTTCCAATTAAAATAGCAATTATGGTTATTCGTTCAATTTCGATAACCTTAATTTGGTTTTTATTAATCGCTCCTTACACAATAAAATTTCTGCAAAGAATATTGAATAAAAAAAAGAATGAATATGCCACCGAAGTTGAAAATATTTTTAATCTACTTCCAGAAATGAAAGCATTAGTAAAATTTAGTTGGGAGAAATCCAAAGTTAAAACTGGTTATGGAAGAATAAAACTATTTTTGAGCTACGTTTTTGTAATTATCTTAATTGAGTAATAAGATATTGGAATTGTGCTTTTATTTTTATTTCCCACCAAATGTTTATAAATTAAAAACCCACGCTTATAACGTGGGTTTTTTGAAACTTAATATTTAGATAGTTTTTATTTTAAGAAATATGTAAAACCTAAACTAAATGCAAAAACATCCATTTGATGAACGCCAGGCATTGCGTTTTCAGCAACCATTTCGATATCTCTTTCAGCACCTAATAAATATTCTGCAGCACCTGTGAAGCACATTTGTCCCATTTTATATGACAAACCACCAGTAACTACGTTATTTGTTGAAGATGGGAAAAGAACATTAACTGTTTCATCTGGAGCTGGAGCTGGATCATAATAATAACCGACACGACCAACTACATTTTCAGATAACAAATATTCAACACCAAGTCTAATTTGAAGAGCATCTTTCCAATTTAGTTCAAAAGTATCACCACCACCAGACATAGCGCTTTTCCAAATAGCATTCTCATAAACAGCAACTAATTCTTGATTTTCTGACCACATACTTAATTGACCATCAAAAGCAATTGTTAATTTATCATTTGGTCTAATAGCAACACCACCAGCAATCCAAGTTGGCCATGCAACATCTCTATCAAATTTACTTTCAGTTGGGGCACTATAAAAAGCAAATGCTGGATTTTTAGCAGTTCCATTCATAGTAACATTAGTTTTTGTTCTAAAAGTAGCACCAAAAGTAAACATTTCATTTAGTTCATATTTTAGACCAAGAGTTGCGCCATATCCTAATCCAGTTGAAGTTTCTTCAAATTGAACAGCTGATGTAGCACTTATCATAGCTGGCTGACTCATATCAAACATTGCATAATAAACATTAACAGCTAAACCAACAGAAAATTTATCAGTAACTTTGTAAGCAACTGCTGGTGAAATATTAACAACACCAATTTTTGATAAAAAGTCGTAACCTTCAGGAGAACCGAAATCAGCAGAATTCCATTCAGCACCCAAACCAGCAGGAACATAAACACCTAAACCAACAGAAAATTTACCCATATTGTAGTTAAAAAAAGCATTTGGAGAAATATAATGTTTTGTATTTGTTTTAGCATCAATACCAGCTAAATCCATTTTGTAAGTTGCCATAGGCATAATGTCTGTACCAAAAACTAAAATTGAAGAACCTTGCCCGGCTAAACCAGCAGGATTCCAATAGATTGCTGTAGCATCATTTGCTACTCCAACAAACGCACCACCCATTCCAAGTGCTCTTGCACCAACACTGTTAAGACTTAATCCGTTTGCAAAAGCTGTTGAACTAATTGCAATAATCAAAGCTAAGCCAATTAAAGTAGTTTTAATTTTACTCATTTTTACTCCTTTATGATTAATTATTTTATGATGTAAAACACCATTGTTTAATTTAGTAATTATTCTGAATATTCACCACCAAGAATTGTACGTCTCAGAGAACTATCTAAAATTGCTGGTATACTCATAATTTCAACGTCCCCAAAGTACAACGTCTCCATTTTTAAACATTTGTCTCATATTCTATCTGGGGAAGTTTATTCCACTACAGTTTTCCATTTTAAATCTTGTTTTGGATGAGGAGTTCATCTTTACTCAGCATCGTCTTTTGAATATTTGAAACTATAAATATTTTTGATCAACAAGATTTAAATTTATCTTGACAAGCTGTCCGATTATACTTAGGTTGTAATCAGATAAATAATTCTGTTATTAAATTAGGAGATACGATGGAAACAACAATAGATTTTTCACAAATTAAAATA
>PCUD01000128.1:0-2993 GCA_002786785.1 Ignavibacteriales bacterium CG18_big_fil_WC_8_21_14_2_50_31_20 | reverse complement strand
TCATACCGCAGAACTTTTTGAAAAACTAGGAATAGATTATTGCTGCAATGGAGATCGCATACTTAAAACTGCCCTTGATGAAAAAAACATATCTAGCTCAAAATTCTTGTCTGAATTAGAAAAAGTTAAAAACTCAAGTTTAATTGAGTATCAAAAATACTCAGAATGGGATTTGGATTTTCTTACTCAGTATATAATCGAAAATCATCATAAATATGTTAAAAACGCAATTCCTAACATATCAAATCATCTCCAAAAAGTTTTTGAGGCTCACGGAGAAAAGCATTCGTTTATTGTGAATGTGCAAAAAATATTTTTTGAGGTTGCCGAAGAATTGTCTCACCACATGATGAAAGAAGAAAGAATACTATTTCCTATTATAAAATATTTAGCCGATTCACAAAAGCTTAGAGAAAAACCTAAAACCCGTGGATATGTTACCGTTCAAAACCCAATAAGACAAATGGAAGCCGAGCACGTATCAGCTGGTAACGCTTTAGAAAATATTAGAAGGCTTACCAACAACTATACGTTGCCAGAAGATTCATGTGCAACGTTTCAAATTACTTATAAAGAATTAGAAGAGTTTGAAAAAGATCTCCACAAGCATGTTCATTTAGAGAACAATATTTTATTTCCAAAGGCAATTGAATTAGAAGAAAGATTAATAAAAGAAATTTATGATTAAAAATAATATTAGGAGGAATAACATTTTCGCATACAAGATATTCTCGTTGAATCTGTATGATAATTGTAGTGATAAATAAATTATGGTAATCATTTGTTAACTAATAAAAAGAAAGAGTACATATATGAAAAAATATTGGCTTGGTTTTATAACGGTAATTATTTTATCGTTTAGTGTTTTGAGTTGGGTTGGAGTTCAGATCTACCAGCAGGCTCCACCGATTCCTACAAAAGTTGTTACTACAGATGGCAGTTTAGTATTTTCAAAAGAAGATATTGAACAAGGACAAAACATTTGGCAAGCAATGGGCGGAATGGAAATGGGTTCCGTTTGGGGGCATGGAAGTTACGTAGCACCTGATTGGACGGCTGATTGGCTGCACAAAGAAATTATTTTCGTTTTAAATAAATGGTCTGTTGCTGAGTATGGCATGGAGTTTAATATGCTTTCAGATAAGAACAAATCAATTTTGCAAACTCGTGCAGAAAATATATTTAGGACTAATACTTTTAATGAAAGGACTGGAGTTATTACAATTGATTCAGTGAGAGCGGAAGCAATTAATAATCTAACAGAGTATTATAGCTATCTTTTTACAAACGGAAGTGAAGAATATGCAATCCAAAAAAATGCAATGTCAGATCCTGTAAAACTCAGAAAGCTAAGTGCATTTCTGTTTTGGGGTTCTTGGGCTGCATCTACAAACAGAATAAATGATGTAGTAACATATACTAATAACTGGCCACATGAAAAACTAATTTCAAACGAGCCAACAGCCGCAATGATTGTATGGACTGGAGTTAGTATAATTGTTCTACTTCTCGGTATTGGTGGAATGGCTGCATTTTATGCATCCAAAAGAGAAGCAGTTCATCAAGACAATTTTCCCTCAACTGATCCTTTACTTAATGCTGTTTCAACCCCATCACAGAGGGCAGTTATAAAATATTTTTTAATTGTTTCTGGTCTAATGCTATTGCAAATAATTCTGGGTATAATTACAGCACATTATGGTGTGGAAGGAAATGCATTTTATGGAATATCTCTCTCCGAGATATTGCCTTATTCAATAACAAGGACGTGGCATACACAACTTGGCATTTTTTGGATTGCGACAGCATGGCTAGCAACTGGTTTGTTTATAGGACCAGCTGTAAGTGGGTATGAACCAAAATATCAAAAACTTGGCGTTGATATTTTATTTATTGCTTTGCTTTTTGTTGTTTTGGGTTCAATGTTAGGTGAATGGTTAAGCGTTCAACATATTTTACCAGATAGTGCGTGGTTTCTATTTGGTCATAGTGGATATGAGTATATTGATCTGGGTAGGTTTTTCCAGGCTGCTCTTCTTATTGGTTTACTTCTTTGGTTATTTTTAATGGTACGTGCAATTAAACCAGCATTAAAAAAAGAAGATGATCAGAAACCAATACTTACACTATTTTTAATTTCCTCAATTGCAATTGCACTTTTTTATTCAGCTGCCTTGATGTACGGTAAGCATACAAATCTAGCCATTGCAGAATATTGGAGATGGTGGGTTGTGCATCTTTGGGTGGAAGGATTTTTTGAAGTTTTTGCAACTGTTGTAATTGCATTTTTATTTGCAAGGTTGCAATTAATAAATCTCAAAACAGCAGGTCAATCAGTTGTTCTCTCCGCAACAATATTTTTATCAGGAGGAATAATTGGTACACTACATCATCTGTATTTTTCTGGAACACCTGTATTTGTTCTTGCTCTCGGTTCAGTGTTCAGTGCGCTTGAGGTAGTCCCTTTAGTATTTGTTGGATATGAAGCATGGGAAAATATTAGATTATCACGTGCAAAAGAATGGGTTAAAAAATATAAATGGCCAATTAATTTTTTCGTAGCTGTTGCATTCTGGAATTTAGTTGGTGCAGGACTATTTGGTTTTATGATTAATCCACCAATTGCACTTTATTATATGCAAGGCTTAAATACAACTCCCGTTCACGCCCACGCAGCATTATTTGGAGTTTATGGAATGCTCGGAATTGGACTGATGTTATTTTGTTTGAGAAGTTTACGTTCTGATATTACATGGAACGAAAAGCCTTTAAAGATTGCATTTTGGTCTATTAACTTTGGTTTATTTGCAATGGTGACTTTTAGTCTTCTACCAGTTGGCTTAATGCAGACATGGGCTTCAGTTGAAACAGGATACTGGTATGCAAGAAGTTCAGAGTTTTTACAAACAGACACTATGCAAATTTTAAGATGGTCAAGAGCTTTCGGTGATACAATATTTGCGGGAGGAATAATAATATTAGTATGGTTTGTA
>PCUD01000145.1:31771-45019 GCA_002786785.1 Ignavibacteriales bacterium CG18_big_fil_WC_8_21_14_2_50_31_20 | reverse complement strand
TTAACCAAAGGGAGTGAATTAAGTGATAGAATAATTGAGCCAATAAAAGTAATCTGCTATGGCACTAAATGGTACCTTGTTGCTTATTGTCTTACGAGGAAAGAAGAGAGATTCTTTTCGTTTTCAAGAATTGAGAAGTTAGCATTACTTAAAGAAAAATTTAATACTTTCAATCACAAAACCGATATAAACAAACTTATAAATGAGAGTTTTGGAATTGCTAAAAGTAACTACCTAAAACTAGCGACTATTAAATTTTACGAACCAAGTTCATTCTATCTAAAAAAACAAATCTGGCATAGCGAACAGTCAGTTAAAGAATATATAGAAAACAATAAATACATATTAGAACTAACCCTTCCGTTTTCAAAACCAGAAGAACTAATTGGAAAAGTATTAAAATATGGTTCTTCAGCTGAAATACTTGAACCAGCTTCTTTAAGAAAATTATGGTTGAATGAGATTGAGGGAATGTGGGAGAGGTATGTTAAATAAGGAGATAAAGGAATAATATGAAATTTATCAAAAATATTGCGAAAATGGTTATTCCAGGGTACGCTTTAGCTGATATACTAGTAAAAAATGATTCTATTGTGAACTCTATTTTCCCAATTGCAAATATTATTTCTTCACCACACGAGATAATAAAGGGAACATTGTTGAAATCATTTTTTGAGAAGAAAGTTGAACCAGAAGTTGGAAGTATTGTAATGTGTAAAATTGCAGCTAACTTTGCCGAGCATAGTGGTATTTACATTGGTGACGGAAAATTTGTTGAACTAGCAGGAAGTGGTAAAATTCGGAAAGTCAAGAAAAACAAATTTTTAAGTGGCGGAATGACAAGAACTGGTTTCGAAATTTATGTTGCCTGTGATAGCAATGACAATTGCATATCATCTAATAAAGTAGCTAAACGAGCTAAAAAAAAGCTCGGGGAAAGCAGAGACTACAATTTTATAATAGACAATTGTCATCAATTTACGGCAGGTTGCATTACTGGACATTTTGAAAAACCTGTGAACTTTTTCTGGTGGCTTTCTGATATAATAAAAATTAAATTAAATAATGGTGAATGTATACGTTGGAATGTGTGTGATATTTAAAGTATTAAAATCTTAATCACGGAAACAAATTGATAAATATGGGAAAATTTTATAATTAAGGAGAAAATATGACCGAAGCTAGTTTGTATTTCAATTTTTTACTACATATTGTAGCAGCAGATGATATTGTTGATGACGCAGAAATAGAGTTTTTAGAAACTTCAATGACACAAATTGGAGTTATTGATGACATTAAAGGAGATATTAAAAGTAAAATTACTATGCTTAAAAATGGTAAGAAATTGGATGGGTTAGATAATTTAATTGTAGAAATTTCTTTAAGCCCTAATCCATTTTTTGTGATTAATTTAGTTAAGGATGCATATGCAATTGCTTCCAGTAATAATGAAATTGCTGAATCTGAGTTGGATGTTATTAAAGAATTGGTAAATAAATTATCTAATAATAACGAGAAAGCATTTGATAAGATCATTGAATGGGTAAAGAAAACAATTCAAGTAGAAAACGATGGAATTCAATTATTTGAAAAAATTACTTCTGGAGATTTGTAATATGGGACTATTGAGTGGTGTCGGAAGAGTATTAAAATCACCTTTTACATATGCGGAAGCAAATAGAATTATAAAGGATGCAGAAAATGATATAGAATTTGCACAATTAAAGCTAGAGCAAAAACGAATGCATCTTCAAAAAAGAATTGAACGTGTTGGAAAAAAGAAAATTGATTATGCTGCAAATTTATTACCATATGTTTCCGAAATAATGCGTGAAATTAGAGGAAATCTAAACTTTACAAAAACGGAAGTTTCTCAAGATGCTTTGTATTCTTTTGAAAATATTACTCTGCCAACATTAGATAGGGTTTCAACTGGTGCAAATGAACTGATTAAAACGGGTTTTAAGATGGCAAGTGCTAGTGCACTAACCTATGCAGGAGCAATTGGTTTTGCTCATATGTTTGGAGCAGCATCTACAGGGACTGCTATTTCTGTATTAAATGGTGCAGCAGCATCAAATGCAACTTTGGCTTGGTTTGGGGGGGGGGCTCAATAATTGCTGGTGGGTCTGGTATGACGGCTGGTGCTATTGTTCTAGGAAGCATCGCAATAGCTCCTGCTCTAATAATTGGGGCTGTAAAATTTGCCGCACATGCAGAAAAGAAATTAACAGAAGCCCATGAATTTAGAGCTAAAATTGATGTGGAAATAGAAAAAATAAATTCTATGATTGAAATTGTTGATTCACTTGAAATGCATTTTAATCAATTTGCGGATGTATTAGATGCATTAGCGAACCGATTAGAAAAATCGGTAAAACATTTATATTCTGTATATAAAGGTAACAGCGATGATGAATTAGTAAAAACATTATTTTATCAGTCTGTCATATTGACTAAAGCTGTTAAAAAAAATCTTGAAATAGACCTTACCAAGCGAGATGGAACTCCAGCAAATACTGATGTCTTGGAACATAGTTCTCAAATAAAAAAAGACACAAAAAATGAAAAACAGTTTTTAAATAGTATTGTAGATGGAAGTATAGTTTATTCAAAAAAACAAATACGACGTCCAGATAAAATACAAATTGGTAATGAAAGCGTTAAATACTTTTGGCTCCAAAATATGTATAGGCCTTCTTGGGTTATTCGTATTTTGGTTTTAAGTGTTTTATTATTCGTAATATATTTTATTCTTATGAGGTAAAAAATGTCAAAAAGCAAAATAGTCGGTGATATTGGGGCACGTGTTGTTAAACAAAAAATATTTAAATCTGCTTCAAAAAAAATACCAGGAATAAATTTTCTGTCAGTTGTTGAAGAAGTTACTTCAGCAATAAAAGAGTATTCTATTATTGTACAAGAGGAAAAAACAAAAAGAGTTGCAATTAAATCACAAAGAGATTATCTAATTGAAGAAATCAAAAGCAAGAAAGAAATTATCTTAACTTATTTAGAAAAATCTTATGACGAAAGAGCTAGTATTCTTAAAAAGCAATTTGAAATCGTTGATAAAGCGATTGATTCAAATAATATCGAAATGTTGCAAGTTGGACTTGGCGCAGTCATTAAGGTATTAGAAAATTCACCACTATCTGATTTCAATGAATTTAAATCACTTTATGATAATCCAAATAAACAAATAGACATTTGAATCGTGGCCTACTATAATTTTAGAATAGTGAGTATACAAACTAGTAAATAATCTAAAGGTCGATAAATGTCATTAATATATAAAGAGTGCCCTTCCTGCGGGAATATGTGGTCTTTTGAAATTCGAGATGCAAATAAACGCAAAATAGATGATATAGATAAATTAGGGCTGCTTAGAGAATATGAAGAAAAAAGCAAATGTCCTAAATGCTATTCTAAAAAAGAACCTTTAGGAGAAACATTAACTATGAGTGAGAAAGAAAATACTAATATTGCCATCGAAGTAAAAAATCCCCGTTTTTATCTTGATAAAGATGTTTTTTTACCAAGTGGAACTAAAATTCAGATAGATGAGGCAATTACAAAAATTAAATACCACAAGCGAATATATCAAGATTGGAATTTTGCTTCAGTTGATCCTTGTGGAAAAGGACTTATCTTGAACTTTTATGGAAAATCTGGAACAGGAAAGACGCTTACAGCGGAGGCTCTGGCTGGGACACTCGGAAGTACTTTTATTAGTCTAGGAATGTCTGATGTAGAAAGCAAATTTATGGGAGAAACTGCAAAAAATATTCGAAAAGCTTTTGCATTAGCAACCGAGCATGGTTCAATACTATTTTTTGATGAAGCAGATACATTACTTGGGAAAAGACTATCAAATGTAACACAAGGTATAGATAACGAAGTAAACTCAATGCGCTCAACGATCTTGATTGAACTTGAACGATTTGAAGGGGTTGTCATCTTTGCAACAAATTTTGAAAAGAATTATGATAAGGCATTCCAAAATAGAATTTCACAGCACGTACATTTTATGGTGCCAGATTTTGAAGGAAGAAAGCATTTATGGAATAAACACTTAGTAAATAAAATCCCATTGGAAGAAAGTCGTGAAGATTTAATTGAAAAAGCAACAGAATACTCTGAGGGTTTAGTTGGCAGAGATATTCGAACATGCATGCGTTTAGCATTGCCCAAAATTATTCTTGAAGAAGAATCTTCGGGAAATCCTGCTCAATTGAAATGGCTTCACATTGAACAAGCAATTCAGCAAGTAAAAAAATCAATTCAGGATGTTGGTTCAGAAGTTAATAAGAGTTCAGATTTAGCATATAATTTATTAGGTGTTTCAACAAAAAAGGAGAAATAAAATGGGATGGTTTGGTGATTTGTGTAGCAGTGCGTGGGAAACTGTTTGTAGTGTTGGTCGTACAGTTGTTACAAAAGTAGCAGAATTTGCAGGGAAAGCATTAACCAAAATGGCTGAATTTGGTGAGAAAGTTGTTTCTACTGTAAAAAAGGTTTGGCATAAGGTTAAACCCTACATTGAAAAAGTTGCAAAAATTGTTGTCAAAGCTAAAGCCGTTGCAGCAAAAATGGAAAAAGTTCCTCACCCATGGACGCAAGCAATTGCCAAATTTATTAGGATAGGGGCAGCACTATGTGAAAAAGGACTTGCCGTTATTCAATCAATTGAAAATTCACCTATTCTAAAAAAAATTGATAATGCCCTAAAAGATATTTTACCCAAAATGAAAGAGTACGGAGCAAAAATCACTACATGGGCTAAGATACAAGAATCACGTAAACTGCAGAATGAGCTTGAAGAGATTGTTGTTGAATCTCAAACTGATGAGGAAAAAGCACTCCTTTTAGCTAAAATGCTAAATAAATATCTTATTTTGAAATCTTCCGTTATTTTGATGATTAAAGAAGATAAAATTGAAAATATGGAGCATTATCTTCAATTAATGGCCACAGAAAAAATATTTAAAAATTTCCAAAAAAGAATTAGCGAAGGCTTAAAAATTGACGAAATTAAGCACGATGACATGTTTATGTTTGAGGTTGCTGATGTCCTTATCAGTAAGAATCCTCAACTAAGTGAAGTAGAAAGGAATCGATTTGATGAATTAGTACAAAAAATGTTTGGTAAACCTTTATTGCCAGTAGTTTTTGCTGAGATGGTAAAACTATGGTCAGCATCATTGGAATTAGAAATTGATAAACGAGATGATTTGAAAACGCAGCTTGCACGTAAAGAAGTAGTTAAACGACGCTTAGAGAAAAACATTGAATTTGAGATTCAGTTAGAAGTTGAAGAACTGAAGGAATTAGATCTAATTAATAAAGAAATTCCCGAATTACACAAACTATATGATGATTTAGTTAAATATATCATCCATCAAGAATCTTATATTTATGCAGCTGAAGGTATGCAAAGAGCATTAGAAGAGAATATTCTTGAAGTTGTTGGCAGCGAGGAAGATGTAATTGTAATTCATGATCAAATCCCAAAACTGGCAGATTTACTTATTTCATGCTTTCGTGGAGGGATTATGTGGGAAGAATTATCTTCCAATGATCAATCTCTCATAAGAGATTTTGCTAATATCTTTAAGGAAGCTAGTAAAAATCGAGCAGATGAATTAATTACTGTTGAGGTTGCAGCGTGATGAATAATGAATATATACAATTTCTTATCCCTCATAGTACTCTTGAGCAAATATTCTTTTGGGGAATAATAATACTAACACTTGGCACTCTTCTTTCATTATTTATCTATGCAAATGATAAGTATTGGGAAAAAGCATGGGAAAATGATACGCTAACTGAAGATGACGATTTAGATGCCGAGCATGGTTCTGTTTATGACTTGTCTGATGCGGTTGCGACTAAACCTGAAAATCTGGCAATTGTTCTTCCTGGTGTACTGTTAGTACTTGGGCTTCTCGGAACATTTCTTGGAGTAGGCGTTGCACTTAATAATGCAACTGAGGTTCTAAGTTCTCAAAATTCCGATTCATCAGAGATGATTAATCGAATGCTGCCAATGTTAAAAGGTATGGGGCTTACATTTAAAACATCCATATATGGGGTGATTGCGTTTTTAGTTTTTAAACTTGTTCATGGTTCTTTGGGTATTGAAAAGAAACGAATAGTATGGGTGATTAAGAAAAGTAAACCACAGATTGATAAAAGAAATGAAAAACTTCACATAATAGAAGAAAAACGTCATAATGGTTTAGTTCATGAAATAACAAATATTACTTCCACATTACGTGAGGAATTTAAGAAAAGTATTGAAGTCGGCACTAATAATTTTAATGCATTGTTAGCTGAGCAAACAAAGCAGAATGAATTAAACAATAGACATTTCGATACATTCGTATCTTCTTTCCAAACTCAAGGTGAAAATTTTACTAAACTCCTAAGTACTGAATTTTTGGAAACCAGATCTAATGCAATAAATGGATTTCAAGAATTATCAAACTCCTTTTCAAAAGAACTTATAAATCATCAAAAATCACAAATGTCTTTTTATAGTAATCAACATAACGAACTAATTTTTGCTATTGATTCTCAAATTGGTTCGCTCTCTAAAGTTATTGAATCGAAATCATTAGAAACCCGAGCAACAATAGATAAGAATTTTCAAGGACTAACTAGTATCACCCAAGAAGGAGTGAAAACAACATCAAAAGTTGTTCAGAGTATGGGTGAAGTTGTTAAAAATTTAGGTGATTCTAGTGATGAATTTGGACATCAAATGCTTAAAACTTCTAAAGAAATGGATAAAGCTACCGAAAAAATAGCAAAATCTTCTGAAGAGCTTAAGAAAAGTATTGATGAATTTGGTCCAATGGTCAATAAATCGTTAGAATCAATCAGGACAAATTTTGTTAATAGCATTGAAAAATCAAGTAGTAAGATGAGTCTTGAGATGACAAACGCCGCTGCAACAATTAGTTCCGGAGTTGACAAGATGTCGAAATCAAATGCAGATGGACAACAACGACTGAAGGAGAGCTTAGAATCATCTGAAAAGCAGATTGCCAAAATTAGTACTGCAATTCTGACTAGTAGCGAGGATTTAAGCACGGCTAGTGTAACAACGGAAAAAACGATTTCTGAATTAGGGGATAAAATTGCGGATAATCTCAAATCAATATCAACAAGTAATCTGCACATGTCAACAAATTCTAAAAAGGTAGATGCAACTCTTGAGTCAAATACTAAAATTTTAATTGAAACAAAAGGTGAAATAATTAAATATTTTTCTCATTTAGAAAAAGGTCTATCTTCAATGTCAAAATCAATGGAAACGTCCCATAAATCATTATATGATAGTTCTGAAAAATTTAATTCAGCAATTAGCTCAAACTCTCAAATATTGAATAATGGGAAGAAAGATCTTGCAGATTTTAGTAAAAATATCAATAAGCACTTTGAACAGCTGGTTGCAAGTAGTAGCCGTATTTTTGATAGTTTTGAAAAGCTAAACAAAACTCCAATTTTAAAAACCAACCACCATAACGGAGGTCATTAATAATGAGAAAAGAAGAGACTAACGAATGGGTAACTATCTCTGACTTGATGGCTGGTGTTGCAGCTATGATAATGCTGCTTTTAGTTGTAACAATAGTACAAAGTACAATTTTAGCTTCTGAGAATGCCAAAAAGAAACGTCAAGGAGTAGAGAGTGCTATTACAGAGATTAAATCTAAATTATCACAATTAGAAAATGTGAATGGAATACTCGTCAAAGACGATATAATTTATTTGCTAGACCAATCTTTTAGCCCCGGGAGAGCATGTATACAAGATGTGACAAAATCCTTATTAGACAGTATCAGCATTATTTTAGTTGACAATCTGAAACTATATCCAAATATTGCAGTACAAATTGAAGGTCATACTGATCCAACTCCAGTTACGCACATTTGTACAGATTTATCTTTTGGTTGTGCTCTATTTGATGACAACTATAGTTTATCTGCTGGTCGTGCGCGTGAAGCTCGCAAGGCATTGTTATCTTCCATTAGCAATAATCTAATAAAAAGTGAAATTAGTAAAAGAATGGCAGTTGTTGGATATGGACCTGATCATTTATTAAATTATAACAATCCTACAGCTTCAGAAAATAGACGAGTTGAAATTCGAATTATTCCAATAGGCCTTGCTTATGAAATATCTCTACAAAATTAGAATATGAATTAATTGGTTCTGTAATGAAGAATAGATGTCAGAAAAAACAATGAAGATATTCTAAAAGATTTAGATAGTGAACTATCACACTTTTAAGGAAAAGGATTTTACAATTATTATATATTAGGTTACAAATCGTGACCTATTATAATTTTAGAATAGTGAGTATACTTAACAAATTAATTATCTAAAGGTCAAGCAATGGCACAAATGATTCCAACGGAATGTAATCCTAATACGAGAAGTGAAGGAGAAATTACAGTTTATAATCAGTTGCGTAAAGCATTTGATGATTCTTGGACAATATTTCACTCATGTGATTTAACTTCACATAATGTTGAAAATAGCATGTAGATTTTAGAACTGTTTTATTTGAATTGCTGATTTTAATTTTTATCCAGCCAATCTAACAATCCATTCATAAATGTAAGTGGATGCGGTGGGCAGCCTGGAATAAAGAGGTCAATTATATTTTCTTCAAGAAACTTTCTTTCTGTTTTATCTGAATTTTGAAAAATTCCACCAGAAATTGCACAAGCTCCAAACAAGATAATTATTTTGGGATTTGGAACTGCTTCATATGCAATTTCCAAAGCTTTAGCCATATTTTGCGTAATTGGTCCAGTAACAACAACTCCATCCGCATGGCGAGGTGATGCAACAAATTCAATTCCATATCTGCCCAAATCAAAATTTACATTGCTTAGCGCATTTAGTTCAAGTTCACAGCCGTTGCAGCCACCGGCGGATATTTGTCGCAACTTTAATGATTTTCCGAAATATTTTCTAATTTTTTCAGAGGCTATTTCGGGAGTGACATTTTGGGTTTCTTTTGTAACAACCAATTTTTCTTTACTATCTGTTACAGTATGAAAGTTATTTGTAAAGTGAATTATCTTTTCTGGACAAGCCGCTTCACATTCTGGACAAAACACACACAATCCCATATCAATTTTAACTGGGCTTAATTTAATTGCATTAGTTGGGCACACTTCCGTGCATTTATTGCAACCATCAAGGCATGGTTTATCCTGAATTGTTGGTAAACCTCTAAAAAGCGGTAATCCAACTGCACTTTTTACATCGTGAATTATTGGGTCACCTTGAAGAATTCTTATTTTTATTGCATCATTCATTATCGTTTATTTTCGCTTAATAATTTCATTTCTGTAAATGTGCTCATCCTTATTGTTTTTTATAAATCATGACCTGAGTATGATAAATCGAAACTTTTGTTGCATAATGGAAAATCGGATATTGCTGTGTTTCGCAATGTTAAACTTAGACCATACCAATTGTTAAAAGAAGGGTCTTTAATTTTATACTGCATTAAATTTCCACTATTATCTATGGATGCAATATGAACAATTTCACCACGCCAGCCTTCAACAATTGAAATTACACCAGAATTTACATTTAAATTTCCCATTTCAGATTTTATTTTTCCTTGAGGCAGATTTTCAATCTGTTCGAAAACAAATCGCAAAGCTTCATCCATTTCCATTGCACGAGCACGGGCTCTTGCAAATACATCTCCCGTTGATAAAGTTATCATAGAAACGGGGTTATATCGATAAGCGCTGTACGGGAAATTAATTCTAATATCATCTTCAATTCCTGAAGAACGTGCAGCAAGTCCTACCAATCCAATACTATTAGCAAGTTCATTATTTATAATACCGGTTTCCTCAAATCTTGATAAAGCTCCAACAGAAGAAAATAAATATTCATTAATCTTTTGAACATCATTCTGAATTGTCTTAAGGTTTTCTGTCACCATTTCGATAGTTTCGTTAGTAAAATCAAAATTAATGCCCCCGTATGCAAATAAACCTCGACCATATCTTGACCCACAAATTGCTGCTAAACTATTTATTGCAAGAGTCCGCAATCTTCCATAAGATGCCGATGGCAAAGCAAAACCAATATCATTTGTTAAACCACCTAATCCCGAAAGGTGCATTGCAATTCTTTCAATTTCAGCAGCCACTGTTCTAATTACATCTGCCCGCAAACTTATTTGTGTCTGTGTTAAACTTTCTAATGCACTACAGTGAGCAAATGTATGTCCAATTGTTGTATCACCCGCAATTGATTCAGCTAAAAATATTCTCTGATTTGGCTTAGCTTTGAGAAAAAGATTTTCCACCGCCCTATGTTGATAGCCTAAATTAATTTCAAGATTATAAATAAGCTCGCCGTGGCATTGAAATCTGAAATGCCCAGGCTCTATAACTCCAGCATGAATAGGACCAACAGCAACTTCGTGAACTTCCTCACCTTCCAATTTGAAAAACTGATATGGTTTGTTTCCTAATATTACCGATTGTTTTCTTACTGGTCTTAGCCAAGGATGATTGACCGACAAATAGCCATAATTTTCGGAAAGCTCGCACTCAAAATAATTAGTCTGTGGATATTTATTTGCCCAGCTTTCAAATTCAAATTTGCCATCGCTAAAATTGCCACCAACAATATGAATTGTAGATGAAGCAGAATCAGAAAGAACCGCAATTATTTTTTGTGGAATATTTTTATCTATTGGTGTGAGTGCAATCATTCTGCTTCCAGTTTGAAGCAACTCAGAAACCGTGTTGCTAAAATCATCTTTTCTTAAATAGACAATTGATTCTAAATCGAATGATTGATTATTTTGAACATCTATCCATTTCATAAAATTATTCCAAAATCTTTTGCGATATTAATAATATTCTCATACAATATGTTAGGTGAAAATACAGCTATACATGTTAGCAAAATTAATAAGGCAATTGCAATGAAATGACTAAACTCAAATTTTTCTGATTTATATGATTGTTGCTCGCCATCTCCATTTTTATAAAGCATGTTAAAAATTGCTTTGCCCATGTTTATAAAAATAAACAGAAGAAAAAACATAACTAATGCAAGAATGTATGGTTTATCTGAAAAAAGAATTCCTTCAAAGATTTTAATTTCACTGAAGAATAATCCCAATGGTGGAATGCCCGAAATAGCCAAAAATGCAATCATAAAAAGCCATCCAGTTTTGGGCATAAAATTTAGAACCGATCTAACCTTAAGAACTTCTCGTGTGTCATAATTGTGGCGAATATTTCCTGCCATTAAAAAGAGAACAATTTTAGTTATAGAATTAAAAATTGCATGATATAAAGCTCCAACAAAAGCTAATCCTCCAATTCCTAAACCCAAAGTTATAAGTCCCAAATGTTCTACACTTGAATAAGCAAGCATTCGTTTGAAGTTTTTTACTTTAAACATATATACGAACACAAAGAAAAGCGAAAGCAATCCCCCAATAATAAGGATGGTTCTGGCAAACTCGGCTGAGGAAGTAGGACGAATAATTTGATATATTCTTAAAACACCAATAAGTGCTGTTAAACGTAAAGAGCCTGACATTAAAGCTGCAATAGGACTTGGAGCATTGCTTGTTGCATCTACATCGCCAGAATGCATTGGTGCAATTCCTATTTTTGTGCTTAGACCAACAAAGATAAAAATAAAGCTAGCTTTTAACCAAATTGGATTAAGTTGAGAAGCGTTTTTAATAAAAGCGGTGTAAAATAATTGTTCACCTTCCAACGGTGTTCCTTTAGCCGAAAGTGTTAATAATAGTATTCCAATAAATGCGAAAGCAATTCCAACGGAAACCAAAAACAAATATTTCCACATTGCTTCAAGTGCTTCTTCGTTTCGATAAAAATAGATAAGCGGAGATACGCTTAACGTTGTAGCTTCAGCAGCAACCCAATACATTCCAAAATGATTGCTTAGTATTGCGGCAGAATTTGAAGCTAAGTAAAAATTAAGAAGTAGAAAATAATATTTTTTTGCTTCCTCGGCTTTGGGAATTATTGGCCTTTTCAAATATGAAAACGAAACAAGCACAATCCAGAAATACACATTAGAAAGTATTAGGAGAAAAAGTTTGCTAAGCGAGTCAGAACTAAAAAATGTAGGCAAATCCGTGTTATATAATCCAAGAAAAACCAATAGTGATAAACCAAGATGTAATAGAGCAACAATTAGGGAAATACTGTATTGTGTTTTTAGGTCTTTAACAAAATAACAAAATGCAGCCGAAAGTACAGGAAGTAATATGAAAATAAAAAAATCTAGCATTAGTCTTTCAACCTCCCAAGATGAGAAACCTCAAAACCTTTAAATGTGCTGCTTATTCTATTTAAAGTAATTCCCATTAAAAAAACGACTACAAATACGTCAAGCAATACTCCCAGCTCAATTAACATTGGCAATTCGGAAGCCACCGCTGTGCCAAATAAAAATATTCCATTTTCCAAAATTAAAAATCCGCAAACGTGAACAATCAATTTCCTCCTAAACATTATTATATATATTCCCACTACAATTGATGAGAACCCGGACGCAAAAGGAATTACATCCATTGCTGTATTTTTTGAAAGAATACTTGAAACAATAAAAATGGTTATCATAGTTACAATAACAATAGGCAATAAAATCATTTGCTGAATTGTAGGTTCAATTCGTCTTTTAATTTCAAGTTCACTTATTACTTTATTTATATAACGAGGAATTAAAATTACTTTAACTAGCAAAAGTGTTATGGGCAAAATTATTCCGTAAACTGAAAAATTGTGAATGAATGGAATTAAAAGTAAAACAGACAACAATACTCCTTGAATTTGTAAAACGGTAACATATGCTTTTACTCGCGATGTTACTATAACATAGAATAGCGTGAGACAAAATAGTATACTTAAAACATTTTCCATTAAAAACTCATTTAGTAAAAGTGTAAATCAGTAAATTTAATATTCCTATTGCAGTAGCAAATAGTAAATACTGAGGAATATTTTTCATTTTACTTCTTGATATTATAGTCTCCACTACTCCTAAAACGAAAGTAAGTGCTGCGCTGCCTGTAATAAAAATTAAAATGCCAAGCAGATAGCTTTGCTGACTAAAAGGATAGAAAAACGAAATTTCAAGAATAGCATAAATAAATAATTTTATATAGCTGGAATATTGATAAAGAAACAAATCAATTCCAGAATTATC
>PCUD01000145.1:21717-31744 GCA_002786785.1 Ignavibacteriales bacterium CG18_big_fil_WC_8_21_14_2_50_31_20 | reverse complement strand
CAGGCATTCTGGAGCATTCTGAAACTGCAAGCATAAATACAGAAATTGAACAAATAATAATAAATACTCCATACGATATATTAGTAAGCTCTATTGAATGATAAATATCAAAGAGTGACGTAAATCCACTGATAAACGAAATACTTCCTATTGTAAAAAAGAAAATTGGTTCCGCAAACAATGCAAATGTTGCCTCGCGAGCTGCCCCCATTCCTTCAAACGAACTACCAATATCCATTGCCGCTAATATTTGAAAAAATCTTGCAAGTCCTAAAATGTAAGCAAATAAAATAATATCGCCACTAAAACTAATGAGCGGTTTCCAAAAACCCACGGGCAACATTGCTGCTGCTATTACCAGAGTAACAAGATTTATTAACGGCGATATACGGCTAATAAATGAAGACGATGTAGCATTGATTGTTTCCTTTTTGAAGATTTTTTGTAACTCAAAATAGGGCTGCAATATTGGCGCACCAATTCTACCGGTTAAAATCGCTTTTTGTTTGTTCACCAATCCCGCAAACAAAGGCGATAAACCTAAAATTACAATTATCGAAATAATTCCTTGTAAAATATCTATACCCATAAAAACGCTATTAAACTGTAAATTGATATAATAATTAAGAT
Source organism: Ignavibacteriales bacterium CG18_big_fil_WC_8_21_14_2_50_31_20 (assembly GCA_002786785.1). Lineage (GTDB taxonomy): Bacteria > Bacteroidota > Ignavibacteria > Ignavibacteriales > Melioribacteraceae > 1-14-2-50-31-20. The sequence goes on along the minus strand of PCUD01000145.1, from coordinate 31,114 downwards.
AAATGCTATATAATAACGAATATCTGTTTGTTGCAAATATTTTAGTTTCGCAACCATTAATCTAAGTAAGTTAAACAAAGGCATTGCAATATTGCTATCAACAAAATCTTTTGAATGGCTTTCAAATTTAGAAGGCAAAGGAAATGCTGTTTCAGAAACTTCAAATTTTTTGTGGTAAACTAAAACCGATTGTGGAATTCTGTTTAATTCATCAGCAAACGAGGAAGCTGTGTATTGCATTCTTGGGTTAAGGTTATTATATCCGCAGCCCCATGCAGCTGATGTTCTTCTTCCATATTTTTTTTCTATTTTTATTTTTATTAAAGCTAAAATGAATATACCAAATGCAATTGAAGTAAAAATAATAGTGAAGTATAACCAATCAATATCAATTAAAGCAGAAGAAGAATTACCTGTAATGAAACTACTGGAAATAACTTTGTTTACTACACCCACAAAAGGCTGTGGATAAAACCCAATTACAACGCAAAGTGCCGCCAAAATTCCGAGTGAAATGTAATCGTAAATAGATGTTTTAAAGTGTTTAACTTCTTTGCGTTCGGATCCCAAAAACATAATTGAATTTACTTTTGTGAAACACGCAACGGCTAATCCTCCGACAAAAGCTAAGCCAACTGCAAACAGCAGCATTAATATTGGATAATAGTTTTTCAATTCATCGGCGGTATTGAAAAAACCCATGTAAATAATAAACTCAGAAATAAATCCGTTGAAAGGGGGAATTCCGCTAATTGCGACCGAGCCAATTAGAAAAAGCAAGGCAATATATTTTGCACGGTGAACAAGTCCACCCATCAATTCAATGTTTCTTGTTCCTAGATTTTGATATACAACCCCACTTCCAATGAACAAAAGACTTTTAAATATTGCGTGATTCAACGTGTGAAGAAGTGCGCCTCCAAATCCTAAAACTTGAATAGCTGGAAGATTATTTGCGGAACCGATAAATCCAATTCCAATTCCAATTCCAATAATTCCAATATTTTCAACTGAATGGTACGCAAGCAATCGCTTTATGTCGTGCTGTGCAAGTGCATACCAAACTCCTAAAATTGCACTTATGATGCTTATAATCAACACTAGCCAACCGCACCATTCTGGAACTGGTTTAATAAAAAGAAAAGTTCTAAGAATTCCATAAATACCCATTTTTATTAGTACCCCAGAAAGAAATGCGCTTAGCACTGTTGGGGCAACAGGATGAGCTTGTGGCAACCAAAAATGAAATGGCATAAATCCAGCTTTAATTCCAAAACCAATAATTGACAGAATAAAAATTGTTGGAACAACTATTCCAGTTGAAAAAGAAAGATGATAATCGCTAAAGAACCAACTTCCTGTTTGATTGTGAAGAAAGAAAAACATTATATAAAGGATAAAAATTAAAACATGTGATGCCGCAAAATAATAAAAACTACCTCGCTGAACTTCTTCTTTTTCCCTTTCTAAAATCATTCCAAGATAACTGGAAAGACTCATTATTTCCCAACTTACTAAAAAGAATATTGCATGATTTGTAATAACTATAAGTTGAGTTGAAATTATTAAAAATATATAAAAAACGACAAAGCTTTTTATTGGTCTTTTTTTTTCAACATAATGCTGAAGATATGAAAAGTTGTAAATGGTTGTGGGAATTGCTACAAGCTGGACAATAAATAAAAAATAAAGACTGAGTGCATCAAGACGAATATAGCCTGAAAAAATGCTATCCGTAGATATTTCGGCTGATGAAAAAAGGGCAGAAGATAATGTTGATGCTAAGCCAAGCGTTAATCCAACAAGAAGAACAATGTTTGCTGAATATATTGCTGTGCGATTATTCTTATTGAAAATAAAAACAATTGCTAATAGCTGTATTACAAACGATGTAACAAATAAATTATTACATAAATCAATTAAGTTGCTCATTAAATTCTATTTCTTTTCTCCTCAATCTTTTTAATAATGTCCAGAATTTCATTACATTCAAGCCTATTTTCAAGAACAAATCTAAAGGTTTCGTTGGACAATAAAAAGCCAAGATGTGCAATTAAGCTTAGATGTTGTTTAATTGTTTGTGATATTAAAAGAATTATTGTATGAACGGGTTTTCCGTCAATTGATTTTAAGTTTAGTGGAGCATTAGGGAAGAAAAAATTTATTATTGGTTTGTTTTTACCAACCATAAGTGGCACATGAGGATGAGGCAGGCTAATGCCGTTGCCAATTGCAGTACTCATCATTAATTCTCTGCTTTTTAATAGCTGAACAATAATTTCTCGATCAACGTTTTTCTCAAGATTAATTTGAGCAACCATTTGTTCAATGTAGGAAGTTTCATCCAGATTGCAATTATAAAAAAATGATTCACTATTAAGCAAAGTGCTAATTGACTCAATATGGTATTCGATTAATTTATCATGTCCGGAAACATTTATCGGTAAATTCTGCTCTAATGCCCACTCAATTATTTGTTGTTTATTAAACACAATTTTATCGTGAAGGTATTGGAATGGAATACCTTTTTTGTTTAATAATTGCTGAACTTCTTTTTCCGATTTCATAAGTAAATATGAAATATCTTTTTTGTTTAATTCCATTTTATATAAATAATTTTTATAATCTTTTAATTAACAACTAAATTACATTATTACATTACAAAAAAGCCAAATATATTTGTTTACTCTAAATCTCGCTTAACTGTTGGTACAAAATCTTTTGGTCTTCCAATTTTGGGTAAGCCCATGATTGATCTAGCACAATCAAGTGCGTCATCAATATTTCCTAAAATGTTTTGTTCACCATAAAGCTCTAAAACTCCAGCCTTCATCATTGCTAACATTGGTTGAGTATGTACACCAGATAAAATTAAATGAGTATTGTATTTTTTTGCATCACTATAAAACTCTCTAAGAGTTTGCAAACCAGTTGCATCAATAGCTGGAACGTTACGCATACGGATAATTCTAACCTTTGGAGGTTCTTCAATTTTTAGCATTTGATCTTTAAATTTCTTTGCAGCACCAAAGAAAAATGGTCCATTTATTTCAAATACTTCAACTTCGTCAGGAATCTGTCTTTTACTTATTGCATTAGGATCTTCTCTATCTTCTTCATCAAAAAGTTCTCTTGTTATAACATTTACATTTGTTACTTCTGACATTCTCTTCATAAAAAGCAGAACCGCTAAAACCATTCCAATTTCGATGGCAATTGTTAAATCGAATATAACTGTTAAAAAGAATGTTGTTAATAACACAATTACATCACTCTTTGGGCTTTTTAGCACAGACCTAAAAGAATGCCACTCACTCATGTTGTATGCAACAATTATAAGAATTGCGGCAAGTGTTGCCATTGGAATTAGTTTGGCGTAGCTTCCAAAAAATAACATTATAAGTAATAATGTAATTGCGTGAATAATACCGGCAACTGGAGTTCTACCACCATTTTTAACATTTGTTGCTGTTCTAGCAATTGCTCCCGTAGCTGGAATTCCACCAAAAATTGGAGTAACAATGTTTGCAAGTCCAATAGCAACTAATTCCATATTGCTTCTGTGTTTGCCTCCAATCATACCATCGGCAACAACTGCCGAAAGAAGGGATTCAATTGCGGCAAGCAAAGCAATAACTGTGGCAGGTCCAATTAAGTTTCTAATAACAGTTAAATTTATTTCAAAAGAGCTTGGCATTGGGATGTTGGATTGTATTTCACCAAATTTACTTCCAATTGTATCCACTGGAAGATCAAACACTAAAACCAAAATTGTAGTTACTATTATTGCTATTAAAGAACCAGGAACACGATGAGTTATTTTAGGCCAAAAAATCATAATTACAAGCGCTAACAATGCAATTCCAAACACATAATAATTTACAGTTGAGATTACATCAAAATACGCTATCCATTTTTCGTGAAATTCACTTGGAACAGATTCCATTTTAAGTCCAAAAAAATCTTTAATTTGGGTTGAAAAAATTAGCAACGCAATTCCACTTGTAAAACCAACAACTACTGGATATGGAATAAATTTAATTAACGAGCCAAGCCGAGCAAAACCCATAATTACTAATATTATTCCAGCCATTATTGTAGCAATTGCTAAACCAGTTGTTCCATATTGTTGTATAATTCCATATACAATAATAATGAAAGCACCAGTTGGACCGCCAATTTGAACACGACTTCCACCGAAGAAAGAAACAATAAATCCAGCAATAATAGCTGTGATAATTCCTTTTTCTGGTGTAACTCCGCTTGCAATTCCAAAAGCGATAGCTAATGGAAGAGCAACTATTCCAACAATTACACCTGCAGTTGCATCTGCAATAAACTGTTTTTTTGTATAACCTTTTAAAGTGGTAAACAACTTTGGTTTTAGGATGGGCATTTATTTATCTATATAAAATTAAAAAAGTATAATTTAAAATTATTCAAAAAGAAATCTCAAACCAAATGAATTTAGCAATATTTTTTAATATTACGCAACCTTACATACTTATCTTCTTATGTTTTCACGTCTGTTTTTTTACTTAAGCGAAGTTATAAATTATTGATAGGTAATTTTATATTTGAATAAATTAGAACCTTTTACAAAAAAAACAAAACTCAGCAAATTCATTTTACTGAGTTAGAGTTTTTTATTGTTTTGATTAAATATGACTTCTTTAATTATTAAGTTATCTTTTTATAATTACTTGATGAACCTTCGGTCCTAAATGAACTTATTAGAGTTTGCAAATTTTCTGTTAATCTATTTAAATCCTCTGATGCAGATGCTATTTGCTGAACCACTGCTGCCGATTCATTAGCTACATTGTTTATAGATTCTACATTTGATGAAACTTGCTCAGCAGTTGCAGATTGCTCCTCGCTTGCGACAGCTACTTGATTAATTTGCATTGAAACATTTTCTGCCCCAGCCAAAATTATTGAAAGAACATCACCCAACTCATCATTTAATTTTAAGCCGTTATTTACAGCAACCCTTGCCATACTCATGGAATTGTTTGCTTCCTTAGCTTCAACTTGAATTGCCTTTATTGTTTCTGCAATTTCTTTCGTTGCTTTAGTTGTTCTCTCGGCTAATTTTCTCACTTCGTCAGCTACAACTGCAAATCCTCTACCTTGTTCCCCAGCTCTTGCTGCTTCAATGGCAGCATTTAAGGCAAGAAGATTGGTTTGATCTGCTATATCATCTATTACTTGTGCTATTTCCCCAATTTGATCCGTTTTATTTGCCAACGATGAAATAATACTGCCAGTTGATTCTGCTGATTCGACAATTTTAACCATGCCATCTTTTGATTCATTTAATTTAGTAACGCCTTTTTTTGCTTGATCGCTTGATTCTTTTGAAGCTTCTGATGCTGCAGTGGCATTACTTGCCGTTTCTACTATTGTTCGTGACATCTCTTCCATAGCTGCTGCAACTTCTGAGGTTTGGGCACTTTGTTCGTGTGCACCGGCTGCCATTTCTTCTGCACTTGAGGAAATTTGTGTGCTTGCGCTTGCAGTCGCTTCTACTGCTTCTTTTACTTGCCCAATCATAGTTTTTATGTTTTCAACTGTTAAGTTAAAACCATCAAATAATTTTGATATATCATCTTCCGCTTTTTCTGAAGTTACATTTACTCTCAAATCACCTTGAGCAAATTTCCCCATTTCACCCAATAATACTTTTACATTTCTTGCAAGATATTCTTCTTGTTCTTGTGATTGTTTTTGAGCTTCTTGTGCTTCACGAGCTGCTTGCTCTGCTATTATTCCTTTTTGCTCAACTTCGCTAAGCAGTTCTTTTATATTATAAGTCATTTTATTGAAGGATTTTGCCAATGCTCCTAATTCATCACCTCTATCTTCTGATATTGAAACGTCAACATTTCCTTCTGCTACTTTATTGCTTGTCTCTTGTAGTTTTTTGATTGGATTTGCTAGGTTTTTTGCTAAAAAGTATGTAATTATTATTGTGGCTAGCAATAAGGCTAATAGTATCCATAATATGGTAGCATGAATTTTTGAAAGTACTTCATCAATATTATCTACATAAACTCCTGTACCAATAATCCAGCCCCAAGATTGGAATCCTTTTACGAACGAAATTTTATTTACTGGAACTTTAGAGCCAACTTTCGACCACTGATAATTAACATAACCTTCACCACTTTTTTTAACAACATTTACCATTTCAACAAATAATTTCTTTCCATTTGGATCTGCGTTATACGAAAGATCTGTACCATCTAATTCTGATTGAATTGAGTGCATTACCATTTTAGGTTGATAATCATTAATCCAAAAATACCCACCCCCATCGTCAAAACGAAGTTCTTTAATTGCATCCAGAGCAGCCTTTTTAGCATCGGCTTCAGAAATTTCCTCATTTTGAACCTTCTGATACTGGGCTTCAATAAATGAATAAGCTATTTCTACGTTTTCCTTTATACCTAGCTCCCTTTCTGAATACACAAGTTTGCTGAACTCAGGTACTATTTTAAAGTAAACAGAGCTTATAAAAAGGATTAAAATTAGCAAAGAAAATGCGACTATTTTGCTAAATATGTTGATGTTGTTAATAAATTTCATTTTGAACTCCTACTATTATATAATAAGCCCCCAACAATTAAAATTTAATATTTATTTTTTTTGCGCACTATTTTACAGTGATTTTAAGATAATTATAATTATCTATATGCAACTGTTTATATTGCCTCTTAATGATTAACTTGCCTGAAATATTTGAACAGAAAACGAAGAACTACTTGACTTTTAGTTATCTATAATGGGTATTTATACTTTATCTATAATGATTTTTTCATCTGTAATGTTTTTTCAATTTTGACTATATCTGTACTATTTTTTTTATTTGGTTATATTCTCGAACATTTAGTTTAAAAGTTTAGATTAAAAATAAACTGTCGATGAATATATGGTTGTTTATTATTTATAATATGTGAAATCAATTATAAAATCCTCAATTTATTGGTCTCAGTCGGAGTTAAAACTATGCACTTAATTGCATTTTACTTTATCTTCTAAAAATGTCATAATAAATATCTGACGACAAAAGATAAATTTCAAACAAATATCAAAAACGAATAACCAAAACCCAAACTCAGAATATTTGAACGAATCATGCATAAAAAGTTTGGATATTAGAAATTGAAATTTGGATATTATTTGATTTTTGTAGGTTGTAGTTTGGTCTTTTAGAACGAATTTTATTTGTAACCATAACTATCGGATTGCATTCCATAGTAGTTTATTGAAAACAATAGGGCAAAATACAAAGTATGAGTCATACAAATTTGTAAATGCTTGCAACAAATTTATTGTTTTCAAAAATTTTCTTCCTTAAGTTTGCATAGTTCTTTCAAACTATTCACGGTGCCAATTATTGGTTAAAAGGGAAATCGGTTAAATTCCGATACTGCCCCGCAACTGTAATGAACAATATTTCATTAGCAAATACCACTGTTTCATCATTTTGAAATGGGAAGGTGCTAAACCGAAGTTCAGAGTCAGGAAACCTGCCATGAAAAATCAATTTCGTCAACCTCCGTGGGAGAGGTTAGATTATTTCAATAAGTAGTTTAAAACTGCTCACAAATAACATTTGATAAGATTGACCTTTTGAAGGACTCATTTTTTAATTATATGAGTTTAAAATTGGTACAAAAGTTAGTTTTTATAGTATTTCTATATTCAAGTCTGCTATTTTCACAGACTCATAAATTTGTCGTTGATTCTGAAACCAATGAATCGATTGCAAATGTTATAATTTTTTCGGAATCTATTAAGATTTTTAGTAACAATGAAGGACGTTTTGAAATTGATTTATTTTCCGAAAACGATACTATTGTATTTCAGCATTTGAAATATGAAACACAAAAATTATCACTTTCCAAATTAAAATTTTTGAATTCTGTTCAGTTAGTTAAAAAGTCACTTCAAACGGAACAAGTTCTTATAACTTCACAAAAAGAAACTGAAAATGGCTCTATTTCAGAAATTATTAAGTTAAATGAATTCGAAAAAAACACATTTAGCTCTGCCACTGAAATTATAAAAAGCAAGACTTCTCTTTTGGTGCGTGATTACGGCGGCGAGGCGAGCACAAAAACAATTTCATCGCGCGGAATGAGCAGCGAAAACACAATTGTACTTTTTAACGAGGCAAAAGTAAATGATTTACGAACTGGCACTTTTGATTTTTCTTCATTTGAGGCTTTTGCAATTGATAAAATAGAATATATCAAAAATAATTCAATTGAGAGTAATTTCTCATCTGGTGGCACTCTTAAATTGTATTCTGGAAATAATAACAATCAAAATTCAATTATTTTGGGTGGAATGTTTAATAGTTTAAGTACGCAAAAATATTTCACATCCATAAACTTTGCAAAAAATGGCTTCTCTTTTGGAAGCAATTTTAGTCGCTCTTACTCACAAAACGAATTTAATTTTATTTTTGAAGGTGATGAGTTTGTTCGCAAAAATGCCAATTATTCCAAAACGTTTGCAAATAGCGATATAAAATGGAGCGAAAATAATCTTGTTCTTAAATTTTACACACACTATTCGCATTTGCTAAATGGCTTGCCTGGATTTGTGGTTACAAATAACACAGCTTCGAGCAAGGCAAGTAATCTTACAAATTCAATACTCAGTATTGGAAATATCGATTATTCATTTTCCAAAAATTTGTTGTTTTCTTCCACAATTAGCCTTCATAATCAGTACTTGAAAATGACTGATACTAAAAATCAACTATTACTTGATAGAGATAGCCAAAGCTCAACTTTTAATGATTTGTCATTTTCCAACAAAATTGTTTATAACCACAAAAATATTGACTTTTCATTCGGATATAACTATTCCTTTTCAAATGTGGATAGTCTTTCGACTTATATTTCTGGAATTTTCAGCTCAAATAGTGGCGATAGAATTGACCAAAATATTTATGTTTCAACAAATTATAAAACTGATGGAATGTATTTGGGTGAATTTAACTTTTTTGGCGGACTCAATTATCAGATAATTAGTGATAACATTTTCGAAAAATCGGAATATGATTATTTGTCATACCGACTCGGATTTTCGTTAATTCCACTATTATTTACTAATTCGGAATTTGTGTTTTCATTTTCCAACAATTACCGTCATCCAACTTTTAATGAAAAATATTATTCAGGTTTCTTTGGTAACAGTAAATTAAAAGGGGAAGAGTATAAATCCTTTAATGCTGGAATGAATTTAATTTTTAATGTTTTGGGAAAAGAGAAACTAAGTCTTACTTATTTTTTCATTGAAGGAAAAAATAGAATTATTTGGGCACCTACAATTTTAGCAATTCAAATTCCAAGAAATATAAGTAAAATTAAATCAGATG
>PCUD01000145.1:21413-21685 GCA_002786785.1 Ignavibacteriales bacterium CG18_big_fil_WC_8_21_14_2_50_31_20 | reverse complement strand
TGCAATTTCTGTGGATGATAAAACTTATAATAAGCAAATAATTTACACTCCAAAACACAGATTAAACTTCAATAGTCAGTTAAATATTTTAGATTTTAGATTTTCAATCAATTCATCATTTGTTGGTAAACGCTATTTTACTCCCGACAATACTGAACGAAATAGTCTTGCACCATATTTTATACTTGATTTATCACTTTCTTATAAATTCAATATTTCTGCTACAGAAAATATTTTTTCACTAAATACTTACAACATTTTGGATGAAGAAT
>PCUD01000145.1:18503-21401 GCA_002786785.1 Ignavibacteriales bacterium CG18_big_fil_WC_8_21_14_2_50_31_20 | reverse complement strand
AGGATTCAATGAAAAAACTATTATTATTATTTATAACAACAACTTTTCTCTTTTGGGGATGTGAAAGCACAACTGAACCACAACCAATAAGAGAGTTAAACAAAGCAGTAATTGTTGTTAATGAAGGAGGATTTCAAGCTGGGAATTCTTCTATTACAACATATTCAATCGAAGATAAAACTGCTCAAAGTGATGTTTATTATACAGTTAACGATTTGAAAAGTCTAGGCGATACAGGAAATGATTTAGTGATTGTGGATGAAAAGGGTTTTATTGCTGTTACTGGCTCAAATAAAATTGAAGTTGTGACAATAAATGATTTTAAGTCTATTGGAGAAATTGACTTTACTGATTTTGGTGGACCACGAAACATCGTCATTTCTGAAAATATGGGATACGCAACAACTTCCAACAGTGCTCTTGTTAAATTTGATATTAATTCGCTTTCAATAATTGATACATTAAATCTTGGATTCAAACCCGAAGGCATTACATCTGCTGATGGTAAGTTGTTTATCGCTATATCTGGATGGGGTTCTGGTAACTCAATTACTGTTGTTGATGAAACTGCTTTTAAAATTGTGAAAAATATTCTTGTCAAAGAAAACCCAATAAACATTTGTAGCATAGGAAATATAGTTTATTCTATTTCAACTGGTACTTACAGTTATTTTGGAGGTGATGGAATGGGAATGTTAACTAAAATTGACGCAAAATCGATGAATATTATAGATACTCTACAAATTGAGGAAAATCCAGGAAGATTTGCTTTTAATGATGGCGAAGAGTTATTTGTAATAAACGGAAATGGAATTGTTCACATTTCGGGAAAGGATATGTCAATTGTTAATCCAACATTAATATCTGCAGCTACTGTCAATAATATTTCCTACTCCATTTACTCAGTTGGTTATGATAAAGATGCCGAAATGCTTTATTTGGGAAATCCAAAGGACTTTTCACAAAATGGCGAAATTGCAATTTTTGATTTAAGTGGAAACGAGCAAGAAAGATTTGATGTTGGAATAAATCCAGGAACGATTGTCTTTAAAAAGTAAAATTTAATAAAAAACTTATTTCCTTTTTATCATTCCGGCATGTTTTTAGCCGGAATCTATTATCTTTCGAAGATACTGACATTCGTCAGCATGACTGCTGTTTTCGCCTTTCCAACAAGTTTTCCCTTTTGTCATTCCGGCATGTTTTTAGCATGCATCTATTACACTTCGAAGATGCAGACATTTGTCAGCATGACTGCTGTTTTTCAACATCCAACACTATTAGAAACTCCATTTAATTTTTAGAAAATAGAAGTCTCCCAAATCGCCCCATTCAGTAAAATTATCACCAAAGAAAAACTGTCCAGCAAAAAGCAAATCGGTATTTTGAGAAATAGAGAAACTTGCAAACGGACCAATGTAGAATGATTTGTCGTTAGTGTTTATTATTGAGCTTACATCAATACGAACTAATGGATTTAATTGGTAAGCAATTTGTCCAAACACAGAATATTTTGCAGTGGATAACATTTTTGCATTATATTCCCCCGAATTTATGTTTGTAATTCCGCCATACGAATTAGTAGTGCCCAAACTGTTATATAGAAATTCGCCATGAACATAAAAATCGGAAGCAAAAGTATACGTCCAACCCATTGAAGCTACAAGTTGACCTGTTGTATCGTTAAAATTTTCCTTATTTCTAAAATATGTTACTTCACCACTAAAATTTGACGACAGAATATCTCCAGCCCAACCAGCTCCGAAAACATAATCTGTTTCCATCATGCCAACAAATGCTTGCAAATCGTAATTCCATTTATTTGTGCGGAACATCAGTGCCGAAGTTACTTGTTCATTTTTATCAAGTTTATAAACAAATTCAATTGATGTTGAATAATCAAAATAGTATTGACCTCTAATTGCATCACTGCCTTGTTTTTCTTCGTAATCAAAATTTAGGAAGGAAGTTGAATTGAAAATGTCGTTTGGAGTCCAAACCAAATTTACGCCCCAATTTACACGTTGTCGCCCAACTTGAAACTCAAAAGCATCATTTGCAAAAAATAAGTTCAGCCTATCCAATTGAGAATAAATAACATAATTACTTTTTGAACGCCAACTTTGCGTTAAGTTTAAATATCCATTATCTGTTGTAGCCATATTTCCATAGCCAGGCGTAACCAAAACAATGTTACCATATTCCAAAATATTTCGAAGTCCAACGTTTACAGTTGTATTTTCTATTGGATAAACAAAAAAATCAAATCGATTTTGGAAGGTTCCAGAAATTAGCATTATATCAATGTTCTTTTGCAACCACGCTGATTCAAGATTGCTGACGTATCCTTTATATTCAAAACTGGATTGGGCAATTGAATTACTACCACAAAATATAAAAACAAGCGAGATTACAAGATATTTTACATTATTTATTTTCAAATTTTTCATCCAATTTTCTCGTCATTAACAACTTTGCCGTCATCTAACGAAACCAATCTTCGTGCTCTTTCCATCACACGCGAATCGTGAGTGGAAAAGATAAATGTCATGTTTTCCTTTTCATTTAACGACTGCATAATATCTAATAAATCGCTTGTTGATTTACTATCCAAATTTGCGGTTGGTTCATCAGCTAAAATAAATTTTGGCTTAGAAGCTAACGCGCGCGCGACTGCAACTCTTTGCTGTTCACCGCCAGAAAGTTCGCTTGGACGTTTATTCATCTTATCTTTTAATCCAACCGAAAGTAAAAGTTCTTCAACCCGATTGTTTCGTTCGGATTTGCTGTAATTTTGCAAATGCATTATAAATTCAACATTTTCTTTTGCTGATAAAACGGGAATTAAATTATAAGCTTGAAATACGAAACCAATATTGTGTAATCTAAAATCAATTA
>PCUD01000145.1:16564-18447 GCA_002786785.1 Ignavibacteriales bacterium CG18_big_fil_WC_8_21_14_2_50_31_20 | reverse complement strand
TTTTCAAAACTTAATGAAATATCATTTGTAGCATAAATTGGAAACGTTTTTTCGTCATAAATTTTTACTAGTCCATTTGTGCTTATTATACTCATAATTTTTCCCAATTTTTATATCTATTTATCTATCAAATATACTTTGATTTAAAAAATGTGAGACGTGAAATGTGAAAACTACTTCTGCTATTCCATATTTCCTTTCCATTTTCATCATTCCAATATTCCTATTTCCAACATTCCATTTTTCCAACATTCCAGTAGTCCATTTTTTTATGCATCGTGTCTTACGGCTTGTGCGGGATTAAATTTTAATGCCTTTCTAGCTGGCATTATTGACGCAAATATTGCTGTAACCACGACTAATAATCCAATTAAGCCATAATAAATTAAATCTAATTCGGGATAAACATACGAGCTATAACCCATTGAATTTAATCCATCGGCGATTGAGGATAAATCAATTCCAGAAATGCCCATAATTTCAACCAAAATCCAACTAATGGAAAGCCCCAACACTCCTCCAGTAATTGAAAGAAATACTGTTTCCAAAGTTATCATAAAAAATACTTTTACTTTGCTCATCCCAATTGCCATTAGCATTCCTATTTCTCTAACTCTTTCCATAATTGCCATTAGCATAGTATTTATAATTCCAAAACTTAAAGCAACAAGAATTATAATAACAAAAATCATTGAATATTGAATTGTCATTTCATTCAGCATTTTTAGAACTGGTGAAATCTCTTCCCAAGTGCGAACAACAAGAATTTTTTGCGATATTTCTGAATTAAACATTTTTTTAATTTCTTCTGAAACACTTTTTGTTAACTGATTATGATTTAACAATACTGCTATTTCGGTTGCGGAGTTTGGGTTTATTCCAATTATATTTGTTAAATCTTGCTGTGTTACAAAAACATTCATCAAATCAAAATTACTATTATGCGTTTTATAAATTCCAGCAATTCTAAATGCCGAATATGCTATTTCGCCATTAATATTTTGGATTGTAATTACAATTTTTGATCCAATTTTCACCTTTAGCTTTTCGGCTAATTTTTCACCAACAACTATTGGATTTTTATATTTAACGTCAAAATATGTTCCGTTTACTAACAAAGTGCTTATGTTTGTTACTTTCTCTTCCTCTTTATAATCAATTCCATTCACAAAAATTCCAGTTCCAGTAATTGCCGAGCTTGCCATAGCTGCAGATGTAATTCTGGAAACCGCTTCTTTTACTCCATTTATAGTTTTAATCCTTTTAATTTTTTCACCAACATTTTCAATTGTAAAACTTATTTCATTATTGATTAAAAACTCTGGATTATGGATTTGTATGTTGGATATTTCTGAGTGAATTGCGGAATTTACTTGTTGTTGCGCCATTCCTTTAGCAAAAGCCAAATAAAATATTCCTCCAATTAGACCAATAACCATTGATGCAATAACAATTGAACTTCGCAATTTATTTCGCCAAACATTCTTCCAAGCTATTGAAAATATCATATTATTCTTTTAACTCCTCATTGCTTGCAAAACATTAAATCGTAAAATTTTTGTTAAAGGATAAATAGAAGCCACAAGTGCCAATACAATTACAGCAATTGTTTGATTTATAAAAATACCAGCCTCCAATGAAAATGGCATAACCGGCTCGGCTCCAAACATTTCCATAGCTTCCGCAAGCTCTCCAGTTAGTGGAATTGGGTTATAAAAATAGTATAACAAAATTGGATAAGATATAATTAAAGAGACAATTACCGCCACAAATCCAATCATTACAGTTTCAAAAAAAACGACTAAAAACAATTTGCCTTTTTGCATTCCAACAGCAACCATAACCGCAAATTCTTTTCTTCGCTCCATTGTCATCATCATTAT
>PCUD01000145.1:15759-16523 GCA_002786785.1 Ignavibacteriales bacterium CG18_big_fil_WC_8_21_14_2_50_31_20 | reverse complement strand
TCAGATTTAATTGCTTGCACCATTTCTAAATTTAATTCCATCCAATCCATAATTGCATATTCTTCCGAAAGACTTGCCTTAATTTGAGTAATTGTTTCGTCTAAGTCATCTGGATTTTTGAGCATAACCGAATATGTTGTAACGCGATTATATGCCGAGAAAAATTCTTGTCCCGATTTTAGCGAAAGATAAATCAACTGATTGTTCAATTGTGGAATTGGAAATTTGATAATTCCTTTTATTCTGTGCTTTGCCGCCGCCGTAACGCCGTGATAACCTTGTCCCAAAAGGACTAAAGTATCGCCAACATTAACTTGCAAGTATTCTGCTAATTTTTCAACCACCAATATTTGATTGTCATTTTCAGTTAAATATTCGCCATCTATAACTTTTTGAGAAAGCTTATTTAATTCATCCTCAATTTCAGGTTGCGTTGCAATTATTATTGTCCCTTTTGTGTGCTTTCCAGAAGAAGCCAGCGCAAATGATTCCAGTCTTGGAATAACCAATTCAATATTTTGGTTGCTTTTAACTTTATTAAGTAACTCTGCTTCATTTACAAAAGTCTTGTCAATTGATTTATTTTCCCAATATCCGTTTCCTTGAATTTGGAAGTAGCCCGTTGATAGTTTCACAGCATTGCTAATCATATTTTCGTAACTACCAATTTGCATTGAGCGAGTAAAAAGCGCCATACAAATTGCAAGTATAATGGAAGTCATTGTTAACAAAGTTCTGCGTTTGTTTCTCCAAATATTCCGCCA
>PCUD01000145.1:4508-15746 GCA_002786785.1 Ignavibacteriales bacterium CG18_big_fil_WC_8_21_14_2_50_31_20 | reverse complement strand
CAATTTGCTTTTTCCTACTTCACTTTTTTCATATTTTGTTGTGAAAAAAACGCGTCACTAATTGGTTTATCAAAGACAATTTTCGAATATTCAAACACGGTTTTGTTTCCTGGTTTATCGGCTGGAATAATTTCCAATTTTGTTGGAAGCAATCTATCGCCAACATTTTTTATGTTACTCGCAGTCATTGTGTTAATTAATTCGAAAGTTTCGTCAAAATACTCAACCTTAACTTGCAAATAATGTTCTTTTGTAATCCACATAATAATTTTACCCCAAACTACCGCAGCATCTGGTTTTGGAATAAACTCAATTTTCCAAGTTGGATAATTGTCAACATTTTCTTCACCAATTATACTGTGCTCATAATCTTCAACAAGTGAAGTTTGCTTTAATAAATCGTCATTTGTAAAATCAGAACCCATCCAAGACTGCATCATCATTGAAGATGGAAGTTTAATCATTCTTCCAATTGAAGGCATCCAGTTCCAGAGTTCCATTTTACGTTTTAGAAAAACTTGCCCCATATCTCGAGCTGGAGAAGTGATGTAAATTAAATAATAATCCATTCCTTTTGACCACGATTTCATTTCAACTTCGCGTGTCCAATCTGGACGAATTATTGTCATTTTACTTGCACCTTGCGAAGTTTTCCCCATTTGATTGTCGTTTGACTTTTTTACTATTTCTGTTGCGGTTTGTCCAAATATTATTGATGTGAATATTAAAGTGAAAAGAATTATTTTTTTCAAAACCTACTCCATTGTTTATAAAACGAGCAAAATAGAAGTTAAAAAATAGTTGATTTATTTATGAATATAAATAAAATATTACTTTAAAACCAAACGCATAAGCAAAACTAGTCTAATTGTTTTACTTTCATTAAAGGATAAAACAATAATATAACTAAACTACTTAAAATAATCCCCGCTCCAACACTATAAAGATCGGCAAAAAATCCGATTAACAACATAATTGAGGCTGCAAATACAGAAGCTAATTGCGATTGCACAGAAAGAATTCCAGCATGAATATTATCGTCACAATTATCAGTAATATTTGCAACTCCAGATGGTTTGCGACTATTTTCAATTGAAAGTACAATTACAAATAAAATCACAGCAAAAAAGGAATTATAATACTCCATTAAGATTCCACTCATTAGCCCAATAAAAACACCAACTAACAAGCTAATATTAAGAAACGCAGCTTGTGAGTTGAAAAGACTTTCAATTTTGGACGAATATCGTGATAAAATTGAATTTGTTAAAAATATTATGAAATAGGTTAAACCTAAAAATATTCCAATCTTTTCTTCGTTTGATAAATACAAAAATATAGGAATTGCGATAGCTAACGATTTTAAAAATGGTTGTATAAAATCCTTCATTGCTTTGTAATATCCCGAGTAGATTGAAGAATTTATTAGCGAATGAAGAAGCTCTTTTTTCCTGAATGCTTGAATAAAAGAATTAGTGATAAACTTAATATTATCCTTTGCTGATATATGTTTACGCTCATATTCGTCCAAATATTTTGGATAAGAAAGCACATTTACGAAATCAACTAAATATGGAATTATTGAAAAAAGGAATATTGCATTTAGGTTTTCGTTAAAGAAATACAGAATTCCACCAGCAAGAGAAGAAAGTGCGCTTCCTAATTGCGACCAAGAACGTGTATGCCCATAATACTTTACTTTTTGCCCAATTTGTTCTGTGCGTTTAAGATAATCGACAATCATCGCTTTGTTAATTCCCGAACGAATTGCATCGCCGAGAGCGTAAAAAAGCATTGCAAAAGCAAAAAGTAAAAAACTTGAATACAAGTAAAAAAGAATAAATGCGATTATATAAACAAGAAAAGAAGAAGCTAAAGTTTTTCTTCTGCCAAGTGCGTCAGCAATAATTCCAGAAGGAATTTCGAAAATATTTATTGCTATTTCGCGAATTGCGTAGAGAATTCCTATCTGCAAAAAAGAAATACCTTTGCTATAAAAAAACAACAACAAAAATGGTTCAAAAAATCTAAGATTTTTTAAAAAACCATATGAACAAAATTTATAGTATTGTTTATCCTTTATGATTTTGAACTTATCCATTTAACGATAACTAAAATTTTATTATGTGTTCAAATTTACAACTCTACAATTACACCAGAAGCAAAATCTATTTCAACGACAGCACCATCAAAATGGCAATCAAGAATATGTCCCCCACCAGAAAAATTATTTAACAAAGCGTGTAAATGATATTCGGCAAAATTTACTCCATCAAAATATTCTGGAAACCAAAAGCCAATAAGTTTTCCTTCAACATTTGTAAAATCAAATATTGTTTGATTCGCAATTATTTCTTCAAGCGAAACAGATTCATTTGCTGCTTTATCAACGCTGCGCGATTTTAATGTTTTATATTTTCCAGCAATTCTAATTGCAAATGGAGTTGCTAAATTGTGTAAAATTGGATTTAACATCGTTTTTAATGAATCCAACGAAACGTCAGAAATGGCAAACGTAGTGTCAGCTTCAAAGAATTTTGTAACAACAAAAGGGGATTTTACATCAGCCGACATGTTGTTTACTTCGCCACTTGGCAAAACTTGATAAACATTATTTTCGGAAATAACCATTTCGCCATCAACCATATTAAAAGTTCCCACACCAAAATTGCCATTTTTCTTAATTTCGGCAACAGTTAAATTGCCAACATAATCATGATTAATTAAAGCATTTTTAGATGAATATTGAAAAATTTCATCCGAATAATTTTTGTTTGAGCTAGGACCAACATTTTCTGAACAAGACGTTATAAATAGCAACAAAGCAAACACAATTACATTTTTCATTTCAATTCCAATTTTTTGAAAACTATGAGTTTAAAATAAGTAAAACTATTTACTTTTTACGAAGTAGAGGCTAACAATAAGCACAAAAATTTTTCGGCATAACATTTGATTTAAATATAGCTTCAACAATAATTTAAAAAATTTGAGGAATAAAATGGTGAATTCAAACAACATTTCAATAGACAGACTGGAACTGGAAAAACTAATTGTCTCTTTTAATAGTAAAATAAATAATTATATAAAATCACTTAAACAAAAGAGTTCTGAAGAAATTTTAAGTGGCTCAATATTAATGGCACAAAAAATTATTAACCAAATATTACCTCTCGAAGCGGAGTTTAAGAAAATGGATGATTGCCACAACGACTTTTTAACCATATTAAGGGATGGAAGATTTATTGATCCCGAAATAACAGACCTAAATATTTCAGAAAATGACAATTTAAGCAATCTTGATTTATCTGAAATGGATTTTACTCCAAAGGAAGCCTATAGAATTCCAATATTAAAATCACTTATTTATCTTGGCGGTAACGCAAAACTTTCGGATATAGCTGTTTTTATTGAGAAAGATATGAAGAATAAATTTAAACCAGCCGACAAAGGAAAAGGCGCGAATGGATTTGGTAAACTTTGGATTGAAATGATAAGCAGAGAAAAAGAAAAAATGATATCAGAAGGGTTAATTTCAGAGGACAAGAAAACCGAGCAATGGGAAATTATACAAAGTGGTATAGATTACCTTGCTCAATTTTCAAATTAATATTGTAAAAAGGACAAATCAAAAAAATCATTTGTCGGTAAAAATTACCTGCCAAAAACAATTTTAGTTGTAATCAAAAATGGCAGATTTTTTGTCAATTTGAAGAAAAAATATTTTCCTTTTTATTTTTTGGCTTCCACTCAAAAATTGAATGTCAAGACTTTTGAGTTTAACTCCATTAACAATTTTATCTTTAAACTCGCCAAAACTAAATGAATCACTAATAAGTAAAGTTGCTGTAACTTTTTTGCAAATTCGTTTAATTTCTTTTAATTCGTCTGGGTTATTTGGATTATAAAAATCCGTATACAATCTTAATTTATCAGATCCATAATATGCGAGTAATTTGGCAGCATTTGGAAAATCGTTTTTCTTACAGAGCGAAAAAAATAATTCCGTGCTTTTTTTCGCCTCTTCCTCAGTAACTTGGCTAAAGGAAATGCTTGTTAAAAAAAGTATAAAAATTAGAGTTAATATGTTTCTTTCATTTTTCATAATAAATCCTATTATTTATTCAAAAGTAAAATGTTTAATTTTTTCGCCTTTTGTTCCTAAATCGGTCATAGCCTCAATTCCTATTTCAAGATGTAAATCTACAAATTTACTTGTAACTGATTTATCCGATTCCTCTGTTTTAACGCCTTCTGGAACCATTGGTAAATCAGAAACTAAAAGTAAAGCTCCACGGGCAATGTGATTAGCATATCCAACTATAAAAATGGTTGCTGTTTCCATATCAATTCCAATTGCACCAATTCGTCTAAGATAAGCCTTAAAGCTTTCGTCATACTCCCAGAGACGGCGGTTTGTAGTGTAAATAACCCCTGTTCTGTATTCCATTTCGTTTGCTAAAATTTTGGATGAAACAAATTTATGCAGCTTAAATGAAGGAAGTGCTGGAACTTCTGCTGGCATATAATCTGTACTTGTACCATCACCTCTAATTGCAGCTGTAGGCAAAATAAAATGCCCCAACTCAGTTTCCTTTTTTAATCCGCCACATTTTCCCAAAAAAAGGACTCCTTTTGGTTCACGGGCAATTAGCAAATCCATAATAGTAGCAGCATTTGCCGAACCAATTCCAAAATTCACAATAGAAAGTCCTTTACTATTTGTTGCGGTTTGCATTGGTTTTCCTTCGCCTTGAATGTTGCAATTAAATCTTTCGGCAAATTTTGTAACGTAATTATTAAAATTTGTAATTAATAAATAATCCCCAAATTCATCAATTTGTGTTCCAGTATAGCGGGGCAGCCAATTTTTTGCAATATCAAGTTTAGTATTCATATAGTATAGATTTTATTTTATTAATTTATTCTGAATTTTGTTATCAATTTTAATTGCTACTAACGATAAAAGATAACCAATAATTGAGCCAATAATAGCACCTACAAAAATATCCGAAAAATAGTGAACTCCAACAATTGGTCGGGATAATGAAACCAACACAGCAACAGTAAATAAAGCAATCTTAAACTTAGGAAACAACTTACTAAAGAAAACAGCAACTGAAAAATTATTTACTGCATGTGATGAAGGCATTGAATACGATTTAGTACAACTAACTAATAAATGCACATTTTCGACAACATTACATGGTCTTATTCGCTCAAAAAAGGGTTTCAATAAATGACTGCTCAGTTGGTCAGAAATTACAATTAAAACAATTACTCCAACTGCAGAAATTTTACCAAGTCTTCCACCCTTAAAAATTGCAATAAGCCAGAGAACAATAAACGCGATATACCAATTTTTTACATCAGTTATAAATGGAAAAAATTTATCAAATAACGAATTTGAAATTGTCTGGTTAAGAAAATTGAATATTGATAAATCAATGTTATATAGAAAATCGTACATTTGTTTAATTAAATTATGTTATACTTTTTTTCGATAATATCTTAATTATGCAATTCTTTATAAGATATTAATTTTTATTAAAGAATATAATAAAAAATTGTACTCGATATTCATTATTTTATATGTAATAGATAAATAAAATACATTAATAGATTATTTAGTGGAATATTTTAACATAATTAAAAACCGTTTTATAAAATTGGCAGATTCGTTTTTTTTGTTAAATTTTCAGAATATGTAATTGTTTGTTTTATAATGTGTTATTTTAATAATATTATATAAATTTTAGTATGAGTTTTTTCAAACGAAATAAAAATATAGTTGAAAACAATTTTGAATCAATCGATTCTAATTCCCTCAAAGATTTTATCGATTTTTCATCCTTCCCTTTTGTTAGATTTAATATAAATGGGAAGCTTTTATACACAAATCAAGCTTTTGCAAAAATGCTTTCATATTCCACTAGATCTGAATTTCAAGAAATTTGTATCAATGATTTGTTTGTTGACAAAGATAAATGGCAAATTGTTATTGAAGAACTTAACAAAAAAGATAAATTGGAAAACTATTTAGTCGATTTAATGCAAAAAAATGGAAATAAAATTGATGCTGAATTTTCTTTAAAAAGTGTAAAAGATGAACTGGGCAACCCTAAATATTTTGAAGGAATAATTACTCAAAAAGAAAATAATAATTTAAAAGAAATTCTTGAAGAATTAGAACACCTAAGAGAAAAAGAAAAATCTTCAGCTTCCCGCGTTAATAAAGCCAATTATACAAAAGATGTAAAAAGTCAAATTCTTGCCAATATGACTCACGAAATTAAAACACCAATAAATTCTATTGTTGGATTTTTAACACTTATTGAACAACACCTTTTTGAAAGCGAAGAAGAATTACAAGATTTTGCCCACAATGCAAGAATTTCTGCTGACTCACTTTTAGAGATGATTAATAACATCTTAGATATTTCTAAAATTGAAGCTGGAAAAATGGAATTAGATGTTGCTGAATTTAGTTTAGTTGAAGAAGTTGAAAAAGCAAAATCAATTGCATTGCCGCCTGGAGGGAAAAATAATTTAAAGATTTCCACAAATATTGATGAACGATTAAAGAGTAAAGTAATTGGTGATTCGTTAAGGTACAGACAAGTTTTAATGAATGTTTTAACGAACTCTGTAAAATACACCGAGTCTGGAAGTATTGATATTTCTATTGATATTGAAAAAGAATTTGAAACAAAAATATTAATTAAGACATCTGTTAAAGACACAGGAATTGGCATTCCAAAAGATAAACTTTCATCTCTTTTCCAACCTTACACTCAAGTGAAAACCAAAAAATGGAATAAACAAGATGGTAGCGGACTTGGATTAATGATTAGCAAAGAACTTGTGCAATTAATGAATGGTGAAATAGTTATAAGAAGCAAAGAAGGGGTTGGAACAATTGTTGAATTTACAACTTTAATGAAGTCTTCAAGCTCTGATTTAAATAGGGGAGTTCATAAATCCGTACAAAAAGACGAACGTTCAAATGAATTTGAAAAGATTTCTACAAAAGATGGCAAAATCAATAATCTTGTTAATCAAGAAAAAACAGATTTATCTGATAAATCTAAAGCTTCAAATTTTATTGTTGGTGATTTTATAGACTCATCCAATTTTACAGAAAAGTTAGACCCCAATATTAAACGGATCCTTTTGGTTGAAGACAATCCAATAAGTCAAAAGGTTGAATTAAAACTATTAAAAGAAAATGGTTATAACGTTAGTGCGGTTTCTAATGGTTACGATGCTGTTGAAGCTGTTAAAACAAGTGGCTTTAATTTAGTTTTAATGGATGTTGAAATGGCTGGAATAGATGGATTGGAGGCTACAAGAAGGATTAGAGATTTAGAAAAACCTATATCAAAAATTCCAATAATTGCCGTTACTGCGCATTCAAGCATGAAAGATAGAGAAAAATGCCTTGCCGCTGGAATGGATGATTATATTGCAAAACCTATTAATATTAATTTTATGAAAATAACAATTGACCATTGGTTAGGAAAAAAAATGGTTAATTAGAAATATTGATTTTATAATTACAATTAATTGGAGAAAACATGGAAGATTTAAATGACCTTAATTCGGTGGAATTAAATGAAGAGACAAAACCCCTGGGAGTTTTTGGATTTAAATTTAACAGAATGACTTCGGATATGAAATTTATGGGGATGTTTCAAATTATTTATGGTGTTTTAACTTCTCTTACAATTGTTGGAGCAATTATTGGAATTCCTATGCTTATTTCAGGTTTGCGTTTGCGGGAAGCAGCGGATGAATTAAATACATTTCGTAGTTCAAATAACGTTGACGCGCTTCGTCGTGGATTTGAATTGCAAGGAAAGTTTTTTAATATTCAGAAAATATTAATTTTAATTGGCATTGCAATATTTGTTTTATACATCATAATTGTCATTTTCTTTTTTGGTTCAATGTTTTCAACAATGTCCCAATTTTAAAAACTGATTTAAAAATTGTTATTGTACAGATTTTTATAATTTTAACCTTTTTTTTGAAGGCAAAACATGATTGAGCATTTAAGTGATTTAGGAAAAAAAACAATAGATAATTTTAAGAATTTTAAAAATTTACCTACTATACCAAAAGTTGTTTCAGAAGTAAATCAGATGCTTCGCGATCATAATAGCAATATTGTTCAGTTAACTGGAATAATTGGGAAAGATCAAGGTTTAACAACTAAAATTTTAGCTGTTGCTAATTCACCATTATATGGTTTGCCTCGCAAAGTTGCTTCGTTGGAATTTGCAATAATGCTGCTTGGAATGAGGGAAATTTCAAATATTGTAACCGCCCTTTCTTTGGCTCAAGTTGCCAAATCGGTTGAAATTGATGGGTTTGATTTTATGGATTTTTGGTTGCATTCCATGATTGTTGGCTCTGCTTCAAAAGATATTGCTATTAAATTAGGATATCCAGAAATAGCTGGTGATGCTTTTGTTGGTGGGATGTTGCACGATATTGGTATTCAATTAACAGCATCTTATTTCCCCAATGAGTTTAAAGAGGTTATCTCACTTACAAAAAGTGGTAACAAAAAATATTACGATGCCGAATTGGATGTTTTAGGTGTAACACACGAAGATATTGGACATTTTATGATTTCGAAATGGAATTTACCTTCAAATTTGGAAGAAATGGTTGGTTATCATCATAATCCATCTAAACTAAAAAGTAAAAACATTGGATTAAATATTGTCTATTTAGCTGATTCTATGACAAGAATTTTTGATGTTGGAAATTTTATTTGGGATTCAAGCGTTGAATATGGTGAAAATATTTTAGAAAAAATTGACTTAATTAACCAAGCTCAACTTGAAAAATTTGTTGAAGAATATTACGAAGTATTTCTTGACACAGCAAATTCAATGAAAGTATAGTTTTTGCTTAATAATTTGTTTCCAAAACCAGTTTATAATTTTTATAGAGTTTATTTAAAAATCTATTTTTTAAAAATCCAAACCCATTTTTCGGTATCTGGTTCGTAAACTCTAAGTCTGTCTAAACCATCTGGTTTGTATCTTGCCCAAACTCTAAATCTCTTTTTATTTTCACCTTGAGTATTTAAAGTGAGTGTCATAACAATGTTATCATCGCTTTCGGTATATTTTGCTTTTCTAATAATATCATCAGCAGCTAAGCGAGAAGCATGTTGAACTTGAAATCCAACATAGGACCCGTCTCCTCCACCTTGTTCGCTTGGCTTTTTGCGATAAAGATTTGCAGTCATTCCAATTTCATGAACTCTAACTAATGTCATGTCTTTTACTTGATCTGCAAATGAAACCGTAAATATTTTTAAACCAAAGTGAATGGCTATAATCACTAAGAAAGCACTTAGTGCAATTAAAAGTAATTGTTTTGTTCCCATTTTATTTATCCGTTTTTTATTAATGTTTAACTAAATAATCACTCATCATTTCTCATTAACAAATCGCTAATAATGTATTTCAGCAAATTATGTTTTCCTTCTTTAGAAATTGATGACGATTTATGATATTCATTTACTAATTCAAGTAAAAGTAAGTTATCCAATTTGTCCAAAATTAATTTGACTTTATTCACGTCCAAAATTGCTAACAAATGCCAAAGTGTAAGTGCATCTCGTTCGTCAACACTATTTAATATTAATGTGAACGAATTATCGTCTGTTGGCGTTTTAGATATTTGCTCAATTGCTTCAATAAATTGTAGTGATGACTTTTTATGATATGGTACAGCTAATAAATATGAATTATTGAATTTTAAATTGTAATTATTTGCTAAATAAACATTGCGATTAAATTTGTTCACACTTAAAATTAACCAACCAATATCTAATGACAAATAGAACTCGTTGTTTTCGTTTAGCGATAAATTAAATTTGGATTTTTTTGTTGAAATTACAGCATTTGGGAATTTCAATTTATAGTCAACACCACTTTGTTTATAGCCTTCATTCCAATCTATTGTTGAATTAAAGTTTATTGCTCCTTTGCTTAATTCAAGATTGCTTTCATTACTTGTTGTTTTTCCAATTATAAGTTCAGAATTTTCTGCTATTTCCACAGTAGTAAGTTCATTAAAGTTAATATCTGTTTTCCTTAACTCTGTAGTCGAAATTCTATCTCCCTCTACTAATTCTTTTCTATTTGCGCTATTTCCATTTAAGGTTACCAAGGAAATTTCATCGGTAATATTCCACTCAGAAGGAATATTTGCAATAAACCAAATACTTGAAGCTAAAAAGAATAATATCAAAAATGAAATTACAATCTTTTTCCCAATTTTGTTTTTGGATTTATCTTGTAATTTGCTTGATTTCTCCTTTTTCTTCTCCTTTACAAAAGATTCATCGTTTTTCTCAATTTTACTTTTCTTTGTGTCTTCCTCGTAAATTTTAGTACGTAAATTTTCAATTATTTGTTGGTCAGGGACAAGATGTCTAAATAAATCTTGCATAATTTCAATAGAACATGCTTCATAATCCGAAATTAGTTTAATAAGGTTTTCATCAAACTCCAATTTTTCTTCAGAAAATGCAGCTTTTAAATATGAATTTATCTTATTCCATTGCTCTTCGCTGAATTTAGCATAAATCTCGGATGGAAATTTTCTAATTAGCGTTTCTCTTGTATTGTTTAAAGTCTCTAAAATTTCATTTAACTCTTTCTCTTTGTACAGCCTTGAAACAAAATCAATATTCAACCTAACTTGATCAACTAGAACGACACAAATTCGTTCAAAAGAACTTAATTTTAAAATTTCTCTTTCAATTGGTAGAATTGGGAGATTTAGTTCGCTACCTAAATTATTTATCAAATTGTCATTAAGTAATTCAATTTTATTTTTTGATAAAAAACTAACACATTTGATGATTGCAGCTCTTTCCAATGTTTTAACAAATCCATTTAAATCTTCAATTTTTTCAAGGGAAAACCACATTTCGTATAAAACGATTGACGATATATTGATTGCTTCTTTTTTAATTGGCACTAACTCAAAAACAAGCGCAAATATTTTTTGTAAATAAATAATGCTTAAATTAATGTATGAGTTATTTCTTCCTCGTTTGGATTCTTGAAGCAAAAGCTCGTCATATTTGGAATTTCTACTCATAGACCTTTAAAATAATAATGGCGTCTCCAATTTTTGGAGCTATAATGGGTATAATCGAAAAATTTTGAAATATGTTAAATATTTTGATTTCCTCGGAAGTTCCTA
>PCUD01000145.1:2675-4496 GCA_002786785.1 Ignavibacteriales bacterium CG18_big_fil_WC_8_21_14_2_50_31_20 | reverse complement strand
AATTTTTTATAAATCAAAATGTAGTTTTTACAGTTTTATGGAGTAAATGTTTTGAAAATAATAGAAAACTCAGTCTTTTCAACCGAAATTATTGTAAGACCTGACGACATAGATTTGAACAACCATGTTCATTTTACAAAATATTTGGATTACTTTCTTGCAGCCCGCTACGATCAAATGGAGCGTTGCTACAAACTTTCAATGGAAAAATTTGTTGAAATGGGCTACAATTGGGTTGCTTCAAGTATGAATATAAATTACAAACGCTCATTATTGCTTGGTGATATTGCAATTGTAAAAACTCAATGGGATTCGTTTAATGGTGCACAAGTAAAAGTAAATTTTTGGATTTATAGCAAAAAGACAGAAAAATTAATTTCAGATGGATTTGGGATTTTCACTCTTATAAATCTTGAAAATTTGCGTCCAGTTCGAATTCCCCCAAACGTACTTGAGATTTATACAATTTAGTTTTGTTGTATTATTTCTTATTTTAAGTTAATTCTTAAAAAAGGATATTGTGAAAATTAAAATATTATTATTTATTATATTCGTTTCAATAACTCAGCTAATCGCTCAAAGCAATTTAGATTCAAATAAAGTTGAGTATTCGTTCTACCCAATGGTCTTTTATACTCCAGAAACACAATTTGCATTTGGTGCTGGAGGAATTGCATATTATCGCTTAGGTCCAAATAAAAAATTACCGCCTTCCAAAATTGTGTTTTCAGCTTATTACACAACAAATAACCAATATTTGCTTTCTGTTTCGCCTGCGCTCTATTTTGCAGGAAGCGCTAAAATAAGAAGTGAATCAAAACTGGATTTCCGAAAAGAGGTTTCAAGGTTTTATGGAATTGGAAACAATTCTTCCGAAATTTTAAATCCAGAATACGAAATAGGACTTTTTAAATTTCACACCGAGTTAAGTTTACAAACTGGAATGATAAAGAATTTATATTTTGGATTTATTTACGAGTTTACAAAAAGCAATATTATTAATTTACTTGAAAACCCAATATTAAATAATCAAAATATTTTAGGAAAAAAAAGCGGAATTATTTCTGGCTTTGGTTCTTTGTTGGTTTTAGATTACCGTAATAATGTTTTTTTCCCAACAGAAAACATTTATGCCAAACTGAAAATGATTTTTATGAGTAAAGAATTTGGTAGCGATTTTACATTTAACAGATTGATTTTAGATTTTAGAAAATACCAAAATTTAGGATATGAAAATATAATTGCAAGTCAAATTTATATCGAATCTTCTTCGGGAGATATTCCTTTTTTTATGCTTCCAGCTCTTGGAGGCTCAGAAAGGATGCGTGGATATTTTCTTGGAAGATATATGGATGAGGTATTTTTTACTTGGCAAGTTGAATATAGAAAAATTATATGGAACCGAATTGGTGCTGTAGCTTTTTTAGGGATGGGTGACGTTGCAAATAAATTTAATCAGTTTAACGTTGTGCAACTTAAGTATAATTATGGATTTGGATTGAGATATGTTTTTGATGAAAAAGAAAAACTAAATGTAAGAATGGATTTAGGTTTCGGAAATAATACAAGTGGCATTTATTTTGCTTTGGAAGAAGCTTTTTAAAGTAAATAATTTTAAGGGACGAAAATATTCGTCCCCTACAGTTTTTGACGATTATTTTTGTGCAAATTTAAAAGCCCAACTTTTTTGAAAAGTTGGACTTTTCTAGTTTTTTTTGGTAAAAGTTGGGCTTTTTTAATAAAAGTTAGGACCCCCTACAATGTTTGCTTTTTCATTTTACTTATTAAACAAAATCAATGTTTCTGCTTTGGTTTCTTGTG
>PCUD01000145.1:0-2618 GCA_002786785.1 Ignavibacteriales bacterium CG18_big_fil_WC_8_21_14_2_50_31_20 | reverse complement strand
CAATTGTGTTATAAACAACCAAATTTACAAAGCTATTTTCTGGTAATTGATAGCTTATTTGCGTTGTTGGGTTAAATGGATTGGGATAATTTGATTCAAGTGCAAATTTATTGATAATTTCAGTATTAGAATCCTCTTCATCATTTATTTTCCAAATTCCACCTGTGCCAGAAATTGAAACTTGATTACTATATAAGGATTCTTGATTAGAATTGTCAATTGCTTTTACTTTGTATGAATATTCTATACTTGTATCAAATTTACCTGGTTTACTAACGCTATTATCTATCCAACTATGAGTTGTATTGGATGCAGTATGAGTTACTGTTGCAACAATCATACTGCTACCAGCGGCATATTTCCATATTTTATATTCTTTTATATCTAGCTCTCCGTTAGTATCCCATGTAAGCTTTGGATGATTATTATACCAAGCAATGCTTAAGTTTTGTGGTGCCGATGGTGGCAAATCATCGATAATGGTAACTTGATGTGAAGAGGGGTTCTCCGAAATCATTATCGGCTGTGAACAATATGTTCTAAATTTATCAAATTCTGGATAATATATTTCCCAAGGGTCAACTGCATTTGAGCCATCCATCCGTTCTAAAGAATATCGGTCTACTAATTCATAGACAACAAACCTTACCGTAGTAGTTGTATTAAAAACAAGAGATTCGGTTATTTCATTCCAAAACACAGCTGAATATTCATTTACAAGAGTAGTTGAAGTACTTAATTTATTGGAGTATGATGCTCCGAGAGTAGCTTTTATAACTGGTTTTAGGAGCGAAAACTCAGCACTACCTTGTATTGACCAACTGTGTTCTAATGTATTTTGTACAGTTTGTTTTTCAACTTCAGTTATACCTTGATACATTTTATAGGTTTTTGTATATCCCATTCCTGGTTCATATGAATAATCTTTAATTTTTTTCCATGCTTGCTTTCTTATCAACTTATAATATGGGGTTTGTGAAACTTGCACCACAGGCGAAAAAGAAATATCTGCAACCAATGAAAATGGTACCCAAGACTCTCCAATAATTGTTTCATTAACATAAAGTGGTGCACTACAAGTATAACTGGTTAACTGAGGTGGCTCAGGAATATCAAACAACAAATTGGGTTGATATACTAAATTTGATGATGACACATTAGATGAACCGTAGATATCTTCCCCATCTAATAATTTGAAATAGGAAGAATTATCATTTCTTGCTTGAGGACTATATCTAAGTATATAATAATAACTTTGTTGTTCTAAATATAAACAACCGGCAGTAGAAGCACTTTGTATTTGAAAATAATCTCCATTTATATTTTTAAATTTAAATCTCTGACTATCTTCTGTTTCTCCGCTCGAATTATAATTAATAGTATTTCCATTAATCATAAGTGGATATCCAGTTTCTCTATTTATAATAAAAAACTCGTCACTACCTGGGTAAATTGGCGCAATCTCCCATTTTTGGTTAAGATTGTCAGAATTAGTTTGAGCTATTACACCTTGTTCGACAAAAATAAACGGAAATATGTTCAAAATCCCCGAATATGGCAATAGAACTTGCCCACTAAAACCTTTTGATTCAATTTTAAAATACTTTCGATAAAATTCATCTTGTGATGGGAATGCATTTAGATTAGATAATAATAAAAAAGATGTAAAAAAGATGTTTATAATTTTTCATAATAACTCCCTATGTTTAATAATTAAAATATAATTTTAAATTTCCACTGATACTATATTTAACTAAATATTTAAGATTATAGTATTCCCCACAAACTAATATAAAGGGCGGTTCTAATTTATAACCATTACAAGCTATTTCTGATACCCATTCATTACTTTGTTCATCGAATGTATATACTGCTGCGGTCGTAGGATGATACTCTTCTATTACAGCAGCTAATTTTTCAGCAATAATTTCCACTTCATCTTTGCTTGTATCACAATTGGTAATACTCGCCTCATCCGAACAGCTATAAAATATAACTTGTGAAAATAACAATGCTATAAAAAACAGTTTTTTCATTTTTTCTCCTTTTTGAAATAGTTTTTTAATGACTTAATAGTCATTTTTTTATTAAAAGCCAAAACAAGATTTTTGAGTGATTTAAAACATTTTGTTAATTTGCTTAGAATTCTAAATAACACAAAAACCATATTTTCATTTATATATATTTGTTTTTCAACATAATACCCTCCTTTCCCATAATGGGAGTTTAATTGTCAAAAATGTTTTTATAATGAAAAAATAGGTTAGCTTTCTTGTAGAGTGGACAGAACAGTAGTTGCGATAGTCGACAGTCGACAGTCGACAGTCGACAGTCGAAAAATACACCTTTTGTTATTCTTGTCAAGTGGAATTTTTGCGTTTGTAAATTATTTATATTTGAGCTGCCTATTTTCAAATTGCCTTCAATAAATTTAAGTTCATTTTTTTTACGCTGGCAAAATAGGAATATTAATAGTTTATAGCAAGAAAGATTTTGTCATTGCTAATTTCAATCCTAAACATTATTCAAATTAAATATTGTTGCAAATTCCGTCTGGAGTTTCTCTGTGATAAATGTATGTTCTCATTTCATATTTTTCTATTTTGTAAAATTTTTCG
>PCUD01000175.1:2876-5752 GCA_002786785.1 Ignavibacteriales bacterium CG18_big_fil_WC_8_21_14_2_50_31_20 | reverse complement strand
CATAATATGAGCCTACCTTCAGTAAAATTCCGGGATAAAATTTATGAATATTTCTTTCAGATATCTGTCCGTTTATAATCTCATCAAGCGCAACAAAATATCTATCGGTTTCGTATCGGTAAAGCTGCGGACAAATAAGCTCAACATATCCTTTTTCAACCCAGGCTGTCCAGTCCTGTAAATATTCTTCTTTGCTCCAGGGGTAAATACTCGGCGCCATTGAAACTACTACATTTGATTTTGCGGCTTTTACCGTTTCATAAATACGGCGCATAAAATCCGTAAGAAGATCGGCTCGCCACTGCACCCATGCGTTGTCTTTTGAATACCGGGGCGGTTCATTGCCATTATGCTGCTGTTTGAAAAGATTAACTGTGTAATCATCGTAACCTGCTTCCGAAGGCATCGCCGGCAGCCTGTCGTCTCCCTGTATTCCGTCTATGTCGTAATTGTTAACTACCTCCATTATTATAGAAAGTAAAAAATCCTGAACTTCGGGATGAAAGCCGTTCATCCACTCGAAATTATTTTTCTTAACAAGAGTGCCGGCTGAATCTTTTGACGCCCATTCCGGTTTTGCTTTTAATATTATTCCACCGTTCTCGTTGTATGATGATGAGAAACCGAACTCAAACCAGGCAATTACTTTAATGTTTCGGCTGTGCGCCTCTTCTATCAATTCTTTCAGAGGATCTCTGCCTGTAAAAGTTGTGTCTATTTCAATACCGGTTATTTCTTTTACAACTTTGCTCGGAAAGGTCGTCATGGCTTTATTCCATGTTACGACAAATATTGTATTAAAACCGAGTTCATTACATAGTTCAACTGCTTCGATAATATTTGCTTTTGAGTTAAGCGCTTTGCTGTCAACATTTGTTAACCAAACACCTCTAACAGCTTCGTTTGTTATTTCCTCACCGCTGCCACAGGATGAGAAAAGAAAAGACAAAACAAAAATTGGAATGAAGAGCCGGGTTAAAACGGTTTTAAGTTTCATAAAGTTTGAAAGGTTTATAAATGTAAACTTGACATATAATTTTTTATACTGCGATATAAAATTATGAATTTATCGTTAAAGAGAGTAGAATTATTTGGGAGCCTTTGACGTTTTGTGTTTTGGTGAAGTTCAGAATTTGGGATGCTAACTAAAGAATTGTCATTTTTCCGTTAGTGCTTTAGCTGACGGACTTGCCCGGTGTTGCTTGCTCATTTTGTATTTTTATAAAATTTTCCACTTGTCGTCGATGCCGCAAAATGTGAACGATCGCGTGTTCTAAAAGTTGTTCTATATCGTATTGCTGCCCCCAATTAACAATTACTTTTTTTGAATTGTCGGTTTGCTGAATTGGCAAATTTCTTTTTTGTCTGAAGAAATCTTCACAATAACCAAACATTAAATTTATTTGGTCGATGTATTGATCTACGCTGTTACAAATTACCCTTTCAACTCGTGGTTTATTAACTCCGGTAGAATTTTCGATATAAATCGTATAATTGTAACCCGAACAAACAACGTGTGTTAAAATTGTTTGTATGGATTTGCAGTCTGTGTCTTTAGTTTCGCTGTCAACGATTGTCGAAAGAACATGATCGTCAAGTGGCTTGATAATAAAAATAAGTTCGTCAATCGCTTTTTTATATTCGTCGAGCAATGCTTTTGTACTTCCAATCAATTCGGTATTTGTCATTTTTTTTTCGGGACGTTAAATTTATTAATTGTTTTGGCTTCTTATATGGTTGTAGAACAGTTTAAGTATAACCTTCAGTTTCAATTTTTGTGCGCCCAAATTTGGCGTGATTACTATAAGTTTTAAAAAATGTTAAAATCCTCATTACATAGGTTATTAATTAAACCGCGTGCCGGGAGCAGAAGATTATTTGTTGTTCAATTTTAGATCGATACCGAGATCATCTGCTGTCATTAATAATTTTTCTTTAAGCCGTTTGCTTTTCTCTTTAATATCTAATGCATCGCTAAGTCCGGCGGTGAATTTGTTTGTTTCAATTAATTTATCTAATGGTAATAATGCGCAGCTAACACAAAGAAAACTTTTTGATCGACCATCATTATAACGATCTAAAAAATTAATTAAGATATCTATTCGTTTTTTTTGTTGCTTAATAAAAGAATCAATCCCATTACTTTTTATAAGATCAAGATTTGAAAATACTTTCTTATTAGTTACAAAAGAATCATATCCTTGTCTCTAAGAATCAAATTTGCTGCAAGGATAATCTTTGCATTCTGAACAAATTTCTAATCCGTTTTTTACTTAAACAACATGCGGGTGCTTCAGATTATTTAAACGATAGTTTCATCTGCATCATATATGGTTGCAACCTTTTTTCTGCAAGTGAAATATACTCCTGGTTAATGTCATAACCGACAAATTTTCTATCTGACTTAACCGCTGAAACAGCTGTTGTTCCGCTTCCCATAAAGGGATCAAGGACAATGTCACCTTTAAAAGAATAAAGCTGAATTAAACGAAAAGGAAGTTCCTCTGGAAATGGCGCAGGATGTCCGATACGTCTTGCACTTTCCGCATTCATTGTCCAAATAGATTTTGTGTATTCCATAAATTGTTCTTTGGTGATAGTGTTCTGTTTGTCTTTTTTTATTCGATTGTAATCACCTTTAGAAAAGACCAAAATATATTCGTGAACATCTCGTAGAATTGGATTTGCTGCACTCAACCAGCTACCCCATGCAGTTGAAGGACTTGCGCTTGATGCTTTATTCCAAATTATCTCTCCACGCATATTGAAACCAATATCCAGCATGATTTTCGAAATGTAATCTGAAAGGGGGATATATGGTTTACGACCAAGGTTCGCTACATTAATGCAGGCACGCCCACCATTAACAAGAACAC
>PCUD01000175.1:1521-2827 GCA_002786785.1 Ignavibacteriales bacterium CG18_big_fil_WC_8_21_14_2_50_31_20 | reverse complement strand
GGAAACATTGTAAGGCGGTGAAGTGATCATTAAATGAATTGAGTTGTCTGGCAATTCTTTCATGTTTTCCGCTGAACAAAGAATTAGCAATGTGTTTCCTTTTCAAAGATACTTGGCAACTTATCAATAATTTGAAATACTGAATAAGTTTCCTCATTGAATTTTACTTTTCTTAACCAGTTCTCTTTATCAAAAAATTGTTTGAGTTTTGTGTGAGTAAATTGCTCGTGAACATTCGGACTGACGACAAGTAAATTTTTAAAATGATTTCCTTTAAATGGGTCGATATGATGAATTTCAAAATATGGTTTGCCGTTCTTCATCAAGAAAGTAAAACTAGAAACTTGACATTTGCCCCTATAAAGTTCCAATAAAATTTTTCTAAATGATGCTGGAACATTTTCTTTTGTTTTTATTTGAGGTACAATTCTCGTTTTTCGTGGCTTGATTTCTTGTTTTGCTAATCTTATAAATTCACTCTTTATAACATCATTAGAAGGTTTGTTTGCAATTATTGATAGTTTCCGTATGTGCTTTTCAACTTCGTTTTCGTTTATACTTTTATCTATCTTTAATTCTAAATCTGATATTTGTCTTTCAAAAACATTTTCTGGTATTATTTTGAATTTGCCATCATCTAATAATTGAATGACCAACTCATCGCCGGCCTTAATATTATTTTTTGTGTAGTAATCTTTTAATCCCCCGATTCTGCATTCACGACTACTGCTCTTGTATGGTGTAAAACTTTTAGTTTCTTCTTTTCCTAATTCGTTTAATAAAAAAATCTTTTTCGTATTTTTAGGAAACAAATCAATCAGAGAAACCGGTATTGCTAAAAGCCCTTTTTGAATTCTGCTTTCAGTAATTTTAATTGTTACATAATCAAAAGGTATTTGGCTTTTTGTTTTCTGCATTTATATTAAAACTAATTTTTGTAAAGAAATTTTCTTAAATCATTTTCACAAAAACATTCAACCCTATCATCTTTTTCAAATTCAACGTCGCCATTTAATTTTTGCAGCATATATACAATTACCTCTTCTTCTATTTCTTGTTTTGTATGAAATACTTTCAAAGACCTGCTACCATCATCAAGGTATTTCCAAATTGTTTCATCAATATTATCTTCATTAAATTGCGTCTGGACTTTATTGAATACCAATTCGCGACAATGAATTTGTCATTAAAATGGGCAGTAGCCAAGCGACCATCCTCAATAACTGCAATAAAATGATCAACATCATCTAAAAGTGCATATTTAATTTTTCGTGTCATCTCAGATACTCGTTTCTCCAATTTAAAT
>PCUD01000175.1:0-1507 GCA_002786785.1 Ignavibacteriales bacterium CG18_big_fil_WC_8_21_14_2_50_31_20 | reverse complement strand
CCAATATATATCACCGGTAAGGTTTAATTTTTCATACAACAATTTTCCAAGTTTCAATCCATTTCGAATTATGTCCCTATGAATAATGAAGTTTTCAAGCTCTTCTATTTTTCGAATTTCAGAATTACATTCATTTACATTCTTGCAGTATTTTCTTATAAAGTCCAAATAGGTTTTTACGTCTATAAGTTTCTCAGTGAAAGTAAGCTTGTATTTTGAGAGTATATATCCCAATATAACACTGAGCTCTCGTAATATTGTTTTTATGTCTGCCAAACTCTTTCTTTTCTTCAATGTATATGTTAAACTAAGGTAATGTTCTTCACTTTCAAGTTTATGAAGATGTTAATTTTGAATTATTGCCTCCTCATTTGTTGACATTGCTTATTCTTGTTGCTTCCGTTTGTGTTCGCATCATCACCCAAGAGTTACAAACAACACAATCTTTCAAGCAATACTCAAAATCCTAAAATAAAATTATGTTTATTTGGCAAATGTTTTTATTGTAAGTCTTCTAAAACTGTTAATAATTAGAATTAATTTAGACAAATACAAAAGGAATTTCAAGAGGGATGAATTTAAGTAAATTGGTAGTAATAGCACAGTTCAAAACTATTTTGCATTTATTACAATTTACATTGGACAAATCATTTAATTGAATCGCTAAAGTTTTATTCGCACGCCTGCTCTAATTTCGAACATCTGAAAAGTGCTTATGTTTTCAAGATCGAGATCGAGAGCAGGCCAAATTTCTCCTACTACCGTTTTGTAGCGCGCACCGGTCGTAATCCACATGGGTCCATAAACATTTACATTTATATCCAAACCAAGATCGAAACCGCCGCTCCAGTCTGTCTGAGAATTTGCCGGCACATTAAGGATTTCGGCAAGTTTAAAATCACCGGTTCCAGTCGTATCGATATATAAGGAATCGTAATAAGCGCTTCGCTTGCTAAACCATTTGTATAAACCAAACCCGAATGTAGCTTTAACATTCATAAAATTTGTCTCAATAACTTTATATTCGGCAGCGGCTGATATGCCTGCTATTTCGAGTGAAATTTTTAAATCGGGCAGCGGTATTTCATAATCACTCTCAATGCCGTTTACGGTCAATTTTCTTTTTAGAAATAACTTCTCCTTGTTTTCTTTGTTGAACTTAAAATATTCTACACGCCCAATCCACGTCCAGTTTTCACTTGTTTCCATTCCAAAATAAAATGAGCCGCCGATGGTTGGTTCTAATCTTTCGGCAAGCGAACCGAATGGAATAAAGTATGAGCCGTTCGCTCCGAATACAAAATCGTTCTGCGCATTAGTTTTAAAATTAGAAAGAATAACTACTATTGTTAAAATTGAAAAATATTTTAATATCTTCATAATCAATACATGAATGTTATACCAAGATTAAAATTTAATGCGCTGTGATATGGGAAATCATCATAGCCCATCGAACCTTCTGTTTTAATTACATGCAGGTAATTAAATTTTGTTTGGATTCTAAAAA
>PCUD01000167.1:3409-5660 GCA_002786785.1 Ignavibacteriales bacterium CG18_big_fil_WC_8_21_14_2_50_31_20 | reverse complement strand
CTTCATTTACTAACTTTGCTACTTCTTGTCCAAGTATATTATAAACGTGTAAATTTACAAAACCACTTTGCGAAAGCGAATATCTTATAGTAGTACTAGGATTAAATGGATTTGGATAGTTTTGTTCTAACGTAACCTCAGTTGGTATGTTTTCTACTTGCTCATCGTCAATGGAAACTATTACCTCTCCTAAATTTCCATCCCTACTAATTTGCTGCGCAAATATTCCGTACAAAAACCTCGACCAAACTACTATCATTCCCCCATTACCATCACTTACTATTTCTACTTCCTCTCCACCATATTCTGTTAATATTACATCTTTCCACTCATAATTTCCATTTGAGTCTAGTTTTTCTGCATAGAACTTGGATGGGTCTCCTATTAATCTTTTTAATAGGACATAGCTATTATCATTACTTTTTAACATTGAATAAATATGATAATCAACATAATTATCATTGAGTATTTTATCTTCTACCCATTTTTTATTCCCATCAACTGTAATTTTTTGTAATGACTGAACATCTACCGAATCAACTTGGTCTCTCCAAATGAATGTGGTCTCATTATTTGAATCAAATGTCAATAGATCCTCTGGAAAATATTGCTCATCATATGGAAAAGCAATCCCAGATTCTCCCCAGTCATACTCTCCATCATAATTAATGCGTATCGCTCTTTCTCCACTCTCTGAGGGATAAACTACTTCTACAAAAACCACTGAATTCCCATGTTCATCACTTCTCAACCCATCAAAAAGTAAATCTCTTGAAAAAGATAGAGTATCCGCCCATAGTACATTTCCCATTTTCTCAATGTGCTTTGCAATAGGATTGCTAATAATAAAAATATAATCTTTGCTCTCATAACCATATGGGTATGCAGCAATAACTCCTCCATGCATATCTGAAGTAATTTGGTATTCACTACCATACTTGAGAGTATCAACTACCATTCCACTATCACTCCATAATCTCTTACCACTTCTTGATATTTTTTGTACGTAAAATATATTTTCATAGTCGTAAGAACCATCAATTAAGTCTATCCAACCAACTATTGCATTTCCCTCGCCATCACCAACTAGCTTCACCTCTCTCTGCTCTGTGGAATCCAGACTTACTCTAATGCCTCCTTCGCCCCACAGCAACTTTCCATCTGAACTTACTCTCTGGATATAGCTTTTACCTTCATATACTACATAGGTGTCAATTGTATCTATTGCTGTCAATTGGTCATAGGCTACATAAACTCCTCCAGAATTATCACTTACAACATATGCCTTGGCAAATTGAAAGGTAGTAACAAATCCTATTTCCAACGGACTGTTCCACTTTAAATTTCCATATTTATCCAAATGTTGTAAATAAACTCGGCTATCATCATAATTATAACTTAACCATACAACATATACTCCTCCATCACCATCTGCACATGCTTCTACTCGTATCCCACTTCCATAAACTTTTAAACTCTCCAATGTATCTGTTGACCACTGTGCAAAAACTATGTTAGCTAATAGTGTAAAAATAATTATTATTTGTTTTATCATA
This sequence comes from Ignavibacteriales bacterium CG18_big_fil_WC_8_21_14_2_50_31_20, assembly GCA_002786785.1. GTDB lineage: Bacteria > Bacteroidota > Ignavibacteria > Ignavibacteriales > Melioribacteraceae > 1-14-2-50-31-20. Next base: position 4,104 of record PCUD01000167.1, on the reverse strand, counting down.
GTGTTGCCTTTGCTGGTATCATTCGATTTTGTCATAAATAATATTGAACCATTATTAACGTTGCCAGTGAGGAATTTGTTGTAAATATTTTTGTGAACCACTTAAAACCTCCAATTTGTTCCTAAATTAAAAATTTGCTCTCTTAAAAACAAATAGAAAGTTAATGCGTAATTTAATCTCATTGTAAAATGCTAATAAAACTTACGTTATATTTTATACAGCTTCGCCACGTAACTCACATGGTTATCTATTTAAAGCAATTATAAGGACATGCTTACACAAAATGCTAAAGTGAACTTAACAAATAAAAGAGCTTGAAAAATCAGTAGAACTGCTTAAGTAGTTCTAATGATTTTCTCGCCTAAAACATGCATTTATAATCTAAAACACCAAATATGCTTCATGTCTCATCATCGTTTTTGTCTCTCTTTTAGCTTTTAATTTCATTTTAGAGTTCTCATAAATTATTTTAGAAGCATTAAAACACTCTTGCTTAATAAAGTAAAATTGAAAAGTGTTGCAATATATTTGTGTATTTATTTTGTTTAATAAGTGTATTAAATTTTTGTTGATAATTAATTGGTTTTGTTTTAATTGAAAAAGTTGTAAAAGAAAAATGGGGGGGGCAAATAGTGTGCCAAGTGTTTTAAGTAAAAAGGCTAATGTTAATTGTGAAAAAAATAAAACATTTTCTT
>PCUD01000167.1:3102-3383 GCA_002786785.1 Ignavibacteriales bacterium CG18_big_fil_WC_8_21_14_2_50_31_20 | reverse complement strand
CACTAAAACCTCTTATTTGTTTGCAAGTTAAGTAACAAAAGTTTAAATGGCAAATTGTTTATAATAAAATTATTTTAGTTCATATTAATTTACAGAAAAGTTGAGGAGTGGTTCTTAATACCAGTCAAATCCAGCTTCTGCAAGAATGTTATCCATAGCCTCATCTTCCCAAGTGTAATTTAATGTGCGTTCAGTAAATATAATTGCTGTTAATATTTTACTATTAATACCAAATGTTTTGGATGCTATTTCTATTAGCTCCGCTCTCTGTTGCAGTTTGG
>PCUD01000167.1:0-3071 GCA_002786785.1 Ignavibacteriales bacterium CG18_big_fil_WC_8_21_14_2_50_31_20 | reverse complement strand
CTTACAATTTTTACTTCCTTAGCGTCTTTGCGACTCTGCGGTTTTCTTTATTTCAACATTAACATTTTAGCTGTTTTTTCAAATACTTTATTACTACCATCAATGGAAGTGGCCTTAAATCTGTATAAATAAACACCACTTGAAACTCTGCTACCTTGTTGGCTATCACCAAACCAAACTATATTTTGATAACCAGCAGACTGTCCACTTTCACTAAATACCTTAACCACTTTACCAGTAATGTCATAAATAGTTAGCTCAACATTTGAGCTATATGGCAAAGCATATTTTATTGTTGTACTTGGGTTAAATGGATTTGGATAATTACCAAGTAGCTCGTATGTTTTTGGTATTTCTGTGGTTTCTTCATTAGCAGCATTTTTTGCTAGTAGTGGTTCTGTTGGTTTTACTACATCGTTTCCAAGATGTCTTTGAGAATCAAAATATGATTCTGACTTTGGGAATTGCTTACCTAATTCTTCCGAAACTGATTTTGCTAATTCTATGTTATTTTCTTCATATAGGTAATACATGAATTTTTGAAATAAAACGAATTCAATTAGAGGTGAATTTTTATATTTCTCCAAAATTACATCTAAATTTGCTACTCTGTTTTTCTTTTCTCCACCAGCGAGAAGTAATTCGGCAGCACCATATATTTGCTTCTTTACTTTTTTGTTTGCTTTCTCTTTTACAAATTGTGAAAACAAAGTTTTACTTTCGTTTTTTATTTGAGATTGGTGTAATAAATCCAATGCAAGATAAGAAAGTGACGAGTCGGGATAATTTGTTATAACCTCTTCACATATTTTTGAGGCTGAATTGTATTTCTTTGTTCTTAATAAGTTTCTTGCATAAAGTAATTTCCACTCTATTGGCCAATTTTCATCAAATCCTTTAGGTTTTTCAGAACTTGTAAACTCAAATATGTTAGTTGAATTACTTGCTTTGCTTAATTGATTATTAAATTGTTTATTAAAAGTTTCTTCTTCTGGTGAAACTATTGCACTTTGAGGAATTTGAGGTTCACTTAACAAATATGGAGTAAAATCTAACGAGCAACCACTACCAATCATAAATTGGCTAGAACTTGGGCTACTTGATCCCCACCAATTGTTTTCTGCATAAATATTACAATTTGTGTGTGTTTGTAATTCATATTGAGTATTGTTTTTAATTATATTATTTCCACCTGTACTAACACATGTAACTCTACTAATAAATGGATTGGAATAACCATAAGCAAATACACCAATGAAATTATTGTAGATATTATTATAACCATATGACGGAAGTGAATTGTCAACATAAGTTGCGAAATAAGGAGATGAGTAATCAGCACATCCAATTCCTATCCAATTATCATTAAACTCATTGAAAGAAAGGTATGCCCTTGAATAGTACATAACAACACCAAATTCATTGTTATACGCATGTGTATTTGTTATATGACTTGAGTAAGATATATAATTTGTTCTATAAAGATGAATTCCATAATAGCAATCAAATATCTCCGAATTATCTATAACTAACTTAGCTTCATCAACATAAACACCGTTGTAGGCATTTTTAATAATAGCATTATTGATTATTCCTTTTGGATAGTAATATGTCCCGTTTATATTTATAGTACTGTTTATTTTAATTCCATTTTTCGTTGTTGAGTTTTGTGATACAAAATCAAAAACAACCTTACTACTTGTTGTTCCATTTACATTTAATGTTCCATTTACTATTAGTGAAGCCCCATTATTAAAAGTTAAATATGAACCGGCTTCTATTGTTAAAGTTTCATCATAATCTACTGTGTACGATTCATTAAATATAACATTACCACTTAAAACATTACCGTAGTTTACAATAAACTCTTTAACAACTGGTTGTACAGCATAAGAACCATAATCCGCATTATTATATGGTATAGCAGATATTATAATTTTGTAGGTGCCAGGTTCATATCCGGCAAAATTAATATGATATAATTGCTCTAAACCAGCTGAACGGTCAACATTTTCATCAAGAAGCATTGTATAATTATCTCTATTTCTAATAACTTTAAATGTGCATCTAGCTCTTCCACTTAATGAAAAAACAAAAGTTTCGTTTGAAAAATCATTTTGGAAATAATAGTCAGATAAATCGAATACATCTACTCCTGGTAAAAATCTATTGAAACCAGTTTGAGGGCCCCAACTATCAATTGCTATTGTATTACTACTAATATGTGTATCAGAATAATGAAACATAGTTGGCATGCGACCTAAACTTGTAAACATAGATTGATTTTGATAATTACTTCCGTTATATGAACCAAGATAGTAATTATAGTAACCACCAAAAATATGTACCATATTTAGACCAGCATCTGGGACTATAATTGTTCTATCCCATCTTTCAGATAAATCACTTGGTATAGAACCCTGCGGGAAATTATAATAATTACCAAGTACATTTCCATTATAGTCAAAACGTACAAGTGAATAACCACCTGCTGTATTAATATCAATAACATAAACCTCATCTACATCTGCACGTGGTTGAACAAATATTGGTCTGTTTAATGTATAACCTGAACCAGTAAACTGAGTAACTAAATTCCCATTCATATCAAATCTTTTAATTGAATTTGAACCTGCATCACATACAAATAAATAATTTCCATTATAAGTAAGTTCTATATCAACAGGTACTTGTATTTTTGAACTAGTAAGAAATACCGAATTGCTTGGTATTGTAAGTTCGTTAGATAAATAATTATAAACAAAACGAGATATTTGTTTACTTGCATAATCAGCAACAAAAACGGATCCATCATTTTTAGCTGCAATTGCAGTCATATATGTTAAAGGATGTTGACTTGTGGCAGCAAAATCCCTTAATCCCATCGACGTAATTCCAGTTTGTCTTCCATAAATTATTCTATTCCAATAAGTATCAATAACAAATCCAATTTGTTTGTATGTTTTTGAATCATCATAAATAACCGCTCCATCTTTACGCTGGTCATGTGAGAAAAGTTGAACCCCTAATTGACTACCCTCTGTGCCTATATTAGTGAGACAAAAAACAAT
>PCUD01000106.1 GCA_002786785.1 Ignavibacteriales bacterium CG18_big_fil_WC_8_21_14_2_50_31_20 | reverse complement strand
AAAAACAAGAAAAGTTTTCCGAAAATTATTTGCCAAATAAGGATGTAATTGATATTGCAATTACAAGCGGCGCATCGTGCCCAGATGCTACTGTTGATAAAGTTATTAAAAGAATTATTTCATTTTTTGAATAAACCAATTTTATATGAATTCACATTTAATTACTAATTAATTACAAACAGTCATTTTGATGAGTAATTTCAAGATGTGATAGCTTTTAGCCAAACGGGTTTGGATAATTTTGAAACAATGCAAATTCAGACGGGATAAATCACGTCTCTGCGGTTACAATTTTTGGACATTCATAATTGCCTTTCCATCTAAACCTACGAGGTTTTTAAAAACCTCGTAGGTTTTTGAATCTTTACTTCATCAACAGAAGTTTCTTTGTCTGAACAAAACTGCCACTTTGTAATTTGTAAAGATAAACTCCACTTACTAAGTTTGAAGCATCAAATTTCACTTCATAATTGCCAGCACTTTTTTTCTCATTTACCAAAGTTGCAACTTCGCTTCCAAGAATGTCGTAAACAATAAGTTTCACGTTTGACGTTTCACCTTTCACATTATTTGGAATTGAGTATTTAATCGTAGTTGTTGGATTAAACGGATTTGGATAATTCTGCTCTAATTTATATGCTTTTATATTTTCGTTTAATTTTACTTCCACAACGTCCGAGTATTCATAATTTCCATCAAAATCTATTTGCTTTAAGCGATACTGTAATTCTCCGTCTAAACCTACGAGGTTTTTGTCATCTAAAAAGCTATAGTCTTTTGGAGAATTTGAATTTCCATGCCCTTCAATAAAACCAATCTTCTCCCAATTAAGATTTCTCCCTTCGATCGAAATGACAGATGATCTTTCTATTTCAAAACCGTAGTTATTTACTTCTGTGGCGGTTTGCCAAGTTAGAACAGTACCTACATCTGTATGGTTTGCTGTGAATGATGTTAACTCAACAGGTAAAATTGATGAGTTGTTAAATATGTATGATGCTCCTGCATTGGTTAAAGTACTTTCTGTTTTTTTATATGCACCAGAAATAATGTTTGTTCCATCAATTGAAACAGAAAAGCCAAAGTTATCACTCGTGGCTCTATCGCTTGAGACAATTTTTTGATCAAGTTCCCAAATAGCGGAAGTGCTGTTGAAGTGATAAATATAAACAGAACCAGAACCATTTAAATAATTAGCACCATTTGCATCATGATCTTCTGCAAAAGCTCCGATAACTGAATAATCACCAGATATAGAAACCGATGTTCCAAAATAATCACCCACTCCACGGTCGCTTGCAACAATTTTTTGTACTTGGCTCCATGTGCCAGAATTGTTTTTAAAAATATAACTAGCACCAGACAAATTTAACGGATTATTACCAAATGCATCACCAGTCTCATTTTTCGCACCAATTATAGAATAATTACCATCAATAGAAACAGAATAGCCAAAATTATCATCCTCTGCTGTTTCATTAGATTGCAAGTATTGTAGATGAGTCCAAGTTGTTCCTTTTTGAAAAAGCTCAGCTCTTCCATAGAAAGTGGAGCCATTCCAATCATGTGGTTTACCCACCAATAAATTTGTTTCTGAAATACTAATAGAAGTTCCAAATTGGTCACCCGCACCTTTATTAGTTGATACAATTTTTTGCTCAAATTCAAATAATTGTGAAGTTGCGTTAAATTTGTAAATATATACTGAACCTGAATTTTCAGTACTACCTATTCCGTTGGGTTCTTCTTCAAATGGCGCGCCGACAATTGCATAATTACCATTTATATCTACAGATTGCCCATAGTAATCATCTATATACCTATCAAAAGCAACTAATTTTTGTTTTTGTTCCCAAATACCAGTTGAAATGTTTAGCTTAAAAACATATGCTGCACCAAAACTTGAAGCGGGATTACCATTTAAATCATTCTGACCTTCGGTGTATGCGCCTACAATTGCAAATTCTCCATTTATTGAAACAGAATAACCGAAGGCATCCCCACTTTCTCTATCACTTGAAACTAATTTTTGAACTTGTTCCCAAGAAGACGAGCCACTGTTATATTTCAATATATATGCTGCACCTGCTTGACTCAAAAGATTTTGTCCAGCTGCATCATAATCTCCCCCCTTAGCACCAACAATTGCATAGTCTCCTGAAATTGATACAGCATTTCCAAAATAGTCACTTGCATTTTTATCGAGAGCCAAATTTTTTGATAGCTCTGACCAATTCTGGGATAGAACACTTGAACTAAACATAAAGGTGAGTAAAATTGCTGTAAAGAAAAAATTTAATTTTGTTTTCATAAATATTTCATCGATTAAATTAACGTTTTTGATATTATTTTATTAATAGCATCTTTTTTGTTTCCGAATAGTTTTCGGTTGTAATTCTGTAAAAATATGCGCCTGTTGGCAAATTAAATGCATTAAATTGTATCACATGCGTTCCAGCTTCAATATTTTGATTTATTAGTTCGGCTACTTCTTCACCAATTGTGTTGTAAACTTTTATTGTTACAAATCCATTAATTGGAAGAGCATAACTTATACTTGTACTCGGGTTAAACGGATTTGGAAAGTTCTGAGCTAACTTAAACTCTTTTTCAATTTTCAGTTCTATAGAAATAACCTCCGAATATTCAAAAGCCCCATCTATATCTATTTGCTTTAATCTGTAGTTTCTACGCAACTCAACTACCAAATTATTATCAGCGTCTATAAATGAATAATCTTTTAGTGAATTGCTGTTTCCGTGCCCTTCAACAAAGCCTATTTCGTTCCAATCGGTTGACAGATTACTAATCTGTCCTACAAAAGCTCGTTCAATTGAAAATCCATAATTATTTACTTCTGTTGCTGTTTGCCAATTAAGAACTACACTTTCACCTACTACTTTTGCGGTGAATGAAACTAACTCAACTGGCAACGCACCACCGCAAAAGGAACCGCCACCGGCAAATGTTCCATTAACTGTAATTGCATCAGCACAAACATCTGCTCCGCTTCCAACATCAATTGTAGTACCTTCATCAAAAACGAGACTACTTTGGCTGTAAAGTATTGATGAACTTAAAATTAAAATTAAAATTATTTTTTTCATTTTACACCCAAGCTTACTGTTGTAAACTTATTACCATTTGTTTTAAGTTTTTCAATTTCGCTAACTAATGCTGTTTGTAATTGTTCAAATTTAGAAAGTCTAGAAACAAGCTCATTATTAGCAACTTGAAATTCTTTATTTTTTAATTTCAATTCATCATTTTCATTTTTTAAATCTTGAATTGCTTTAACAATAATTGGCAATAAATTACCGTAGGTTGCTTCAATTTTTTCTGGATTAGTTTTCAAAACTAATTTTAACCATTCTGCATTTTCGTCTGTCTGAACTTCATCTAGCTCCTGTGCTATAAATCCAGCAGTTGGTTCTTCCTTAACTTTGCTTCCATCCGATATATTATTTTCGTACCATTCTCTTTTATCCCAATTGAATTTTCTTGGTTTTAATTTCATTAAAAAATCTATTCCTAAATCCAAATCCTTAATGTTTTTCTTATCTCTTGCATCTGATAAAGAAGTAATGCTTGTTACAGCCGCACGAATGGAAGTTATCCAACTATCACCAAAAGTTATTTCGTTTGTGGCATCTGCTGCACTTGGTTGTGCACCGTAGCCGATACAAGTTAAGAAACTTCCAGTTGTAATAGAATTTCCAGCAATCTCTCCCACTGCTGTATTTGAGTAACCCGTCGTATTAGATTCTAAGGAACTACGTCCAACAGCAACATTTCCGCTCCCGGTTGTATTATTATAAAGTGAATTATATCCTAATGCTGAATTAGAAAATCCACTAGTGTTGTTTAATAATGATTCATTACCAATTGAAGTGTTATAGTTTCCAACATTATTGAGTAAAGAACGATAACCAATAGCAATATTGTAATTACTTGATACATTTTGGTTCATTGCATTGCTACCTATAGCAATGTTAGCAATGCCAACCAAATTATTTTCCAAAGAACTACTTCCAAATGATATATTATCATGACCAGTTGTATTAGAAAATAATGCGCGAAAACCAACAGCTGAATTGTCACTTCCAGTAGTGTTGTGATTTAATGAGTTATGACCAAATGCATTATTGTTATTTCCACCTAAATTATTATATAAGGAATTTGTACCATAAGCGGAATTAGCATTGCCTGTTGTGTTGTTATATAAAGACATATATCCAGAAGCTGTATTCTCTATCCCTGTTGTATTGGAGTTTAATGAATATGCACCTACTGCAGTATTGTTATAGCCAGTTGTTAACGAATTAAGAGTATTTATACCCAAACCAGTATTAGAGCCATATGCAGATGACATTGAAAAATTTCCGGAATTTAATCCTAAGAAAGTATTTGTAGAAGTCCCCGATGGTTGAAAGTTGTGGAGGAAACGAGTTGCTCCTTTAAATATTACACCAGTTGTTGAACTATTTCCCGTATCTTCAAGCCTTAAACCATTTAATATATTTACCAAACCAGTTGATTGAGTAACAGTTAAAAAATTTGCCGTAGCATCTTTTACAGTAAAAGTTCCGCCTGTACCAAGCGTGTTTGTAATATTGTTTTGTGCAAAAACAGAAAACGAGATAAACAAAAGTATAAATAATGTTTTAAAGTTTTTCATTTGTAGTTCCTTATTTTTTTAGTTTAATTTCAAATGTGAGCTTAAGTCTTGTTTTGCTAATTGACATAAGAAATTTAATGCTAACAAGAGAATTTTATTCTAACACGAAAGTGTGAAAATGTTATAGATGTGAAATAAATCACAGATGGGACAGAAAGAAATTAATGGAGTAATCTTCTGTTATTTTTTATTTAAATATTTTAATACAGCTTCTGTGGATGAATGAACTTGGAGTTTTCCATAGATTACTCTTAGATGACTACGGACGGTTTCTATTCCGATAAAAAGGGAATCAGCAATATCTTTATAACGCTTTCCTTTAGCAAGATGTTCTAATATTTCCCACTCCCTTTCAGTAAGAATTTCTTTTACTTCATTTTTGCTGTGCCCTTTCTCGAACGATTTAACCACCATGCGTGCAATTTCCATTGACATTGGAGAACCCCCAGCTTGAGCTTCTTTTATTGCTAAAAAGAGTTTTTCTTTTGAAGTTCGTTTTAATAAATAACCTATGGCACCACTTTCCAAAGCTTCAAAAACTCTTTCACTATCATCATACATTGTAAGTATTATAATTTGAGAATCTTTAAGAAGGGGTTTTATTATTTTTGTGCATTCTATTCCAGTCTTACCAGGCAAATTAATATCCATTAATATAACGTTTGGGTTTAAGTCTGGTAAGGTTGTAATTGCCGTCTTCGAATCTGGACAAGTTGCAACGCAGGTAAATCCTTCGGTTGAATTAAGCAATAGCTCCATATTTTGTGAAATATCAGGGTTGTCTTCAACTATTGCGACTGTTATTTTGTTCATATTTTATCTTCAATTTCCATTATCACAAATATAGTTTTCTAGAATTAAATTTTACTAACACTAAAGTGTTAATTTACTATATCTGCATCTTAATATTTATTCTAGTCCCATTAGGATTTTTATTTGAAATCTCAAATTTTCCATTAGAATTTTCAATTCTCTTTTTCATATTTTCTAATCCATTGCTAAACTGATTAAGGTTGCCAAAGTCAATTCCCTTTCCATTATCCTCGAGCGTAATATCTATTTGAAATTTTTCTATTGAAACAATAAGCGAAAGCACATTTGCATTTGAATGTTTTACAACGTTATTAACCGCTTCTTTTATGGACATGAATAAATTTTGTCTAAGTTCTGCATGAATAAAAAGTTCGGGAATTGTATCTGGAATATGAATATCAAATTCAATTTCAGTTGATGATATATATTCTTCAATATATTGTATGATATAAAATATAGTTTTCTCAAGCGTATCATTTTTAGGATTTACAGCCCAGACTATTTCATCCAAAGTTAAAGCCACGTTTCTGCTTGCTTCAGAAATTTTATTCAAATCATCTTCCAAATTAGGATTATCGGTTAAGTGCATTTTTGCTAAATCGCTAAGGAGTGATATTTTGGTTAAACTTGCACCAAGTTCATCGTGAATATCTTTGGATATTCTTATTCTTTCCCTTTCTAATGCGGCTTCATTTTCAAGTTTTACTAATTTTTGTTTATACCTTCTTTGAACTGTATAAAAAATAAAACTTGATATTAGTCCAATAATTAGAAATGCAGAAAGTATTTTGAACCAAAATGTTTGCCAGTAATATGGAAGAATGGTGAAATTTAAATAAGCATAATCTTTGCTTTCTATTCCATCCGGAGTAATGGATTTTACTTTAAAAGTATAATTACCATAAGGAAGGTGCGTAAATAACACCTGCCTTCCATTTTCGACATAAACCCATTCTTCATCTATGCCTTGAAGAAGATATTTGTATTTAATGTTCTTTTCATGTACAAATGAAATTCCACCATAATTTATTTGTACTGATTCAGTATTTGGTGGAAGTTCACCTAATTCCTCTTTAGAACTTTTATTATAATTAATAAAAACATCGTCAATATATACTAATGGTGGGTCTACATTCGAATTTAAAATATTAGGATCAATTACTATCATGCCATCATTTGAAGGAGCATAAATTTTGCCCGTAATGGAAATACAACCAGCATTATCAGCAGCTGCATTAAATTCATCGCTCAACATGCCATCATTTTTCCCAAAAAGAGAAAAATTTAATTTTTGGGTTTTTCCATCTGCAAATTCGTTTAGTGTGTTTTTATCAATTGAATAAATTCCTTGATTTGAAGTTATCCAAAACCTTTTTTTTCCATCATATAAAAGCTTTTTAATTGTGTTTCTATAAAGTCCGTTTTGTTCATTAAAATTGAAGATAGAATTATTTTTAATTCTACTAATTCCCGAAACACTTGTACCAATCCACTTAGTGCCATTCTCATCTACAGAAATAGAATTAATAATATTACTAGCTAAACCATCTTTATCGGAAATGGATTTAATTACAAGACCATTTTTATCCAGAACAACCACCCCACCACCAGTTGTTCCAACCCATAATTCTTCGTTACCACTTTTAGAAATACAAGCAATAAAATTGCTCGATAGTCCATTGGTTTTATCAATAAATAAAATTTCATCATTTTTCAACAACGCTATTCCGGCTCCGTTTGTGCCAATCCACAAAGTGCCGTTATCATCAAATTTTAGAGAACGAATCATTTTTGCTTTCAATTCTTTATGGGAAACAACATTGACCAATTTATCACTTACTATTTTAAATAGCCCATTTTGATGAGTTCCTAAAAATATTTCACCCCTTTCATTCTCCGCCCATGCAAGAACAGTAAATTTTTCCTTATTTGTTTTTATTGGAACTATCTTGTTTTCATGCTCGTAATATTTAGCAATCCCATTTTCTGTTCCAATCCATAAAGTGCCAGCAGAAGATTGAAATATTGTGCGAATATGATTATTCGGCATTCCTTGAGCTTTTGTAATTACTTTAACTCTGTTTTTCTTTATATAAAAAATTCCATTTGTTTGACTACAAATCCAAATACCAACTTTGGTTGGATAAACATGAGATATATCATTTGTTGGTAAGAAATTATTTTTTGAAAGGTGGGCTAAAGTTTTTCCATTATAAATATAAATACCAGAGCCAGAAGTAGAGAACCACAAATTTCCATATTCATCTTCATCTATGTGATTAACAATTTTCTCTTTTAATTGAAGGAATGCCTCATTTACTTCAAATCCTTTTCCATTGAAAACAAAAACTCCTTTGTTCGTTGCTACTAGAATTCGCCCTTTTGAATTTTCTCCGAATGATGGAGCCCAAAATATTTGTTTCACAGTAGATTTTGGCAATCCATTTTCGTGATTAAATATTGTAATTCCATTTTTATCTATAAGATTTACACCTTCATTAAGAGTTCCAGCCCAAATTCTTCCATTATTTTCAACCAAAATTGAATAAATAATGTCACTGCTTAAACCTATTTTAGAATTGATATAATTGAATTTTCCATTTTGCAATATGCTAATACCACCACCATAAGTACCAATATAAATTTTGCCTGATTTATCTTCAGTAATTGTGCTAACATGATTTAGCGAAAGACCATTTTCTTCAGAAATTAGTTCGAATTTGTCTTTGCTAATAGAAAGTAAGCCAGCCCCACCATTTGCCGCCCAAATTTTACCATTTTTGTCATTATATAAGTATCGTACAACATTTGCTTTTATTTTGGGCACATTCGAAGAATTAAATACTTTAAACTGATTTCCATCAAATCTTACCAATCCATCACTAGTACCAAACCAGATAAAACCGTCATAACTTTCAATAATATCATAGACTTTATTGTTAGGTAATCCATCTTCTTTTGTCCAGCCTTGAATTGAATATTCTGACTGCCAATTTTTTGTCTCAAAATTTAATTTGAATTGAGCAATAATTTTACAATTAAGTACAAACACAAAAAAAAGAAAGGGTATAATTGGCATTTTATTTATCATAGTTTAAAATAATATAATTCGATATTAGAAAAAAGAGATTATTTATTAACATAATTTTTGAAATAAACTTCACTACCTAATTAAACCCGTTAAATACGCATTTTATTATCAACTGATTTCAGAACTGGGTATTTATAAATAATAATGAAAAAAGCCTCCCGTTGGGAGGCTAATACATGAGCAATTTTATTTAATGAGCTTAGCTAAAATGGAATTACTAACACTCTTTATTTAATTAGTATCATCTTTTTAAGATCAACAAAATTGCCCGCCGATATTCTGTAGAAATATAAACCGGAACTAAAATTGGAAGCATCAAACTTTACTTCATAATTGCCAGCACTTTTATTCTCGTTTACTAATGTTGTTATTTCTCTTCCAAGAATGTCGTAAACAATAAGTTTCACGTTTGACGTTTCACCTTTCACATTATTTGGAATTGAATATTGAATTGTTGTACTTGGATTAAATGGATTTGGATAATTTTGAGACAGATTGTATTTAGTTGGCAAAGTGATTTTTTCATCATCCAAATTTGTAATGAAATTTGTAAAATCAATCGATGCATAATCAAAACTTACATTAATTACATTTCCATCAAAAAAGCCTATACCCAACTGTCCGACTGCCAATTTTGGGTTTATATTAATTACTTCGCCAGTTAAAAGAAGCTCATCATTTACCCAAACTCGCATTGTTAAGTTTGAGCTAATTTCTTCTATTGAAAATTTTATTTTTGTAAATGTTGTGCCAGTAAAATCGCACGCAGCAATAATTGTTGGTTCAAACGAATTATTTGCATATCCAAGATAAATTGAATCACCTTCAAAAAACATTGTAGTGTAATTCTTATAATCAAAAAAGCGACTAATTCCAAGAGTTGAATTATGCAAACTTCCAACAGAACCTTGTAACTCTATTGCAAAATCCTTAACCGCACCTATTGGTGGAATTACATTTATTGCCGCTTCTGAACTGCTATTATAGCTAAAATTCATACTATTATTACTAATATTTACTGATTGAACAATTGTTTCAAAATCCCCAAATTTGAACCAAGGCGAGTTTTCGTTGCTAAAATCATCATAAAATGCCACATCCGATTCAATTAAAGGATTATATTTAACATCAACTTCTTCACATGACCATTCTAAGGGTTCATCATCTTTTATTAAATCGATAATCATTTTTCCGCTAAATAAGGATTCATTTACGTTGTTTAGCTGTCCGTTGTAAATTAAAATATCGTTAATGTAAGCGCTAATTACCAAATCATTATCAAGTCGTGTTACATCTAGTTGCATTGTATTTACTACATCAGGAAATGGATATTTTGTTAAATATGTAAAGCTTGGTTCAGTATAACTTCCAATATTTTCCGTATAAATAACCGAAATAGAATCCTCCATTTGCAAAGCAATTAATGAATTAAATCCCATTCTACCAAATCCACCACCAGAAATTCCTTTAGTATTACTTCCCGCAACAACTTTAAATGAAAAATCATCTTTAGTTGCTCCAATTGGAAGCAAAATATGACTTATATCATCGCTTCCTGTTTGAAAATTTATTTCGCCATTTTCGACAAAAACATTACAATCGTATGCTAAAAAAGACCAACCCGTTTCATCATTTACTTCAAAATTTTCGAAATATCTGTGTGAAGTTGCAACCGATGTAATTCCCAACTTTCCTTTTGCAAATAGAACCTCATCTTCATCACCCTCATCAGCTACAGTCCAAGTGGCATATAAAACATCATTTTCGTCAACACAAATTGATGGATTTTTAGCGTGTTGATAATCTTCCGAAATAAATACATTTGCAGGAAATGAATTGCCTTGGTCATTTGATTTAATGCAAGTAAGTGATTCATATTCACCATTAAAATATGGGAAAGCAATATAAATATCACCAACTTTATTTACCGTAAGCGATGGCGAATCCCAACCATTAATAGCCAGTTCCATTTCGCTTCCAAAAGTTAAACCACCATCAACTGATTTGGCAAAAAGTATTTTTCTATTAGTTGCCAACAAATCATCTTCTTGACGCCAAACAGCATAAACATTTGAGCCAAAAGTTTTTATGTGAGCACCTGTTCGGTACTTTGTAGCACTTGTTGTTAAACCATTTACCATAATATTTGATAAGAAACTCACGCCATTATTTGTTGATTTTGCAATAAAAATATCGGTTCCACCAGCGTTTCGTCTTCCATCATTCCATATGCAATAAATATTCCCAGAATCATCAACAGTAATTGAGTTTGGTGCATCAAACTTAATTAAATCAATATCTGCAACTGTAATTTCATAAGGGTTTTCAAAAGTAGCTCCATTATTAGTTGAACGCGTGAAAAAATATCCATATTTATCCTTACTATTTATATCCACATAAAATATGTAAACATAATCTCCATAAGTTGCAATTTGCGGAAATATACCCTTTTCAGAAATTGTAACCGGAGTAGAAAATGTTGCAGCCTCATCTGTTGATTTTGTAAAATAAATGCCTTTAAGCATCTCACCAGTTGAATCAACTTTATCGTAAGCAATATACAAATTGCCCAAATTATCTAATGCTAGTGAGCCGAAAATCTGCGGGCTATCATCGCTTATTTTAACTCCTTCACTAAAAGTTAAACCACCATCTGTAGATTTTGAAACAAAAGACGAAAATGTACTATCTATATCCTGCCATAATAAATACACATTATCGTCAAATACTGCAATGGAATTTCCAGGGTCAGTGTTTTGCGAACCCTTTGTGATGTGATTAACAACCACATTTGTAAAGTTTTCTCCAAAAATACTGCTACCACTCAATAAGAGAATGATAAATAGAGAAAGCAAGTATTTCATAATTACCTCAGAGAATTTTAATAAACAGTTATTGTTAATATATTAATAAGTATAGCTTTTGGACAAATATTTGATTTTATGTTTAATTTTTGATGAATTTTAAAAAATGGGAGGCTATACACAAAGTATTCTGAAGTGACTAACAAATCATTTTGATTTATGATTTGGACTAATTTCATAATAAACCAGGCAATAGTCTATAAATCTATATTAAGTTTTAATCATATCGAAAATAGCAATTTAAGAGTTGTTTGTCAAGTTTATAAAGGTAAAGTATTGTTCCAAATCACAATTAAAACAAGCAAAAATTCTTCTTCACAATAACTAAATATTTTCACCTAAAATAACTTCAAACTAATTTGTAATTAGAGATTTATTCCTATCGTAAAATCTGGGTTTAATTAACATAGAGTGTTCATAATTTCCCTCAACCTCGAGATGTTTTAATTCGCAGTCTTAGTATTATAAGTTATATTATATTCTGCAATGGCTTAAACTATTAGAAATAGCTTTGTTTTACTCAACTAAAAACATCTCAGCTTTTTTGCCTTCAATTTTTAAAATATCATTTTTATTCAATAACTCTTCAGAAGTATAAAGATTAATAAAATTTATTTTTCCATTAATGATATTTGAAAATTTACTCAAATCAATTTTAGCATCATTATTCCCTGTGTTTATTACATTCATAATTAACTCATCATCAGCTTTTTTGAAGTAAATATAAACATCATTTTGGGGTGGAAAGTGAATTAATTCACCTTTTGCCAATGCTGGATGTGCTTTACGAAGAGCTAACATTTTTTGAAAGAAATCATGAATATCATTTTCATAATCAGTTCTACCTAATTGTGTAAATGCATTTCTATCATCATTAGGAAATCCACCTGGAAAGTTTTTCCGCAAAGTTCCGTGGTCTTCATTTTCTTTCATTCCAATTTCAGTTCCATAAAAAATTTGGGGTATTCCACGAGTAGTAAACAATAAATGAAATGCAATTTTGAATTTTTCAATATTAGATTTTGCATAAAACATTGCCCTACCAACATCGTGGTTATCAATAAAAGTAACTAAATTATTTGCATCGGGATAAAGATAATCGGAAGCGAGCGTTGTGTAAAATTTATAAATGGATTCCTTACCGTTTAAATAGTTTACAAGTGCATCCCGCATTCCAAAATCGGTTAAGGCTGGTAGATTTGAATTATAATTTACCAGCTTATTATTGGCTTGATATCCAGAAAGAAATGTAGGCTCTCCAGTCCAGACTTCACCCACAATGTTAAATGTTGGATATTCCGCAATTATTGTTTTTGCCCAATTAGACATAAATTTTTGATCGCAATAAGGATAAGTATCTTCACGAATTCCATCAACTCCAGTAGATTCAATCCACCATAAAGTATTTTGAAGAATATAATTTGCAATAAAATTATTTTTATGATTTAAATCTGGCATATACTTTACAAACCAACCTTCTTGCACGTGCTTAATTGTTGAAGAATCGGCGTATGGGTCAGAAAAAACCATTTTGTGATGATTTGCATGAAAATGATTTTCTACAGAACCGTTTATCCAATCTTCTGTTGGAAGATTTTTAATCCAAGGATGATCAATTGCAATATGATTTGCAACATGATCCATAATAATTTTCAATCCTTTTTCATGCGCCGTCTTTACAAGGGTTTTATAAGTTTCCAAATTACCAAGACGTGGGTCTACTTTATAAAAATCAGTTGCAGAATAACCATGATAACTTCTAAAAGTATTATTTTCTATAACTGGAGTTAGCCAAAGAGTTGAAAATCCCAACTCTTTTATATAATCCAGTTTATTAATAACTCCAGCAATATCACCACCGTGCCTGGCTTGAGAATACTGATTTTGGAAACTATCTACATAGCCTTCCACAAAATCATTTTTCACATCACCATTTGCAAATCTATCTGGCATAATTAAATAAATTGCATCTTCTTGATTAAATCCTTGATGAATATTAGAGGCACTATTTTTAGAATAAATTGGGTAAGTAATTTTTTTTGTTTTATTTGCTTTGGTGAATGATATTTCATAATTGCCCGCCTCTGTTTTGCTTAAATCAATTTCAACAAAAAGATAATTGTCATTTTCTACATGCAATACATTTGTAATCGTTAAATCATCACTTTTAACTTCAGCATTATCAAGATTTTCTCCATAAACCATTAGCTGAACTTTATTATATTTCATTCCTTCCCACCAGTTTGGAGGCTCAATTTTGTATATTTCAATATTCTGAGCAATTATTATATTAAACAAAAATAGGGTGGAAAAAACATATAATTTAACCATAACAACACTTTAATTATTTTTTGATAAATATTGGCACAAATTACAAATAATATTTGAAAGCTTCCTTTTGTTGTGGAAAAATATTGCTGATTAAAATGGCATAATATTATTCT
>PCUD01000031.1 GCA_002786785.1 Ignavibacteriales bacterium CG18_big_fil_WC_8_21_14_2_50_31_20 | reverse complement strand
CTCAAGAAGAAATGGGTTACACACGCAAATATGAAGGCAATGGAATAGGAATGGCGTTAGTAAAAAAATATTGTGATTTAAACAATATTGAGGTTGAAGTGGAAAGTGAAAAAAGTGTTGGTACTACAATTAGAGTTATTTTTAATTAAAGTCTTGGTAAAAATTTTATGTTAATGGTAAAAAGAAACAAGTTATATATATTTATAGCCCTGATGTTTGTAAGCGTAATATCAAGTAGTGTTTTTCCTCAACCTATTAATATTGATAGTCTTACACAAGTTCTTAAAATAACAAAGAATGATTCTAGCAAAGCGGAAATACTAGTTCAATTGGGTTATGCTTACAATACTTTTGATGAGAAAAAAACAATAGCTTACTATATTGAAGCGCTTAATTTATTTCAAGATAAAATAGATGTTCATCGAAAAGGCGTTTTGTTAAATAAAATTGGTTTTCACAATTGGCAATTGGGTAATTATCTTGAAACCATTGATTATTATAAAGAAGCTTTGTCAATTTTTACACAATTGAAAGATGTTAGCTTAATTGCCAAGGTTGAAAACAATTTAGCTGCAACGTATTGGGGCCTTGGTAATTACAACGATGCGCTAGAGCTATATCAAAAGGCTTTGAAAATTAGAATAGCTGAAAAAGATTACAGAGGTATATCTGTAATTTCAAATAATGTTGGTGGTGTTTACCAGGAATGGGGACTGATTGATGACGCTTTAAAATATCACCACGAAGCATTGTTAAATGCAAACAAAGCAAATGATGCTTCCGCACGTGCCTTTTCAAACTTAAATTTGGGCATTTGCTATGAATTTCAAAGGGATTATCAAAATGCTCTAAAATATTATCAATTATCCTATGATGAGTATTTTGCGGTAAATAGTAAAGACCGTTCTATTGCTGTTGTACTTCAACATATAGGGGATATTCACTATAAATTAAAAAATTATACCGCAGCAATAAAATATTATCAAGAATCAAATAATCTTTCAAAAAACATAAATGACCAGTTTAGTAATTCAACTGCAGAATATTTTCTTGCTAAAACTTATTTAGAGTTAAATAAATTAATAATAGCCCGAAATTATTCACTATCCAGTTTGGAAAAAGCGCTTGCAAACGGTTATAATACCATAATTAAGGATAATCAATTTCTTCTGTCAAAAATTGAAGAGAATATAGGGAACACTGCTTTAGCATTCAAATATTTTAAAGATGGTTCCATCGTAAAGGATAGCATTTTTAACACAGAAAAAATGTCTAAATTCACCGATTTACAAGTAAAATATTATCTAGAAAAAAAGTCGCAAGAAAATTTACTTTTAAGAAAAAACAATGAAATTCAAGAGCTAACTATTAAAGAAGAAAAAACAATTAGGGCCGTCTTAATTATTGGCGGTATTTTTATTCTTTTAATATTAGCAATAATTTTAAGAAGCAGTATTTCTGTAAAAAAACTAAATACTCAACTAAAACAATCTGAGAAGAAACTTTTGGAATCCAATGCAAATAAAGATAAATTCTTTTCAATAATTTCACATGATCTTAAAAGTCCATTTAATGGTCTTTTGGGTATTACAGAACTCTTAGTGTCCGATTATGACAATCTTACTTCTGATGAAATTAAGGACATGATTAATGTAACACATAATCTTTCCTCAAATGTTTATAAACTCTTAGAAGGTTTGCTTGAATGGGCACAAACACAAAATGAAAGAATGGAATACAAGTTTGAAAAAATAAATGTTTATGAAAAAAGTTTAAAGGTTATTGAACTTTTTAAAACTAATGCAATGACCAAAAACATAACATTTGAAAATGCTATAAAAGAAAACACATTTATATTTGCTGATACAAGAGCAATAGATACTGTTTTAAGAAATATAATTGCTAATGCTATTAAATATACAAACTCAGGTGGCGTGGTTAAAGTTGAAGCCGAAAACAAAAACGGTGAATCTATTATTTCCATTACTGATTCGGGAATAGGAATTAGTTCTGAAGACATACAAAAACTTTTCAGAATAGATGTTTATCATACTTCCGTTGGTACAAACAACGAAGCTGGCACTGGTCTTGGATTAATTCTTTGTAAAGAACTTATAGAAAAACATAATGGTAAAATATGGGTTGAAAGTAAAAAGGGAGGAGGAAGCAAGTTTGTGTTTACTTTACCACAAAACCAAAATATTTAATTTATTGGAGCAATAAATTGCAGAAGGAGAATTAGGAGAGGTTCTTGGAAAAACTCCATGCTTTATTAAATCTAATTTTTTGCCCATGAAGTATATTTTGAATTTAAAAATAGTTTCAAAAATTACTTAAAAACAAACAAATTAAATATACATTGCTCTTATTAAAATGATAACAAATTATTTTTTTATTAACTAAGATAGTCTATTTAATTCAATTTGTGAGTTCCAAATCCTCTTTTTAGTTGGTACAAAAATTGACAAATGTATCTATGTTAAAGAATAATTTTAAAATCATATTATTATTAATTTTAAGTACCTCAATCATTACTATGAGTCAGAGGTTAAAAATTAATGAAGTATCAAGTTCAAATTCCAAGATTATTGTTGATGATGACGGCGATTATTCCGATTGGTTTGAATTATACAATAATTCCACAAATAATATAAATCTTTCCAATTTTTATATTAGTGATAGTAAAAATGACCTTAAAAAATGGAAATTCCCTAATATTGATTTGGCTACCGATAGCTTGTTGCTTGTTTTTGCTTCTGATAAAAACAGGACAAATATTGTAAATCATTGGGAAACTGTTTTTCGTGAAGGTGATATTTGTAAATATTTAGTACCACAAAGTAATCCTGCAAACGATTGGAAATTAACAAATTACTACGACGCAACTTGGAAGTCTGGTTTTTCGGGAATTGGATTTGGCGATGGAGATGATAGAACAATCATTTCGCAAACGGTTACAGCACTTATGCGATGCAAATTTAATGTTGAGGATGTTGAACAAATTAGTGGAATTATGTTTCACGTTGATTTTGATGATGGATTTGTAGCTTATCTTAATGGCGAAGAAATTGCCCGCGAAAATCTTGGTGGAATAGGCTCAGAAACATTTTTTTATACTTTAGCAACATCCGAACACGAAGCCCAATTATATCAAGGAAATCCAATAAGCTCTTATTCAATTAATGATAAAATTAGTTTGCTTCAAAATGGTGAAAATGTTTTGGCAATAGAAGTCCATAATGTTAGCAGCAGTTCTTCCGATTTGACAATAAATCCCTTTCTATCATTGGGCTATAAATCAATTCCATCAAACACAAGGGAAAAAGTTGATTTCTTAACTTTCCAAAATTCTTATTTACATACAAATTTTAAGTTGAGTTCATTGGGCGAATTGTTAATAATTTCAAACGAAAATGGCGAAATAGAAGATTCACTTTTTACTCGAAACCAAATTGTTGATATTTCACTTGGGCGATTTCCAAATGGCTCTGAAAATCTATTTTTTTTTAACTCACCAACTCCAGGAGCTAAAAACATTGACAATGGATTTTCAAGTTTTCTTGAGCCTCCGATTTTTGGGAAAGAGCACGGATTTTATTCCACTCCATTTTTTCTTGATATTTCAAATCCCAATTCTGTGGGTACAATTAGATATACCTTAGATGGCTCTGAACCAACTAAATATTCAACAATTTATACAAATCAGCTTGTTGTTTCTGGAATTTCTGTAATTAGAGCTAAAATATTTGCGGATGGTTTTTTGCCAAGCAAAACAGAAACGTACACTTATTTTGTTAATACAGATATTAATTTGCCAATAGTTTCATTAACTACAAATCCAGATAATTTTTTCTCGTCAGATTCTGGAATTTATGTTTTAGGACCAAATGCCGAAACTGCCGAGCCACATTATGGAGCAAATTATTGGCAAGATTGGGAGCGTCCAATTCATGTAGAATTTTTTGAGCAAGACAAAGATTTTGGTTTTGCAATTGATTGTGGAGTGAAGATTTTTGGAAATTGGAGCCGATTAAATGCACAAAAATCGTTAGCATTTTATGTGCGCGGTGAATATGGTTTTTCGAAAATTAATTACAAACTTTTTCCAAATTCCGAAATAGATAAATATCAAAATTTTACTCTCCGAAATTCTGGAAATGATTGGAACAGCACAATGTTTCGTGATGCATTAATGCACGAAATTGTTGCTCCACTTGATATTGACAAACAAAATTATCGTCCAGTTGTGGTGTATTTAAATGGTCAATATTGGGGAATTCATAATCTTCGTGAAAAAATAAATGAAAATTATATTGAATCGCATCACGGAATTGAAGCGGAAGATATAAATATTCTTGAAAACAATATGGTTCTTAATAATGGAAATGGTGACAATTATATTAATTTCTATAATTCTTTAGAATCTATCGATATGACAGCCGATTCCGCATTTAATTATATAAATTCCAAAATTGATGTAAACGAATTTGCCGATTATTACATTTCCGAAATATTTTTTAATAATATGGATTGGCCAGGAAATAATGTAAAATATTGGCAGCAGGCAAGTACAAATTCAAAATGGCGTTGGATTCTTTTTGATACCGATTTTGGTTTTGGAATTTGGAATGTTTACGATTATATGGCAAATACACTTACTTTTGCATTAGAAACCAATGGTCCAAATTGGCCAAACCCTGCATGGTCAACGTATCTTTTTCGTAAATTATTGGAAAACGAACAATTTAAAAACATTTTCTTAAGCAGATATTCAACATATTATAACACAATATTTTTGCCAAATAGAGTAAATAGAATTATTACAGATTATTCTTCAAAAATAAGTAGCGAAATTACAACTCATTTTGAAAGATGGGGTGGAAATTATTCCTATTGGTTACACGAAATTAATAATTTAAGAACTTTTGCAAATAATAGATTGCCATTTTTAACAAGTCATTTTATGAATTATTTTAGAATTAGCGGGCAGTTTCAGCTAAACATTAATCAAGATATTCAAAAAGGCACAGTTGAGATAACCGATTATAAAATTGAAGAAAGTTCCTGGACTGGAAATTTCTTCGATAATATTCCATTAAAAATAACAGCAGTTCCAAATCCAAAATTTACTTTTTCACATTGGGAAGGCGATATTGCTTCATCTGAAAATCCTATTAATATAACTGCCAGCGAAAAATTAAACATCTCTCCCGTTTATAGTCCAGTAAGTGATACTCAAATTGTTATAAATGAAATAAATTATAATTCATCCGATACTTTTAATCCAGATGATTGGATTGAGCTTTATAATTATTCAACAGAGCCAATAGATTTATCCGGTTGGATTTTTAAGGACGAAGATCCAGTGCCAGTTTTTACAATTCCCGAAAATACTATTATTGATTCAGAAGGATATATAATACTTTGCCGCGATTCGATTTTATTTAAATCCAAATTCCCAGATGTTAAAAATTATTATGGCAATTTTGGTTTTGGATTAAGCGGCGGTGGCGAACTTATTAGCTTGTATAATAAAACTGGGTTGTTAGTAGATTCATTAACATACGACGATAAAGATCCTTGGTCTCCTATTTGCGATGGCGGCGGACCTACACTTGAACTAAAAAATTATAGTTTAGATAATTCAAAATATTTCAATTGGCAAGCTGCTTCTGGCTTTGGAACTCCAGGACAAATTAATAGCGTTTTTACATCAGTTGAAAACGACTTAAATCTTTTTCCAAGTGATTATAAATTATTTCAAAATTTTCCTAATCCATTCAATCCTACTACAATAATTACATTCAAAATTCCAACAAAAAGCTTTGTTAATTTGTCTGTTTATAATTTGTTAGGTGAAAAAATTAGAGTTCTTGTTAACAAAGTTTATGAAGCGGGAACATTTCAAGTTGAGTTTAATGGTTCTGATTTATCCAGTGGTATTTACCTAATAAGAATGCAATCAGATAATTACAATGAAACAATTAAGGCTATTCTTTTAAAATAGCCAACTAAACTAGTGTCATGTCAACAATGTAATGACGTAAATATTAAGATTGTTATTTCGAAGGAGCGTTTTGTGCAGCTGAGAAATCTCAATATCTGCGGAGACTCCAACAATCCCGACCTGTCGGGACGGCGATTCTTCGAAGAAATGACCTTACAAATGTGACGCAATACTAGTAACAAATATTGATTTTTTTAAATAAAAAGGTAAAAAATGACAGCATTAAAAACATATAAAATTTTATTAGTAATATTTATTTTAATTACTATCAATTGTTTTGCACAAACACCAGTTTATCTCAATCCAAATGCCCCTATTAATGAAAGAGTTAATGACTTATTGAGCAGAATGACTTTAGATGAAAAAATTGGACAAATGACACAGGCTGATCATAAAGCTGTTGGTAATATGGAAGACTTAAAAACATATTTTCTTGGTTCAATCTTAAGTGGCGGTGGCTCAGATCCCTCTTCTGGAAATACTAGCTTGGATTGGGCAAATTTATATGATTCATTCCAACATAAAGCAATGGAAAGCAGATTAGGGATTCCAATAATTTATGGAATTGATGCAGTTCACGGAAATAGCAATGTTGAAGGTGCCACAATTTTTCCTCATAATATTGGACTTGGAGCCACACGAAATCCAGAGTTAGTTAAACTTGCCGCACGTATTACAGCAATTGAAATAGCTGCAACTGGAATTGATTGGACATTTGCTCCGTGTGTTGCTGTACCAAGAGACGAACGCTGGGGACGTACTTACGAAGGCTTTGGTGAAACTGCCGAATTAGCTACTATGTTTGGTGGTCCGGCTGTTCAAGGTTTCCAGAATGATTCACTAAACTCGCCAACAAGCATTGTTGCTTGTGCCAAACATTTTATTGGCGATGGCGGAACAACTGGTGGTGATGATCAAGGAAACACAGAAATTTCTGAAACAGAATTAAGAGCAATTCATCTACCCGGATATATTTCTGCAATCCAAAATGATGTTAAAACCGTAATGGCTTCATACAGTAGTTGGAATGGTGTTAAAATGCACGGAAACAAATATTTGCTTACAGATGTGCTTAAAACTGAACTAGGTTTTGATGGATTTATTATTTCAGATTGGGCGGCTATAGATCAACTTCCAGGTGATTATACTTCGGATGTGGAAAATTCTATCAACGCTGGAAATGATATGATAATGGTTCCAAATGATTATAAAAATTTCTTTAATATATTGAAAACTCTTGTTCAGCAAGGAAAAGTTTCGCAAGAAAGAATAGATGATGCTGTTAGCCGAATATTAAAAGTAAAATTTGAGCTCGGACTTTTTGAAAATCCTTACGCTGATAGAGCTCTTCTATCGCAAGTTGGTTCTGTTGCGCATCGTGATATTGCAAGACAGTGCGTTAGAGAATCTTCAGTTCTGCTAAAGAAAAATGACAATGTTTTGCCAATTCCAAAATCGGCTGTAAAAATTTTAGTTGCTGGTGAGCATGCAAATAATATTGGACTTCAATGTGGTGGCTGGACTATTCAATGGCAAGGAGCAACAGGCAATATTACAGAAGGAACAACAATACTTGATGGCTTAAAGAAAGTGGCACCAAGTGTTGAATTTGTTTATGACGCTAATGGAAATTTTAACGACACAAATGCTGATTACGCAATTGTGGTAATTGGCGAACAGCCTTATGCAGAAGGTTCAGGCGATAGAGTTGATCTTTCAATTGATAAAGACCAAATCAACATGATTAGAAAATTAAAAAATCTTGGAATTACAGTCGTTACAGTTTTAATTTCTGGAAGACCAATGATTATAAATCCAGTTTTGCATAATTCCGATGCATTTATTGCTGCTTGGCTTCCTGGAACGGAGGCTGATGGAATAGCCGAAGTTTTATTTGGTAATTCTATTCCAAAAGGTTTGCTTCCAATGACTTGGGCAAAAACAATGAATCAAATTCCAATAAATTTTGGCGATTCTGATTACAATCCACTTTTTGCTTATGGATTTGGAATTACGTCTTTCGCAAATTCAGAAATAGGCTCAAATCCTATTTTCCAATCGGGAATGGTAACAGAAGATGGTATGCACATTGAACTTGCATTCAACAAATCAATGGAAAATTCCGGAAATAACTCAGCTGAATTTACGGTTGTTAAAAATGGAAATTCCTTCCTTCAAATTGTTGATTTTGATTTAAGTCCAACTGATAATAAAGTTATATTGCTTGAGTTAAGCGATAAAATTTTAAAAGGTGATATTGTTTCTGTTTCGTATGTTTCAGGAAATTTAGCATCGGAAGATGGTGGCACTCTTCAGAGTTTTGATTTGCAAAATGTAGTCAATTATTTGGATTACATTTCCGGCTTAAATCAGTTGCCAGGCAAAGTTGAAGCAGAAGATTTTACTAACATGAATGGAATTCAAACCGAAGCAACAAGCGATATTGGCGGTGGATTAAATGTTGGTTGGATTGATGACGGTGATTGGCTTGAGTACGAATGCAATGTTCAAAACACAGGTGAATATTTTATAAATTTTAGAGTTGCCAGTGCCAATACAGAAGGACTAATTAAATTTTTAGTGAATGAAACAGAACAATTTTCTCTCAAAATTCCAGTCACTGGAGGATGGCAAACGTGGACAATAGCTTCTACAATTGCTGATATAAACAAAGGAAATTTCAAAATAAGAATACTTGCAGAAAAAGGTGGTTTCAACCTAAATTGGTTTGAATTTGTAACTATTTCGGATGCTAAATCTGAAAATAATTTACCAAGTAGTTATTCACTTTATCAAAATTACCCCAATCCTTTTAATCCAAGCACAAAAATTAAATATTCAATTCCATTAGAAGGCAATGTTAAATTGATAGTATATGATATACTTGGCAAAGAAGTGAAATCTTTGGTAAATGAATATAAAAAAGCTGGTAGTTACGAAATTCAGTTTAATTCGTTAGCTTTACCAAGTGGAATATATTTTTATAAAATATTAAGTGGTAGATTTTTTGCCACTCGTAAAATGGTATTAGTTAAATAATGGATATTGTTAAAAAGTACAAATGGATTTTAATATTAGTATGCTGTTTTGTTATTGCACTAATTCCAATTAAAATTCCAAATAATATTATAGCCTTTGTTAAAATTTTGCCTGCAAAAGAATTGATTGCTATTAAAGGTTCAAACGGACAAATAATTAATCATATCGTAAATAATTTTACGGGCATTGTTGAAGATGTTAAAACAATTCAAGTTGATAGAGAAGATTTTGCTTCATTAAAATTGATTAATGAAAATTTAAATGTTGAAAAAGGCGATACGGTTGCAATTTTTACTTCGAGCCACACAAACTTCATAATTGAAGAAATTAAAGGTCAAATTTCAGAGTATGAAAAGTTATTAAATTCGCAGTTAAGTGGTGAAAAAAGCTCAATTATTGCTGGACAAGAAAAAATTTATGAAATGAGTAAAATTACCTATGCTAACCAAGAAGCAATATTTAAAAGAACAGTTTCTTTATATAATTCCAAATTGATTTCGGTTGAAGAATATGATTTAGCTAAAAATTTGCTTGTAAAACTAAAATTGGATGAGGAAAAAGAATATCAAAATTTACTTGCCTTAAAAAGTGGGTTAAAGGTTGAAGATATTTCTATAACCCGCGACAAAATAAATTATCTAAAAAAGCAGATGGAAATATTAAAAAACAGAGTTTCAGATTACAATATTACTGCTCCTTTTGATGGAGTTGTTTCTGGAATTAGCTCACTTGATACTTTGTTTACAATTTCTGAAATAAATTCTTATGTGGCTTTAATTCCAATTGAATTGGAAAAATCTAATTTCATTAAAGTTGGACAAAATGTAACATTTAGTGTTGCAAACCACAATATTAAAATTAATATTGATGAAGTTGACACAAAAATTCAATTTATTAATGGAAAAAAATATGTTGTTTTTAAGTCAATGCTTATAACTGACAAAAATCTTTTTAACAGTATTTACAATTGCACAATTATTGGTAAGGAAAGCACTATTTTAACAATTTTGATTGATAAATTTAACTCCATTTTTAGTTTCTCATAATGCGTTTGGAATACAAATATATCATCCCTATTTCACAACTTGATATCTTACGCCAGCAATTATTACCATTTTGTGAAATAGATCCCTATTCAAAAAAAGGTAATGGAAATCAATATACCGTAAAAAGTATTTATCTCGATACAAGAAATTATAAGGATTATCACGACAAGATTGAAGGCATAAACAGACGAAAAAAAGTGCGAATTAGGGGTTACAACGATATAACTCCAAATTCTAAAGTATTTTTAGAACTTAAAAAGAAAATTGGCTCACATGTTTACAAAAACAGAGCTACTATTCTCTACTCGGAATTAAATAATTTTTTGGAAACTAGAAATATTGAGCTTATAAAAACGAAAAATTTACGCAATGATGCCGAAAAGTTTTTATATCATTACTCACGTGGCTCACTTTGCCCAATTACATTGGTTACTTATGAGCGAGAAGCTTTTTTTTCTAAATTTGATAAAACCTTGCGATTAACATTTGACAAAAATATTCGTTTCAAAAGAGCCGAAAATTTTGACGCGTTGTTCGCTGATGATTTTTATGAAAAAGTGAATAACGAGTTTTTTGTTTTGGAAATAAAATTTGTTTCTGGATTTCCAGATTGGCTTCAAAAAATATTATTTTCACATAAATTAACACGAAAATCATTTTCAAAATACGCCGAAAGTGTTGATGAGATTATTTGTTTAACTCGAAACTCTTCTTTTACAGATTTAAAATATAGGACAATTCATGTTTGACGATTTTTCATCAATATTCCAATTTTCGCTTACATCAGGTGAAATTGTTGAAAATATTTCAATTGCACTTATTTGCTCATTTTTAATATCGTTTTTTTATCGAAAGACTTATAATGGTCCTGGTTATTTAGATTCTTTTGCTAATGCTCTTGTTTTATTATCGCTTATTACTGCGGTTGTTATTATGACTATTGGAAATAATTTGGCTAGAGCTTTTGGATTAGTTGGAGCAATGTCAATTATACGATTTAGAACCGCCGTTAAAGAAACTCACGATATTGTTTACATTTTTTTCGCACTTACAATTGGTATGGCTGCTGGAGTTGGGTTGCATTCACTTGCAATTCTGGGAACTTTTTTTATCGGCTCAATTTCTTATATAATGGCAAAAATGAATTTGAAAAGCGGTAATGAAAAAAACACTTTGCTAGAATTCCAAATGCAAGATAATGGCTCTAAAAGTTCTTTGGACTATGAGAAAGTAATTTCAAAATTCACCCAAAAAATGAAACTAATAAATATCAAAACAATTGAAAACGATAATATTATAATTTCTTATTATATTAAGCTTAAACGAAACGACCTAAGTCTTAATTTGGTTAGTGAATTGAAAAATGTTGCAGGAATAAAAAACATTAGTCTTTTTTCAGATGAGGAAGCATTTTAATAATTTCTGTAAAAACTCTTTAAAAATGTTTAAGATTTCTCTTTCAACAAACTTCGTCCAAATAGAATTTACAAAAATAGAAATGCTTATTTGCATAAACTTCTATGTACTTCATATAAAGATTTTCTATTTTTATAGTTATTATTTTAAAACTTATAACGAGAATTAGATGAAGCATTTTAAATCGGATTATTTTACATACATTGACGACCAACTTCATTGCGAAAAAGTAAATCTTTCACAACTAACCGAAGAGTTTGGAACTCCACTATTTGTTTATAGCAAAAACTTCTTTATTGATAGATTTAAGGAATTAGATGACGCTTTCAAATTAATTAATCATAAAATTTATTTTGCATCCAAAGCTAATTTTAATTTAAGTGTAATTAAAACATTTTACGAACAAGGAAGCGGCGTTGATGTTAACTCGGCTGGTGAATTTTACCGCGCGATAAAAGCTGGTGTTAATCCAAAAGATATACTGCTAACTGGTGTTGGAAAAACTGATGAAGAAATAGCACTTGGATTAGAAAAGGGCGTTTTTGTTATTAAAGCGGAATCGCTTGAAGAAGTATATGTTATTAACGACATTGCCGAGGAACTAAATATAATTGCTCCTTTAGCAATAAGAGTAAATCCCGATGTTGACGCGCAAACTCATCCATATATTTCTACGGGTCTTGCAGAAAACAAGTTTGGAATTGATTCTGTTTACGCTTACGATATGTTTGTTGAGTGTTCAAAATTAAGCAACATTGAGCTTGTTGGAATTGATATGCACATCGGTTCACAAATTACCAAAATAGAACCATTTATTGAAGCCACTCTTAAAATGGCTGAACTTTTCAAAAAAATTAAAGCTACTGGAATTCCATTAAAACATTTTGATATTGGAGGCGGAATTGGTGTGCTTTATAACGATGAAACTCCTTTTTCTCCAAAAGAACTGGCTGAAAAATTAATTCCAATTTTTATGCAGCTTGATGCTCAAATTATGTTTGAGCCAGGTAGATTTTTAACGGCAAATGGTGGAGTGCTTTTAACCAATGTTCTTTATACAAAAACTAATTCTGTTGGTAAAAACTTTATAGTTGTCGATTCGTCTATGACAGAATTATTGCGACCTTCTCTTTATAAATCATATCATCACGTTCAACCAATTGAAAATATTGATAATATTGATTTTGAAGCAGATATTGTTGGTCCAGTTTGCGAAACTGGTGATTATATTGCCAAACAGAGAGAAATAACAATGGTTGGAAGAGGTGATAAACTTGCAATTATGTCCGCCGGAGCCTATGGAATGGCTATGTCATCCAACTATAACGGACGACGAAGACCTGCCGAAATTCTTGTTGATGGAAGTGAATATAAAGTAATAAGAAGCCGAGAAACATTTAGACATTTAATTTTTGACGAAGAAGCTTTGCTATAAAAAGTAAAAAACCAAACAAATTTGTAGCACAGATTAGCAATCTGTGCTTTTTTTGTCTATCCCCAAATTGTCATTTAGAAGTAATTTCTAAAACATGCATTTCGTATAAAAAACATGGAAGATTTAATCCAATTAAACTACAATACTAATTTGCAAAAAAAGATAATATTACCTATTATTGAACCCAATACTTTATAATTAAATAATATTTAGAGTGGACATAGAGCGTAATAAAAATATAGAGAATGGCAAACCAAAACTTTTAATTGAAATTCGCAATAAAATGCGTGCTTCAAGTTATAGCATAAAAACTATTGACGCTTATTTATATTGGATAAAAGATTACATTCGCTTTAACGATACAAAACATCCCAAAGATTTAGAAAAAGAAAACATTGAAAATTATTTAACGTTTCTTGCAGTAAAAAAAAATGTGTCAGCCTCGACGCAGAATCAGGCGTTAAGTGCAATTTTATATTTATATAAAAACATTATTGTAAAAGAAATTGGTTGGTTAGATGATGTTATAAGAGCACGAAGAAGCAAACGAATGCCTGTTGTTTTTACAAAAGGTGAAGTTAAAGATGTTTTTAATTATCTTGAGGGAAACGCAAAAATTATTTGCTCGTTGCTTTATGGAGCAGGATTACGACTAGGCGAAGCGCTTAGCTTAAGAATTAAGGATATTAATTTTGATAATAGACAAATTATTGTGCGTGAAGCAAAGGGTGATAAAGATAGAATTACAGCATTACCAGTTACAATAATTCCTGAATTAAAGGCACATCTCAACAAAGTTTACATTCAACATAAAAATGATTTGCTAAAAGGAAAAGGAGAAACAAAACTACCATTTGCTTTAGCAAAAAAATATCCTAACGCAAACAAGGATTTTTATTGGCAATATGTTTTTCCTGCCGATAAATTTATTAAAGACGAAGATGGTTTGGTTTTTAGATATCACATACATGAAAGCACAATACAACGAGCAATTAAAGAAGCTGTTAGAAAAGCAAAAATTTTAAAACCAGCAAGTTCTCACACTTTCCGTCACTCGTTTGCAACTCATTTGTTAGAAAATGGATACGATATTAGAACTATTCAAGAATTG
>PCUD01000140.1:14116-14504 GCA_002786785.1 Ignavibacteriales bacterium CG18_big_fil_WC_8_21_14_2_50_31_20 | reverse complement strand
AACAGCAAAATCGACAATCTCTTTTAATGTTTCATAACTTGCAACTGAACCTGTTGGATTGTTAGGATTAATAATTATAATTGCTTTTGTTTTATCGTTAACTTTACTTTTAATATCTTTGATATCAGGTTGCCATCCATTTGCTTCATCCAAATAATATGGATTTTCCATTGCTTGAAGTTTGCTTGAAATAGCAGTGTATAAAGGATAACCTGGAGTTGGAGTTAAAACATTTTCGCCTTTATTAACTAATGCAGTTAATGCTAATTCAATTGCTTCACTTGCGCCAGTGGTAACAAAAATATCATGGATATTTTTAATCCCTTTTCTTTCAGCTTCACACTCAATAGCATCAATAGCAGGTTTAATTCCAGAAGATGGCGAATAA
>PCUD01000140.1:0-14099 GCA_002786785.1 Ignavibacteriales bacterium CG18_big_fil_WC_8_21_14_2_50_31_20 | reverse complement strand
CATAAATATTTGGATCACCAATATTTAAATAAAGCATTTCTTTTCCTGTTTTAGCAACTTCATTTGCTAAAACAATAATATCACGAACAGCATAAGTTATATTTTCGGTTCTAACTGCTGGTTTAATTTTAAAACTTGTCATTTTATACCTCAATTCTATTTATTCTATATCAAAAATTACTCGAATTATTTTTGATTAGCAAAGTTAGTATTAATCTGCTTTTCATTTTATTTTGAATTACGGCAGTAATATTAATCATAATAATGGTTATAAATTATTTTAACCAACTATTTTACTATGATTCCATGTGTTCAATATATTCAATGTTATTATTGGGGACGTCAGGTTTAATTATTACACCTTTATTTTCACGTCCATTTATTTTTATAGTTATAGGTGTTTCCAATTTTATGTGAGTAACAGCACCTTTCTTTTCCACAATTTTTTGCTGTGAAAGCCAATCCCAGTCGATAAATCCATTTCCAATACTTCTATGAACAGTAAAATATCCGACTTTAAATGAAGTTAAGTTTTGGAAAAAGTGTGAACCTTGTGATGGTTCAACATCAAAATCCTTAAAATTGCTTTCTACTATTGCTTTTGCTCCAGAGATATTTTCCCATGTTATTGGTATTCCAAGCCAAGGGTCAAGAGTTCCCCATCTTCCAACACCAATTAATAAATATTCTTTTTCATGCTTAACCAATTTTTTATTAAAGTATCCAATATCTAAAGCAGTTTCTCTACTTTTTGAGCGGTCATATTCATCTTTATGTACAAAAATAATATCTTTAATTTTATTATTACTTCCATTTCCCATTACAAAATTTGAACTACATATTAAATCATTATTATCATATCCTTCTATGTCTAATTCTTCAAGTTCGGTGCTAACAGAAAGTGGTCGTAATTGAACAACTGCAAATTCCCTTTGCTTATTTTTGGGCACAGATAAATTAACAGCAAATTCAATTTCAACTGGATTTCCCATTCCCCAGCTGCTCATTTTAAGAAGTACATCTAAAATTTCTGGTAAGGGGAAAGTATTATATTTTAGAATTGGAGCCAAAGTAAAAAGTTTCTTACCTTCTCGCGAAGTTCCATCGTAAATTGAATGATTAAATAATGAATATGTTGAACCAACATGAGCTAATGTTCCATCAGGTTCAGCCTCATCAATATCATGCTCTTGCACCAAAGTTTCTTCCATTTGCTCAGTGTCTTTTTGATAATCAATCATATTTAAAGCAAAAAACTTGTTTTGAGTATATTTTAAAATATCATCAACAATTGTATGGTGTAAAATATTCTGTGGGTATTTTGGACAAAATCTTATTGAATTTCCCCCTTCAACAATGGTTTTTCCTAAACCAAAAGCGGCAGAAACAATTCCATCTTCTGGTTGTAAGGGATCAACAGGATAAAAATTATACGATTTTGCAACACCAGAAATTTCGGGATAGAACTTGTCGCTATGAACAGAACCAACCATCTCTTGAATAACAACTGCCATTTTTTCTTCTTCAAGGTGGTACGAAGTTACATTGAAATATTGTTTAGCTCGTTGATAATAAATTGAAGCATAAACCAACTTTATAGCTCTAAGTAATCTTCTTAATCTAACTTCTGGATTTTCATGAATATTAGGAAGCATAATTGTATCGTAAACTCCAGCAAAAGGCTGCCCAAGTGAATCTTCTAGTAAACTTGAAGAACGCACAGCAAGAGGAACATTAACAATTATAAGAAAGTTAATTAAATTTTTAATTGCTTTATATGGAAATTTGGATGCCTCTAAAAATGCTTTTTTTATTTCCTCATCATCTTCACATTTTAGCGCAAAACTTGCTAAATTATTTTCAGTCATAAATTGGTCAAAAATATCTGTAGCCAAAACAACTGTGGTTGGTACTAAGATTTTAGTATCTTTAAACTTGCTATCAATATTAAAATTACTAAGTAAACTACTAAAAAAACCTAACCCACGAGCTTTCCCTCCAATAGAGCCACCACCAATTCGAGCAAAATAGCTTAATTTGTTAAAAGTTTTGCTATCAAAATCAGAGATAATTCCACGCTGTCTATCTCTATTATAAATTTGAATTGCGTCAATTAAATCTTCACGAAGTGCATCAATAGAGCGATAATGGTCAACTTTACGTGGACGAAGTTGGTAAGCTAACCAAAAATCAGTACGTGATTTTAACCAACTTGAAAAATGGTTTCGAGAGGAATGGAAAGCAATACTTTCTTCTGGAACTGAAGTTAATTTTTCAGCCAATTCAGATAAATTTGAAGCACGTCCAACTTCTTCACCACTAGGCATTCTAAAAACAAAATCCCCAAAAGAAAATTGTTCATTCATAAATGTGCGTAGGTCTTCTAACAAAGTAGCAGAATTCTTGAACAAAAAAGAAGCCCCGTATTCATAGGCTAATTTTCTGTTTTCTTCAACATTGGATTGAAGTAAAATTGGCAAATCTGGCCTAAGATTTTTTACTCTTTTAGCAAATAAAATTCCAGCCCTTTTATTTTGGATTCCACCTTTTTTAAAATCTACATCAGAAATAATACCAAGAATATTATTTTCATATTTTTTATAATATTTCCAAGCTTCTTCGTAAGTTGAACATAAAATAATTTTAGGACGAGCACGCATTTTAAGAAAGCGATGCGAAAGATTAATTCCTTCGGCAGTTAAGCGTTGGGCTTGTTTTACTAATTCTGTATAAACCAAAGGTAAATATGAAGAGTAGAATCTTACGCTATCTTCAATTAATATTATTACCTGAACTCCAACTCGGTTTGTGTCAAACTCAACATTCATTTTATCTTCAAAATATTTTATAATTCCAAAGACAATCCTAAAGTCACCTTGCCACATAAAAACTTTATCAAAAGCATTTACTTCATCACTTTTAATAATTTCTATCATTTCGTTATTATCGTACCCAAGTAAAGCAATAGGAATATCTAGTTTTGCTTTTTTGATACTTTGAGCCAATTTTACAGCAGACATATCTTCAACATGCAAGGTGGTAATTATTAAGTTAAATCTTCCTTTTTTCCTTGCAAGTTTTAGAGCTTCCTTTCCACTAGCAACATGAACCAACTCTGGACTATTACTCAAATTTAAACCTTGATATTCTTTGCGAATTAACTCATATAACCTACCATCTTCTTCATATAAATAGAAATCGTACATACTTGACACAAGAATTATGTCATGGATTCGGAAGGACATTAAGTTGTGGAAATCTTGAAATTTCTGTTCTTTGCTCTCTTGAAGTAAATTTTTATCGAAGGTTATTTTATGTGTTGACATTCATAATCTTATTTAGTGAAAAGAAAAATAAATAAAGCTAAAGCAAAATACTTTAGCTTTATTTCAAAATATTAAACAACACCTTGGTCTAACATTGAATCGGCTACTTTAATAAATCCACCAATATTTGCACCAAGTACATAGTTGCCTGCTGCACCATATTTTTCAGCTGTAGTTACACATGTGGTATGAATTTCTTTCATAATCATTTTTAATCTTTGATCAACTTCTTCACTTGTCCAGTTATAACGCATACTATTTTGTGCCATTTCTAAACCAGAAACCGCAACTCCACCAGCATTTGCCGCTTTACCTGGAGCAAAAAGAATTCCAGCATCTTGAAGAATATGAGTAGCTTCAAGAGTTGTTGGCATGTTTGCAGCTTCACACACACACTGGCAACCATTTTGAATAAGTGCTTTTGCATCTTCAGGATATAATTCATTTTGAGTAGCCGCAGGGATTGCAATATCAACAGGAACTTCCCAAGGTTTTTTCTCAGCATGAAATTCAACATTAAACTTTTTAGCATAATCTTCAATTGCATCTTTATTACTAAGTCTTAATGTAAGCATATAATCAACTTTATTACCCGTAACACCATTTGGATCATAAATATAGCCATCCGGTCCAGAAAGAGTAACAACTTTTCCACCAAGATCGTTAACTTTTTGAACAACACCCCAGGCAACATTACCAAAACCAGAAACTGCAACACGTTTTCCTTTAAAATCAGTTCCTCTTGTTTTCAACATTTCTTCAGTAAAATAAACAACCCCAAAGCCAGTAGCTTCCGGTCTAATTAATGAACCGCCCCAATTTCTTCCTTTTCCAGTTAAAACGCCAGTAAACTCACTTTTTAATCTTTTATATTGGCCATATAAATAACCAATTTCCCTTCCACCCACACCAATATCACCAGCTGGAACATCAGTATTTGGTCCAATATGACGGAATAATTCTGTCATAAAACTTTGGCAAAATTTCATTATTTCCAAATCTGATTTACCTTTTGGGTCAAAATCAGAACCACCTTTACCTCCACCCATTGGAAGTGTTGTTAAACTATTTTTGAAAGTTTGCTCAAAAGCTAAAAATTTTAAAATTCCAAGAGTAACAGAAGGGTGAAATCTTAAACCACCTTTATATGGTCCAATTGCAGAATTCATTTGGATTCTGTAACCCCTGTTAATTTGAATTTCGCCCCTATCATTTACCCAAGGAACTCTGAAAAGAATTACTCTTTCAGGTTCAACTAATCTTTCCAATATTTTATTGGCTCTGTATTCTGGATGTCTTTCTAAAACAACTTCCAAAGAAGATACTACCTCTTCAACAGCTTGGTGAAACTCTGGTTCACTTGGGTTTTTTGCCTTAACATCTGCCACAAGATTTTTTACGTACTCTGACATTATTACTCCGTTATTAAATTATAATTTTTAATTAAGAAATATTACCATTTTACATTCTTAATTTCTTTTAACACGCTAACTTATTGCCTTAAAAAAAATTAGTCAAGAAAAATCATAAAATTATTAAAAGATTATTTTATTCTTTTCAAAAACTCTGGAATTAAGCTAAAAAACATAAATCTGATAAACACTTCTTTTAATCAATATACTCTATAATATCAAATATTAAGCCAGAATAAATTTACATCTTTTCTCACTTAGTTTCGTTTAAATCAAATATTCCAAATTAATTTAAAACTATACATTATGATTTTAGTAAGATTTTTTATTTAGAGAATTTTTAGAAAAATATTTTCAAATAAGAGAAAATATTTTTTTTTAGGTGAATAAATATTTTATTTAATTGGCTTTACGTCTCTGACTAATACTTGGTTTAGTCTTTATCAATTTTAACTTAACAACTTTTTCCTCGGGATTTGAATTATTCCAAAAGTTTTTTGTAACCTTAACAGAAAATTCACTTGTATATTTATGATTTGTAGTACTTTTTTCAAAAACAAAGTTCACTTTTATGGAATGTGGTTCATCATTTGCAACATTAAATGGAAATTCATGTGCTGAAAATATAGCATCGGTGTTATTTGCCGTAAGTACTATTGGAATTGTATAGGCTAATATTTTTAAGTCGTATTTAAATGATTTCATTTCATCATAAATTTTTTCAAACGCAATTAAATTTTTAGCCCCTTCATTTCTGTTGCAAAAAATTTGCCATAATCCAGTAATTCCAGGTTTAGAATTTAAGCTTTCACGAAATTTATAAAATTCATAATCGTTTTTTTTAAAAAGTTTAAGATCTGAAATCATTAGAGGTCTTGGTCCAACCAAACTCATATCACCTTTTAATACATTAAATATCTGTGGAATTTCATCAAGCCCAGTTTTTCTCAACCAGCGCCCAAACTTTGATGTTTTTTCCTTATAAAATGGTTTAAGAAAAATATCTTTATGAATATTATTAAACTTTTCGTTCAAATTAGCATCTTTGATTGTTCTTAGTTTAATGATTTTAAATAAATATTTATCAAGGGTAATTCCGCGTTTTTGAATAAAAAACGGAGATTGTTTATTTATTATTGTTAAAATAATTCCAAATACTATTATTGCAGGTAATAATAAAGGTAGTAAAAGAAGAGAGAATAATATGTCAAATATTCTTTTAGCCAATTCTAATTAAATTTTTTCTTTTAAAATTCATTAATTGAAAATAGCAAGTTTATTTTAGATACTCAAGAAATTAAAATAATAAAGTCCACAAAATATAATCAAAAACTAAAATTAACGAAGCAGAAAGTACAAAAGAGCGAATTGTCGATAATCCAACACCTTCGGCACCACCTGAAGTCATAAACCCAATGTGACACCCTAAAAGTGAAGTTATTGCTCCAAAAACGATTCCCTTAACTAACCCAAAGAGAAAATCACTTATTAAAAAAAATCTTTTAACTGAATCAAAGAATACAACATATGAAACGTCCAAAAAATAGTTTGAAATAACATAAGCCCCAGCAACAGCAATTACATTAGCAAATATAATTAAGATAGGCATCATTAAAACAGAAGCATAAAATCTTGGCATAGCTAAATATCGTACAGTACTAATTCCCATAGTTTCAAGTGCGTCAAGCTGCTCGGTAACCTTCATTGAGCCTATTTCAGCAGCAATGGAAGCGCCAACACGTCCTGCAATAATTATTGCAGTTAAAACAGGACCTAATTCGGTAATTATAGCTCTACTTGTGGCAGTTCCAAGAAATGAAACAGGTGCAATACCTTTTAATTGATATGCCGCTTGCCATGCAGAAACTGCTCCAGTAAAAACAGCAATAATAACAACTAATGGAAGTGAATTTACTCCAATATGCTCCATTTGAAAAAAAAGAAGTTTTCTATTTTTAAATAGTTTGGAAGAAAATTTAAGAAGGGAAATTAATAGATTACTAATTTGACCAATTTCTTGAATAAAATTGATAGTCTTTTCACCAAGTTTTTGTACAATGTTTTTTAGCATACTTAAATTTAGTTAAAATTTTAAAATAGCATTTAATATTTTCAAAAATACAGTTAATTATTTGGGAAGAAAATATTATTTTTACTTATAAAAGGTTGTAATTTAATTAAAATTAATAGAAATTGAATTACAAATAAAATCAAATTACTAAGTTGTCTTTAAGATATTCTTCTTAAAAACATATAATTAAAGGTGTAATTATGAATAAAATAATTTTTGATAATGTGAAACATGAAAAAAAGGTTGAATTTCCTGAAGAATTAATTTTTGGAAAAACATTTACAACTCATGTTTTAGAAATGGATTATGATTCTGAAAAAGGTGGTTGGCAAGATGCGGTAATCAAAAAACATGAAAATATTAGTTTAAGTCCTGCAGCACTTGTGTTTCATTATGGGCAGTCAATTTTTGAAGGCTTAAAAGCCTATAAACAAATTGATGGGAAAATTTCCCTTTTTCGACCATCAAAAAACTTAGAGCGCTTAAATCGTTCTGCTGTAAAAATGTGTATCCCTGAAATTGACATTGATTTTGTAATGAAAGCATTGCTTGAATTAGTAAGTATTGATAGAGATTGGATTCCAAGCAAACCAGGTCATTCACTTTATATTAGACCTGTTGTATTTGCAACTGACCCAATGGTTGGGGTTAAAGCTGGTGAAAAATATAAATTCTTAATCCTTTTAAGTCCAGTTGGTCCCTACTATCCTGGTGGATTTAAACCAGTTCCAATTATGGTTACTGATAAATATGTGCGTGCAGTTAGAGGTGGGGTTGGCGAATGCAAAACAGCAGGAAATTATGCAGCTTCTCTTATGGCACAGCGCGAAGCAAAAAAACTTGGCTTCTCTCAAGTTCTTTATCTTGATGCACTTCATCAAAAATATATTGAAGAAGTTGGAACAATGAATATGTTTGTTCAATTTAAGGACGAAATTGCAACCCCTCGTCTTTCTGGAACAATTTTACCTGGTATTACAAGAATGTCAGTAATTGAAATATTAAAAAACTGGGGTTACAATGTAAATGAACGCGATATTGAGCTTAAAGAAATTTTTGATGGATATAATGATGGAAATCTTGTTGAATTATTTGGAACTGGAACAGCAGCAGTAATTTCATCAATTAGTAAACTTAAATATGGTGAAACTGAAATTAACTTTAGCAGTGAACATGCTGGTGAATTAGGCACAAAGTTATACAAAGCTTTAACTGACATTCAATATGGAAAAACTGAAGATAAATATGGTTGGAATGTCATAATCAAATAATTGGAAAATAAGAAAACAACTATCATTTAAGCTCATAATTAAATTTAATTATGAGCTTCTGTTTTAAATCCTTCACTTGCTTTCCCAAAACAAAAGATATTATATATTTTTACAACAAATTATATCCCCGAACTATTTTA
The DNA here is from genome assembly GCA_002786785.1 of Ignavibacteriales bacterium CG18_big_fil_WC_8_21_14_2_50_31_20. GTDB lineage: Bacteria > Bacteroidota > Ignavibacteria > Ignavibacteriales > Melioribacteraceae > 1-14-2-50-31-20. The sequence goes on along the minus strand of PCUD01000140.1, from coordinate 5,879 downwards.
GTTATTAGAATTATTTTAATAACTTGGAAACCAAATAAATATAAAACTGTTAAAGCACTATTTGAAATTTTATTCCTGAGATTTTGTGACAAAATTATTTACTATTAACCAATACAAACTACTTTCTATTATTTTACTTTTTGCTTTTTCCCTTTTTGGACAAGAAATAACTCATAAAAAAATTGAATATTCAAAATTAGGTAGTTTTTCAAATATAGCTCATTCTGAATTTTTATCGGAAATAATTGAAATTCCAATTCAAAATGCGGAACCATTTATTGCAATTGGATTGAATGCAACAATATTAAATATGAATAAGAACTCACAATTTTTTATTCGGGCTTCAGTTAATGGAAATAATTGGAGTGAATGGCAATTAATTACTAACGATAACGATTTAGAACAAACCGAAAACAAATTTATTGGCTCACTCACATTTTTTGATAAATCTAATAAATTTATGCAATTTCGCACAAATGCAATAACCACATTAAAAAAACTAACATTCAGTTTTATTAGTCCTGGTAAAACGTCTCAGCAGAAAATCAAAAATAATATAATAAAATCGCAAAATAACAACTCACTTTTAACGCTCGACAGACCTGAATTTGTGAGTAGAAAAACTTGGGGTTGCCCTCAAACAGAAAATGTAAGCTCACGTAGCTTAACTAACGTAACTCATTTAATTATTCATCACAGTGCTGCTAATACTGTTTCAAACGATTACGCAGCCGTTGTAAGAACCTATTGGGATTGGCACGTAAACGGCAACGGTTGGGATGATATTGGTTATAATTGGTTGGTTGATCCCAACGGAGTTCTGTACAAAGGTAGAGCTTGGAAAAGTGATAACGAAGAAAATATTTTAGGTGCCCATAATTCAAGTAAAAATAGCGGCACTAGTGGAATCTGTTTTATTGGAAACTATGTTTCAGATATTCCAAGTGATATTGGATTAAACAAAGTGGCTTCAATTGCAGCTTTTTTATGTGATAAATACGGAATTGATCCCGAAGGTAGTAGTTACCACGAAGCAATAAACAAAGTAAATAATAATATTAGTGGTCATGGACAAAGTGGTGGTGGAACTGAATGCCCTGGTACTCAAATGATTAATAGAATGTCATTAATACGAGAACTAACTGCTTCTAAAATTATTGATATTACTGCTTCGCCAAATGTTGTTGCCACATATCCAAATTCACAAATAGATAGCATGTATCTCTCAAAAAGTATTTTTATTGAATTTTCGCATCCAATGAATCAAAACTCGGTTGTAAATGCTTTTTTAATTACACCAAATACATTTGGAACAATAAGTTGGAATACTGAAGGAAATATCCTCTATTATGAGCCATCTCCAGCTTTTGCTAAACAAACCAACTATTCAATAATAATCTCTAAAAACGCAATGAGTAATTGGAATGTTGAACTACCTGAAAATGTTGAGCTAAACTTTACTACAAAATCCCGTGATAATCTTTCCTTAATTTCAAGTTTTCCACAAGATGGGGATATTAATATTGACACAGATACATCTATTTCACTTCATTTTGATGGTTTCTTAAATTCATCTACACTTGGTGGAAATGTTGTTTTCACAGATATTAATGGAAATTCTTTGGATATAATTGTAAATGCAAGTGAGTATTCAAATGGAATAATCAAATTTACTCCTCAATCACCTTTAGAAGAAAACAGTACTTATTTTATTGAGCTCAAAAAAGATATTGCTGCAACTGATAATTATAATTTTGGAATAGATAAAACAATTTCATTTACAACTAAAACAACCACATCAGTTGAAAAAACCAGTTCACCTGTTTCTTTTCATTTAATTTCAGCGTATCCAAATCCGTTTAATCCAAGTACAACAATTGAATATAATTTAGCACAAAGTTCTCATGTTAGAATTACTATTTATGATATAATTGGAAATTTAATTACAACTCTTGTTAATAAAGATATGAATTCTGGATTACATAAAGTTAAATTTGATGCCTCAAATTTACCTTCAGGAATATATTTTTCGCAAATTAAGACTAATAATGAAACAAAAACCATTAAACTATTACTGACAAAATAAATTTTAATTAAATCATACTATTTTTAAGGCAAATTATTTTTTGCCTTTTTTACAAATTTTTCTTGACAAGTGCTTTTCTGTTCACTATTTTTGTAGTGAACATTGGAACACTAAAATGAAAAATGAATTAACAGAACGACAAGAAAATATTTATCAGTTTATTAAAGATTTTATCGATTTTAACAGCTATCCCCCAACTTATCGCGAAATTGGAACGCATTTTAATATTGCAAGCACTTTTGGAGTAAAGCGGCATATTGACGCTTTAATTAAAAAAGGCTTTTTAAATATTGGAGAAAATTCAAGCAGAACAATTTCAATTACCGAAAACAGTTTAAGTTCAAAAATTATTAATGCTGATACAATTGAAATTCCCATAATTGGTCGTGTTGCCGCTGGTCAACCAATTCTTGCAGAAGAAAATATTGAAGGAACAATTAACATTCAAGCAAGTCTAATAAATTCAAAAGCGAATTGTTTTGCATTAAAAGTTAAAGGTGATAGTATGATAAACGCTGGAATATTTGAAGGAGATGTTGTAATAATTAATCCTCAAAAAGATGCAAATAACGGCGAAATAATTGTTGCTATGATAGATAACGAAGCAACCCTTAAGAGATTTGAAAGAAAAAATGGTAATATTTCTCTTATTCCAGAAAACGATAATTACTCCCCTATTAATGTACACAATTTAGATAACTTTTCGATAATAGGTAAAGCTCTTGGAGTATTTAGGTGGTACAATTGAGGTAATCATGAAAACTGAAATTTTTACAAAAGCCATTTCAAATAGAAATAGATTACAAATTCTATACGAATTTGAAGAGACTCTTTTTGAACCTTATTATTTAAGTTTAGATAAAAAAGGTAAAAAAGTAGTTTTTGGTAGGCTAAATAACGCAAAAGAAATTAAAATGATTGAATATGATAAAATTTTAAACATTAAAATTTTGAATTATTCACATTTTTCACCTATAATTCCAATATTAAATTAGCTAAATATTATGGTACATTTAACTGAAAAAGATAGAGTAGATTCATTAATTGAGCATTTTTGGAAAAATGGTTTTCTAACTTTGAGTAGAAAACATAGTAAATATCTACCCAAACCTTCTAAAATTGGTGAATTTGAAGTTGATGCTATTGGCAAACTTAACAAAAAGCTAATATTTGGATTAACGTTAAATGAAGAAGATTTGAACAAACCGACAATTTTGCGTAAAATTAAATTTCTTGCTAACCAGCGAAATAAGTATTCATCTAAACCCGTTACCCTTTTTCTTGGAGTTCCTGCAAGCCTAATACCTTTAGCAAAAAAACTTATTAGTAATTTGGAAGAGGAAACTCAGAAACAAATTAAAATTGTTAGCACAACTAACGAAGAAAATCTTTTTTACTAAAAGTTCTCAATTTTTCCTGGCACAAAATAAATTTTCCTTTGTATAATTCCAGTCATAAATAAATTGTTATATTTTGATAAGTTTAATCATTCTTGACATTTAGGTGACTCCCATATATTTTGGTAGTTTGATTTAAAATAATTTGGAAGTATGTGAAAAAGATCTTAACCGACAAAGATTTTAATAATATCGAAGAAGTTAAAAATTCTGGCTTAGTACCAAAGCATATTGCCATTATTATGGATGGAAATGGACGTTGGGCAAAGATGAACGGTTTACCCAGAGTTGCTGGTCATAAGAAAGGTGTTAAAACTGTACGTGAAATTGTTGAAGCTTGTGTAAATCTTGGTGTAAAATATTTAACTCTTTATACTTTTTCCACTGAGAATTGGCAAAGACCCAAAAATGAAGTTTCTACCTTAATGAGACTTATTGTTAAAAGTTTAAAAGATGAAACTGATGAATTACATAAAAATAATATTAGATTAACTTCAATTGGTAATTCAGAGATGTTGCCTCATGAAGTAAAAGAAGAGTTGGAAGAAGCATTTGAAAAAACCAAAATGAACACTAAAATGACATTGAATTTAGCTTTAAGCTATAGTGGAAGGTGGGAATTAACAAATGCCATAAAATTAATTTCTCAAAAAGTAAAAAATGGAAATATTGAAGTAGAAAATATTTCTGAAGAAATTGTGTCAAGGCACTTAAACACATCCGAAATGCCAGACCCGGAGCTTGTTATCAGAAGTGGTGGTGAAATGAGAATAAGTAATTTCTTGCTTTGGCAAATTGCTTATTCTGAAATTTTTGTTACCGAAGTTCTTTGGCCAAAGTTTAAAACTTCTAACCTTATTGAAGCAATAAAAGAATTTCAAAAAAGAGAACGAAGATTCGGACTAGTTAGTGAACAAATTAATGATGATAAAAAAAAGATTGGAGAAAATGATTAACTACCCGATTAAACCGTTACTTATTAGCTTTTTACTCATTTTCATATTTACTTCAACATTATTTCCTCAAGTTGGTAGAGTAAGTTATAAAATATTAGGAATTACTGTTGTTGGAAATACGACTTCAGATCCTGCAACTATTATTGCGAACAGTGGATTAAAAATTGGTGACGAAATTGAGATACCAGGTGACCAAACACTTAATGCTATTAAAAGATTATGGAAACTTGGACTTTTTACTTCTGACATTAAAATTGAAATTGAAAAGAAAGTTAGTAATGGTGTTTTTATTGTAATTAATGTAAACGAATTTCCAAGAATTGAAAAGTTTATTTTTAATGGAAATGACGACTTAGACGATGAAGATTTAGAAAAAGCAGTTACTTTTGTTTCTGGGCAAATTTTAAAACCTCAATCGGTATATAAAACAATACGCGAAATCAAAAAGCTTTATGAAGCTGAAGATTTAATGAATGCTCAAATTACAACTTCATTATTTCAGTTTGCAAAAGCAGATACAACAGATGAAAACGAAATAACTGTAACTTGGCAAGATAAAGTTAACCTCGCAAATACTAAAGAAATAGTTTACGAATTTGACTCCAACAGTAAACGAGATATTATTAACAGAATAAAAGACCGTTTATTGTTAGTATACAATATTGAAGAGGGTGAAAAAGTTGATGTTACTAAAATTACTTTCCTAAATAACAAAGCTTTTGAAAGCGACGATTTGAAATCCGAATTTGATGAAACCTCTGAACCTTCTTGGTGGAAATTTTGGGTAAGCAGTACTTTTAATAGAGAGGATTATAAGAAAGACAAAGAATTATTAAAATCATTTTACAACAAACAAGGTTATAGAGATTTCGAAATTATAAGTGATTCATTGGTCTTTAACGAAGATAAAACAGAGATAGAAATTTTTATTAATCTTAACGAAGGGAATAAAATTCTTGTAAGAAATATTATCTGGGAAGGTAATTCAGTTTATAACGATAATATTCTAAATGCAAGATTAGATTTCAAAAAAGGTGACGTTTATAATTTAGACCGTTTTAATCAAAATTTAAGATTTAACGAAAAACAAACCGATGTTTCATCCATTTATCAAGATAATGGTTATTTAGGATTTAACCTTACTACACGCGAGCAAAGAATTGGTGAAGATTCTTTAGATATTATTATTTCAATAAAAGAAAACCAGCGGTTCAAAATTGGTGAAGTTAATATTGCTGGAAATACAAAAACAATGGGAAAAGTGATACGACGAGAACTTTATACAGTTCCAGGTGATTATTTTAGTCGTACTGCAATTTTCTCTTCACTTCAACAATTAGCAAACTTAAAATATTTTAACGTGGAAGGCTTATATACCAAAGGTATTGATTACAAACCAGTAAATGATAGTACCGTAAATTTAACATATAGTGTTGAAGA
>PCUD01000015.1:4685-4914 GCA_002786785.1 Ignavibacteriales bacterium CG18_big_fil_WC_8_21_14_2_50_31_20 | reverse complement strand
CAATTGGGCAAAATTGAAATACATACGATAGGTCTTTCCAAACAAAATTGTTTACTCCTCTTAATAATCCAAAACCTGGAGCAATGCCACCATAATTAAATATTTGGGTGCCAATTTTATTCCCGTTCATGAAATATGACTTTCTATCTGCAGCACTATTAATTTTTTGTAAAGTATTATTGCCATCATAAGGTTTTGAAAACTTTTCATTTTCATCCGCTGGCGATGA
>PCUD01000015.1:1741-4639 GCA_002786785.1 Ignavibacteriales bacterium CG18_big_fil_WC_8_21_14_2_50_31_20 | reverse complement strand
AAGAGCAACACTGCTATTATATATTTAACAAAATTTTTCTTAACCATTCTTTTCTCCATAATTTCATCTTAAGTATGTTTTTTATTATACTCTTCTCTTTAAAATTCTAAAGTTAAACCAAGGCGAACTTCTCTTGGAGCTCTATAATAATCTGGTCTATTATAATATTCCGATGAAGTATGAACTCCATTAACTCTTGCTGCAATTCTATCTGTTTCCGCAGCCTCTGCTCTGTTTGCATCCAAAGTATAAGTTGAGCGTCCTGTTGTTGCATAAACAGAATTTTCATTTAACTGATCAAACAAATTATACACTTTTAGGAATGCAACAATATTTAAGCTGGCAACTTGAAATGCCTTTTCAAATAAAAGATCAAAATTAAAATATGTTGGTCTTCTATCAGAATTTCTTTCTAAATAAACTTGCTTGTCATAAAGCAATGGAGTGTAAGGCAATCCTGTGGCGAATTTTCCAATTATTGCAGCATTCCAATCACCTGGTTTACCAACAGTAAAGGTTGAATTTAGCTGATGTGATTTATCCCAATTTAATAAAACTGGAACTTTTTCAGACTGCCTACCCGAAGATAAATCAATGAAAAATGCATCAGAATTTACATCATTTCCTTCTCCAACTTGATATGTATAATCTAATGTAAATCCCCAAATATCGTTTATAGTTTTTCGTTTGGTAAAGGATAAAATAATGCCTTTTATATTACCATAATCTTTATTTACGTATGTAAAATATGTTTGAGTTCCACTAATTCTTATTTGCTGGCTTGCTAGTAAATCTCTAACATCTTTGTAATAACCCGTTACATTAAATGCAACATTTTCAGCAAGACCTTGCTGTAAGCCTATTTCGTATGTAACTGTTCTTTCGGGATTTAAGTTTGCATTACCATAAGTAGGCGAACCAACCGCAAACTTAAATTCTGGATTTGTGTAAAGGTACGATAATGATGGAAGTTGGTAAAAATGCCCGTATGAAAAGTGAATTATTCCTTGATCAGTAATTGGGAATGAAATACCCAAACGAGGACTAATTTGATGTTTAGCCTCTGCATCTGCTAATAGTCCATCCTTTTTATCACTTGGAACTAATGGGTCATTGGGAGTTGGCAAAAATTGATTTGTCGAGTATTGCGAATTTGAATTAAAATAATCATATCGCAAACCAAGATTTAAAATTATTGATTCAAACTCCATCTTGTCTTGAATATAAGCGGACATTTCAATTGGAGCTTTATTGTATTTATTGTTGCTATTTGAATTTATTGGAGCAATTGTAGCTTTTTTATATGTTGTTGTGTCGCGTAAAATTGAAAAACTGCTCATCGCAATATCGTAGGACCGAACTTGGGCCCCAAATTTTACTTCATGCTCTTTACTTAACTGACTTGTCATATCAAATTTAGCACCAAATATTTTTGATCTCTGATAAAAATGAGATTGCCCACCACCTTGATATGTTCCACCGGCACTAAACGCAATTGGCGCTGGCAATACAGTTGATTTATAATCAGGCTGATAACGTTGGTCTGCATAAATCCCATCAAGACTCATACCTGCATGGTAATCAACAGCATTTCCATTTGCATCAACTAACCTGTATAAATATCTTTTAAAATCATCAATATTATAAGAAGCTCTAAATGTGTAAAATGTTTTATTACTTAAAGCATGATTAACTTCAATCATTCCAAGCAAACCCCAACCCATTCTTGGATTATTTGCATCAGGATTGTACTTTAATGAATGATCGTAAGGTGTATATTTGTTTTCAGAATAAATTACATCCATATTTACTTTTAATGTAGTTAATGGTCTAATAGTTATCTTTCCAGTCGAAGTATAACTCCAGCCACTATTCATTGGAACAATTTCACCATCTCCAGTTGATAATACTGATATATCATTTGGATCTATTGGATTTTTACTAACAAAATCAGAAACATTATGTTGCCTATTTCCATATAAATATCCTTGGTCATCACTATATCTTCCAGAAATAAAAAAGTTGATTTTACTATTTATTATTGGACCAGATAGCGTAAACTCGGTTGTTGTATTATTTAATGGGTTTATTTCATCAATATTATAAAAGACATCTGACCTGTTACTTAAATAATCCCCCGTGTAAAAAGAAATACTCCCATTAAAGTTGTTGGAGCCTTCTTTGGTAATAGTATTTACAATTCCACTAAGGGCATTTCCATACTCTGCATTAAAAGTTCCACTAACAACCGATAGTTCTTGAACAGCATTGGTTGCAATTGCAACTGTTTGGGTATTATCGTAAGGATTAGAAATTGACATCCCATTAACACTATATGCAGTTTCATTGGCTCTTCCACCACGAATATGAATTGCTCCTCCAGCATCTTGAGTTATTCCCGCTTGCAATGTTAACATTTGGGAAATGCTTTCAACTGGTAACGATTTTATTGTTTTGGAATCAATCTGTGTATGAGAAGATGTTAAATCTTTGCGAACCATTGGTGTCTTAGCTTGCACAACTACTGTTTCAACTTCAACGGAGGCAACTGACATTTTGAAATCTAATGACGTTGTAAAATCAGCAGAAACTTGAACTTCTGTAAATCGTTTCTTTTGGAAACCAACACCAGAAGCTAATATTTCATATTTACCTGGTGGAACATTGTTTATAAGAAAATAACCACTTACATCAGATGCAGCTCCTAACGTAGTCCCTTCAAGAATTATATTAATTCCTGGAAGTGCTTCACCAGTTTCAGCATCTGTTACAATACCAGCTATTTTTCCAGTTGTACCTGCATAGTTGAGAACTGTAATAAGTAAAAATAATGGAATTACCAAAAGTAACTTTTTGATCATAGAACCTCCTTAGACAAATAACCTATTTAAATACTAA
>PCUD01000015.1:1281-1669 GCA_002786785.1 Ignavibacteriales bacterium CG18_big_fil_WC_8_21_14_2_50_31_20 | reverse complement strand
TTTGTACTTTTAGTCCATTTGGGTTGCAATATCATTTTAATTGCTTTTAAATTGCACACTTAAATTATATTGATAGTTTATACAGAATTCTGATTATTCATTTAGAGAAAAAACAATCTAAAGTATTTTAATTTTTTATGGAGTAAATTTTAACATGGCACAATTAGATAAATTTATTGAAAGTGAAAATATTTATTTACGCGCATATGATGAAAGTTCTGATTTAGAAGTAATTCACTTCGGCAAAAATAATAGCGAAGTTAGAGATACGCTTTTCCTCTTTTCTCCAATGACTAAAAAACAAGTAGCAGAAGAAATGGAAAAATTGGTTGCTGCCAAAGAAAATGAGTTATTCACCATTTGTGAAAGCAGCACGAATATTCCAATT
>PCUD01000015.1:679-1267 GCA_002786785.1 Ignavibacteriales bacterium CG18_big_fil_WC_8_21_14_2_50_31_20 | reverse complement strand
CTTTTCCGAATTGATTTTATTAGCAGAGCTGCCATATTTTTTATTGCCATTTATAATCCAGAATTTTGGTCAAAAGGTTATGGTAAAGAAGCCACAAAATTGCTATTAAAATATTCATTTGATATTTTAAATCTGAACAGAATTCAATTACATGTCGCCAAAAGCAACGTAAAAGGTGTAAAAGCGTACGAAAAAGCTGGTTTCAAAATTGAAGGAACTTTACGAGAAGCAATGTATCACAATAACGAATACATCGATTTTTATGTTATGGGAATTTTAAGAAAAGAATATTATTCAATAGACAATTAATTTAAAAAAAGCCCAACTTTTTGTAATTGACAAAAAAGCCCAATTTTTATTTAAAAGTTGGGCTTTTAATTTTTCCAAGAATCTAATTTACTTTAATAATTGAAGAAACTTTACTCAAAGCAATGTATCACAATAACGAATACATCGATTTTTATGTTATGGGAATTTTAAGAAATGAATATTATTCAAAAAAGCCCAACTTTTTGTAATTGACAAAAAAAAGCCCAACTTAAAAAAAAGTTGGGCTTTTAATTTTTTCAGAGTCTCTATTCAAGAATC
>PCUD01000015.1:0-663 GCA_002786785.1 Ignavibacteriales bacterium CG18_big_fil_WC_8_21_14_2_50_31_20 | reverse complement strand
AACTTTGCTGCCAAAGTTGTTTGTACCATCCCAAGTTGCTTCGTAACTACCTTTAGCAAATTCTTCGTTATTAACCAAAGTTTTTACTTCGCTACCTAACATATCATAAACAGTAATTGTCACTTTTTTAGAAACTGGAAGTGAAAATCTGATATTTGTTGTTGGGTTAAATGGATTTGGATAATTTTGAGCCAATGTATAATCATTTGGAGTTACAATGTTCATATCTTTAATAACACCAGTACCAGTACCATATTGAAGAACTCTAATTTGAATATTATGGTCGTTGTATATTTTTCCTTCAGTTTCTACCCAAACAGAACCATCCCATATGCGATTAACTACTGTCATTGAATCATAAACATTTGCTTGATATCCAATTACTAATTCTGGTTTTCCATCATTACCTATTAAGTCACCAGAACCCATTTTCATAACACCTGGATTGCCCCAAGCACCTGTTGAATAAGTAGTATCAATTACACCAGCTGAATCAGAAATTGTGATGGTTTCCCATTCCCATTCTGATGCTTTTCCACCACCATAATAATGCATTACATCGTAGTTAGCTCCATCATGAATATCGCCAGAACCATTATATTCTATAGCAACAACATCATCTTTATAAAAACCACCAGCAAGAATTTCATCTCTGTTATTTCC
>PCUD01000116.1:109061-116783 GCA_002786785.1 Ignavibacteriales bacterium CG18_big_fil_WC_8_21_14_2_50_31_20 | reverse complement strand
TAACAGCGAACTTTGCGTTTGCGATCTTGCAGCAGCTATGGAAGCAAATGTTTCAACTGTTTCTCATCAATTAAGATTGTTAAGAAATGCTAGATTAGTGAAATATCGAAAAGAAGGAAAAATGGTTTTTTATTCCATTGATGACAATCATATTGCCGATACTATAAAAAATATTAAAGAACATACTGAAGAGTAATGAAACATAATTTAATAAATAAATCAACACATATTCTTTTAATACTGACACTTATTAGCCATCTGTCATTCTTCCATAATTTGTTGGATAACTATGTTATTTGTTCTGGAAGCGACGGACATATCGCGATAGAAAATGTAAATGATTGTGATGAATGCAGCAATATTCAATTTAATGGGTACACAAAAACAGTTGAATTTAGTTCACAAGACTGCGAAGATACTGCCCTCGATCAAAACTGTTTTGAAGATGATGAATTTATCCCCAAAGACAGAATTGTTATTACCGCCAATATTGTAAAACTTGCAGCAATATTTGAAAACACCAACTACGAAAAAGAGTTTAATAATTCTTACTTTAACCACAATTTAGAAAATTCAATTCTAGAAAGCTACACTACTATATCCCTTCTAATTTGATACTATTTATCCAATAGTATTAATTACCAACTTATCTAAAAAATTATTAAAGTAAAAACAAAGGAGTTTTTATGCACAAATCAATGTGTATAATTTCAGTCGCTTTGTTTGGTCTATTTTCAGTTTCAGTTTCAGTATATGGACAAACAAGCGGTGAATTAACAATTGAAAAAGCAGTTTCGATGGCAGTACAAAATAATCCGGAACTTCACTCGTTGAGATATGAGATTGATGCCCTTGAAGCAGCAAAGCTGCAGAGCGGACTAATGCCAAATCCAGAGTTTGGAGTTGAAGCCGAAAATATTCTTGGCAGTAAAGATTTTAACGGTTTTGGCAATAGTGAAATAACTGCATTTATAAGCCAGGATATTTTACTTGCTGGTAAAATAAACAAGCGAGTTAAAGTTTCCGAATCGAACATCTCGCTTGCTGAATGGGATTATGAAACAAAAAGAATTGAAATTATTACGGATATAAGAAGAGCATTTCAAAATGCGTTAGCAGTGCAACTTATTGTTGAAAAAAATGAAGAACTTATAAGAATATCGGAAGAGTTTATGACAAATCTTCAAAGACGTGTTGATGCCGGTAAAATTTCTCCTGCTGAAATATCCCGCGCAAAGATTATTCTTAACTCATTGAAGATTGATCTGAACCGTTTGCAATCCGAATATGAAATTTACAAAGTGGAGTTGCTCTCACTGATTTATCAGCCCGATTTAACCATAGATTCACTCGCGGGTGAACTTAAATACCCGATTGATATTCCGAGTTACGACTCACTTTTAGAACAGTTAGAGAACAATCCAAAACTTAAAAGATATGAAAGCGAATATGCTAAACGAACGGCAGTTGCTAATTTTGAAGAATCGAAAGCCGTACCAGATTTAACTATAAGTGCAGGATTTAGAAGATTAAATAATGTTAATGCAAATACATTTTTAATTGGAGCATCAATAGCGCTGCCTATTTTCGATGGAAATCAAGGTGCTATTCAAGAAGCAAAAATCCGTATAGGTCAAAAAAAGAGAGAATACGAATCCGTTAAAAATAGATTAACTCTGCAATTAAATGTTCTGTACAAAAGAATGATGGCAGTAACATCAACCGCAGACCAGCTTAAGAATGAATCGATACCGCAGGCGAAAGAAGCATTTAAAATTATTAAAGAGGGTAATCTCGTTGGAAGATTTGCCATACTAGATGTGCTCGACACCGAACGTACTTTGTTCGAGCTGCAGAATCAATACTTAAATATTATCGGTGAAATCTATTCTGTTCAAACGGAAATAGAAGGATTAATTGCAAAGGAAATAAAATAAAGGATAAATAACTATGGAAAAGAAAAATAAATTAATTTATTTAATTATTGGCATTGTCATCGGTGCCGTTGTTGCTTTTGCGATTTTAACATTACTGAAAAGTAGTGAAGATACAGAAATACATTCTTCTGCAGAAGCCGGACATGGTGAAGAAAACAACGAAGGCGATGAACACGAAGAGGAATCCGTAAAACTGACTAATGCCGAAATTAATGAACTAGGCATTAAACTTGAAAAAGTTAGTTCGAAAAAATTACAAATGCATACCGATTTAACCGGCGAAATTGTAACCGATCCGGATAAACTTGCTCATATTGTTCCAAGGTTTGCCGGAGTTGTTAAAACGGTTTCTGTAAAAATTGGCGACAAAGTTAAAAAGGATGAAGTGATTGCAGTTATTGAAAGTAATGAAAGTTTAGTTAATTACAAAGTAAAGTCTTCTATTGACGGAGTTGTGCTCGAACTTCATATGACTCCTGGTGAATTAATCGGAGATGATAAACATATTGTTACAGTAGCCAATTTACGTTCGGTATGGGCAGAGCTGAATGTACATCAAAAAGATATTGATAAAATTAAATTGGGTCAGAGTGCTCAAATCTATTTTAATGATATTGAAAATGCTGTAAGTGGAAAAATATTTTATTTAAGTCCTACCGTTGATGTACATACCCGAACGGCAACAGCAAGAGTCCGTTTGAATAATTCCTCTGGTTACTGGAAACCAGGTATGTTTATAATATCAAAAGTACTAACGGATTTTGTTGAAGTTGAGAAAGCAGTAACACTCAACGCAATTCAAAATTTTGAAGGACAGAAAGTTGTATTCGTTAAAGACGGCGAAGACTTAAAGCCGCAGCCTGTAACAATTGGCAAAACAAATACAAAATACGCCGAAGTGTTAACAGGCTTGAATACCGGACAAACTTACATTGCCGAAGGTGCTTTTGTAATTAAATCGGAATTGTTGAAAGAATCGTTTGGTGGCGGTCACGGTCATTAATTATAGGAGGACTTAAATGAATAAAATAATAGATTTTGCACTTAAAAATAGACTGCTAATCACTGTTTTAGCAATAGTTGTTTTTGTAGGCGGTTATTTCAGTTATAATAAATTACCAATAGATGCATTCCCTGATGTATCACCTTCGCTTGTTCAGGTATTTACCGTTACCGAAGGATTGGCGCCTGAAGAAGTTGAAAAGTATGTAACATTTCCTATTGAATCAGCATTGAACGGTTTGCCAAACCTTGAAAATATCCGATCGGTATCAAACTTTGGTTTATCGGTTGTTAATATTTACTTTGAGGATGGGACAGATATTTATTTTGCTCGGCAAATTGTTAACGAGAGATTGCAGGAAGCGCGTGAGCAAATACCTGAAGGATTTGGTGATCCGCAAATGGGACCTATTTCAACAGGCATGGGGCTGATTCTTTTTTATTATCTCGAAGATACAACAGGCACATATTCACTTACCGAACTTAGAACTATTCAAGACTGGATAATTAAGTATCAGCTTCAAACCGTTCCCGGAGTTACCGAAGTACTTGGTATTGGTGGATGGGAAAAACAATTTCACGTAGTTGTTGATCCGAATTCATTACTGCGATATGATATTGCCGTGAATGATTTGGTTGATATAATTAAGAAAAACAACATGAACGTTGGCGCATCATATATTGAACGGGATGCTGAAGAATTTTTGGTTCGTTCAGTTGGATTGGCAACAAAAATTGAAGATTTGGAGAACATTGTAATTAAATCCGAAGACGGCACACCAATTTATTTGAATCAAGTTTCGGAGATAAAAATAGGTGGTGCAATAAGAAGGGGACTCCAAACTAGAAATGGAATTGGAGAAGTTGTATCTGGTCAAGTGGTAAAACTATTCGGAACAAACTCTTCAACTGTAATAAGCGATGTTGAAAAGAAGATGGCAGAGATAAACAAAACTCTTCCCGAAGGAATTAAGATTGTTCCATATTACGAACAGAAATCACTTGTTGAAGCAGCCGTAAGTACTGTCACCAATGCGTTACTGCAAGGAATAGCCCTCGTAGTAATTGTGTTAATTTTGCTTATGGGATCTATGCGACCAAGTGTTGTAGTTGCTTTATCAATTCCGTTCTCTGTTTTGTTCGCTTTTATCGGGATGGAGTATTTTGGTATATCAATCAACTTAATGTCTTTTGGCGGACTCGCCATTGCAATTGGAATGATGGTTGACGGAAGTATTGTGCTTGTTGAAAATGTTGATAGGCTAAAACGGAAATCATCGCTGGATGAAAATTTTATTCATATTGTTGCCAAAGCGAGTAAAGAAGTTTTGCGCCCCATTATCTTTTCTATAGTAATAATTATTACTGTTTTTATTCCTTTGTTTACATTGCAGGGAGTTGAAGGTAAAACGTTCAGACCACTCGCTTACACAATTGCTTTGGCTATGTTCGGCTCGTTAATCTTTGCAATGTTTTTAGCCCCAGTATATTCTTCATTCATGTTAAAACATAAGAAGAAAAAACTTAACGGAATTGAACATAAAGAGAATTTAATTATCCAGATTCTATTAAAAATATATAATCCAGTTGTTAAGTTTTTCGTTAAAACCCGGATTGCCGCGGTAGTACTGGGAGTAATAATTATTATTGTGGGAATATTTCTTTATCCCCGGCTTGGATCGGAATTTACACCAACTTTACAGGAGGGAACAATAGTCGTCAAGATTTCTATGGCGCCATCTATATCCCTTGAGGAAAGTAAGAAAACTACTCTTCTTCTTGAAAAGAAAGTGAATGAAGTAAAGGAAGTAAATGGAACAGTAACAAGGATAGGCAGGGGCGAAGTAGGAGCACATACCGATCCGATCAATAGTGCGGAAATAACTGTCCTCTTAAAACCTAAATCCGAATGGAGAGAGGGGTTTGCTCAAACGGATATTGAAGAAGCAATTCGAGAAAAAATAAGTTCATTCCCCGGAATACTTGTCAACTTTACTCAGCCTATTCAAATGTCGATTGATGAATTACTCGAAGGTGTTAAAGCCGAACTTGCCGTTAAACTATTCGGTGACGATTTGAATTTACTTAAATCGAACGCCGAAAAGATTGCTGCTACTATTCGGGATGTAGAAGGCGCCGCTGATATTCAAGTGGATCAAGTTAGCGGAAAACCACAGTTAAAAATAACTGTCGACCGCCACGCAATAGCACGCTACGGATTAAATCTTGCAGATGTTCAGCAAGTTATTAAAACAGCAATCGGCGGTGAAACTTCTGGACAGATTTTTGAAGGTATAAGACGGTTTGATATTTTTGTCCGCTTAGCGCCGGAATACAGAAATAACAAAGCAGTAATTAATGAACTGCTGATAAGCACACCTACTGGAATGCAAGTTCCGTTAAGCCAGGTTGCCGACATTGAAGAAATTGAGGGACCGCGACAAATTACACGAGAACAGAATCAACGCTTTATTATCGTACAATGTAATGTTGTTGGCAGAGATATCGGGGGTTTTGTTGAGGAAGCTCAAAAGGAAATTGGCGAAAAGGTAAACTTACCTGTTGGTTATTACACAACTTGGGGTGGACAATATAAACTTCAGCAGGAAGCAAACAAACGATTCGCACTTGTTATCCCTATTACACTATTGATTGTATTCTTCTTGCTCTATTCCAGTTTTAACTCGATGAAAAATACTTTACTAATTTTTATAAATATCCCACTTGCTCTTGTCGGCGGAGTTATTGCACTTTGGTTAACTAACCAAAACCTTTCAGTGCCGTCATCAGTCGGTTTTATCGCGCTCTTTGGTATTGCTCTGCAGAACGGGATGCTACTTGTTACATATCTTAATCAATTGCTGCGCGAAGGAATGACTATTGATGAAGCATCAATTGAAGGTGCAAAGCTGAGACTTAGACCGGTTCTGATGACTGCACTAACAACAATGCTTGGTTTGATGCCATTGCTTCTTGGCACCGGCACAGGAAGTGAAGTTCAAAGACCCCTTGCTACCGTAGTAATAGGTGGATTGTTTACTTCAACTATACTTACTCTGATTGTTTTACCAGCATTGTACAAATGGTTCCCAGTTAAAGTACAGGCAGGAGAGATGTAAATTAAACAAATGAAGCTGTTTCAAAACCGTCATTCCGAGCTTGACCCGGAATCTAATCTTTCGATTTTGTTGGGAAATGAGATTCTGAATCAAGTTCAGAATGACATTTTGTACTTTTGAGACAGCCCCCTTTATATGAGGAGAAAAACGAAAGAGATAAAAGCAATCTATTGTTTTGTAAATTTTATTTATTACTTCACCGGATAGGAGTGTAATAAATGTTTTAATGCATTTACCACTAAGTTTTTGGACGAAAAATATGGTTGAACTCATTTAGTAACAATAAATTTCCAATAGTTTTGTATCTTCAACTTTAAAAAATAGAGACTTTGCATGCAAAAATTCAGTGATAATAATATTGTTTTAATAGAAGATATTCACAGATACGAACTACTTGATGACCCAAATTTTGAATTTACATCGTGTACCAACTTTATAAAATTGTTTTTTGAACCGTTTGATAAAATTGGGATTGCCAATAACCTAACAAGTTCACATGATAAATATATTGACATGACACCACAAGAATTAGTTGAAGAGTGGGACAAATCTGGGGATGAAGGCACAGCAATACATAATGAAATTCAGCAATTTATTAATAATGGAACAGAACCAATAAAAGAAAAAAGTATACTTGCTGTGAAATGGATAAAAGAGAACATGACTGATAGAAATATTCTATTTTCAGAAGTTATGGTTTACTCAAAGGAATTAGAACTTGCTGGCTCAATTGATTTATTAGTTTATAATAGTGTGACTGATTCATATAAAATATTTGATTGGAAAACTAGCAAAAGAATTGACATTAATTCTTTTAGAAACAGAATGGGAAATCATAATGCCAGTTCTCGACTCATGGATTGTAATTATATCCATTATTCACTACAACTTTCATTATACCAATATATTTTGGAAAAACATTATGGTATTAAAATAGATGATGCTGAAATCGTTCATATTGGCGAGTCAAGAATAACAACTTACAGATATCAATATTTCAAAAATGAAATAGAGAATATGCTTAAAACCGATAGAGAAATGTTAAAAAAGAAAGCTGAAGATAGTTTAACAAAAGATTATATTTAGTTAAAAATCCAATTCAGAGGCATATTTGGAAAAACTTACCACCAAATTTATTCACAAGAATTGGGATTGATATTACCCGGGCATTCAAATAACCCTAATTTTAGTCTTTCTTTCATTCAAGTATTGTCTAAATAGACAACGCATCTCTTTATAATTAGTTTTTTAAAATTTTATGCTATATGTTACTCTCACAAATATTAATATTTAAAAAATTAATGCAAGTTGACTTAAGTATTTTTAAAAACAGAAAGAGAGAATATGCCAAAAATAACAATATTTTTAACCTTACTCATTTCTATTAATTTATTAGCCCAAGATATTTCGGTTGAAAATAGTAATCCAAGAATAAATAATCGTTTTGGAATAAATGCCAACTTGGGAGGACCAAGTTTGATATTATCTTTTTCTCTTGATTATTTTTTTACTCCAAATGTAAATGTAGAAGCTGGAGCTGGAATATTTGGATATTATGGGGGTGTAAAATATCACATAAATGGAAATAAACCAGAAACAAACTGGACACCATATGTTGGTCTATATTTAATGCATATTCCAGAATTCACTTTTATTAATACTAC
>PCUD01000116.1:103872-109040 GCA_002786785.1 Ignavibacteriales bacterium CG18_big_fil_WC_8_21_14_2_50_31_20 | reverse complement strand
GTTTTAAGTGATGCAAAAACTCCAGTTTGGGGTACAATTAAAATTGGATATCATTTTAGTAGTAAGTAATTATTGTTAAATCTTATTGTTGAGTCTTATAAAAAATAAATTTACTCTTTTCCTCAAAGTTTGCAAAAACTAAATAACTAGCTATACAAAAGCACTTCCAAAAGGAGTTCTTTTAATAAAATTACCATTTCCAGCAATTCCTTTAAACTCATTATTTTGGACTATAACTTTACCTCTTAATAAGACAGTATCTGCATTACCTTTAACTTTTATACCTTCATACATGGAATAATCAACATTCATGTGATGTGTTTTGGCGGAGATAATATGTTCCACTTCGGGATCCCAAATAACAATATCGGCATCAGAACCAATAGAAATATTTCCTTTTTGTGGATACATGCCAAATATTTTTGCTGGATTTGTCGAATTTATTTCAACCCATCTATTTAATGAAATTCTGTTTTCAAGAACTCCCCCATGAAAAGTTAATTGTAACCTATTTTCAATACTTGGTCCTCCATTTGGAATTTTAGTAAAATCATTAATTCCTAAATCTTTTTGCCCCTTAAAGTTAAATGGACAATGGTCGGTAGCTACCACTTGAAGAATATTTTGCTCTAATCCTAACCAAAGTTTTTCCTGATTCCATTTTTCGCGAAGTGGAGGTGAAAATACTAATTTTGCACCTTCAAAGTCTGGAGTATCCATTTCATCAATTGAGTGGAATAAATATTGTGGACATGTTTCCGCAAACGCTGGGAGTCCTTTAGCGCGTGCAGCTGCAACTTCTTCCAGAGCATCATTACATGTTAAATGAACAATATAAACTGGTGCGCCTGCCATATGAGCTAGTGCAATTGCTCTATGTGTTGCTTCAGCTTCGGCATAGGTTGGACGACTGAGTGCGTGGTAAACAGGACTTAAATTACCAGCAGCAACTGTTTCTTTTACAATTTCATCAATCACCATCCCATTTTCTGCATGCATGCAAATTAAAGCTCCTATTTTTACAGATTTCTTCATTGCTTTAAATATTGTAGCATCATCAACCATTAAAACACCTGGATATGCAAGGAATAATTTGAAACTGGTTACTCCTTCATTTACCATTTCTGTCATTTCATTTATTCTTTCCTCTGTTAATTCGGTAATTGTCATATGAAAACCATAATCGATAGTAGCTTTTCCTTTAGCTTTTTCTTTCCAAATGGCAAGACCTTCTCTAAAACTTTTACCTTTTGGTTGCGCTGCAAAATCAATTATTGATGTTGTTCCGCCAAAAGCCGCTGCACGAGTTCCAGTATAGAAATCATCAGTAGATGTAACTGTACCAGAAGTCATATCTAAATGTGTGTGAACATCAATTCCACCTGGAATTACATATTTATTTTTTGCATCAATCACAGTATCAGCTTGCATATTTAAATTTTCACTAATAAGTGTAATTTTTTCATTTTCAATAAAAATATCACAAATGTAGTTTTGTTCGGAAGTAATTATTCGTCCGTTTTTTATTAATGTTGACATATTAACCTAAGTCTTATTAAACATAAAATTTTTACATTTTATATTGCAGCTAAACAAAATTAAACCATCTTGCTAGTAGCAAAGCAAATTAAAACATAATAGAAAATTATGTAAATATTCTGTAAATGTAATATTTATTTAAAGGAAGCTAGGTATTGAGTATTCAATAATATTCTACAATGCGGTAAATAACTTTAATCATGCTAAATTATCGTAAAAAGTAATTTTGGAGTTAACAGAGAAGTCAAATAATAATGCAACTTTAATTTTAAAAATATTAGACATATTGCGAATGATATTATTTTGTAAGTTTTATATTAAAAAAATGAAAGAACTTACTAATTTCACTAAGTGGAAAAGAAATTTGTTACAATTGTGTAACAATTCGCGAAAATTATTAGTGATATTTAACAAGTGTAAACTTGCCCAATTTTATTTTATCTAGTTTACGAGCTAAAGGATTAAAATATTTCGTTTTTTAATACTGCTTAGTGTCGTCCTGTTTGCACAAATAAAGCTTTGAGCAATTCACAGAATGTTCCACAACTTTTTCTTTAAACTTATTTCTTTAATTGCATTCGCAGATATGTGAACGAGATTTCACCGTTTGAGTTATTTTCACTAATTGCTTCAATAATTTATTTTATTTCTTTATCTATTTCTTACAAGTTAAAAATCTTTGTTTGTGCAATTTATCAAAGATAGTTTTCCATCTTTGAAATTATGAAAAGCCTCATTCGCGTTTTCGCAAGAGCACTTGTAAACAAAAATACTGGAAGAAGTAAGAAGCCTGAGAGAGTTTACACCAATTTGTTTGACTAATACAATGTCAATGTTATTTTCAATCATTAGTTTTGTAGTTTCAATTCCACCACTATCCAATTCAAATGCAAACGGGTTTCGTAAAAAAAAATCTAAATTATTTGTTGAATTGTGTACCAAAAAAAAATGGCTTCTTCCAAAGATTTCCGAAATAGGAGAGAAGTTTTCAGGTTTTTCAACTGGTACCGCTATTCTTTCCATAATATTATATGCCTCATTCGAATTATTTTTTGCTTTCATTTGAAACTGTGTTAAACTTATCATCTTCTGAATCTTCTTCCACGACCACTGCCTCCACCGCCAAAACGGTTTCCTAATCCGGCTCCTCCGCGTGGTTCTCCACCACGCCCAATTCCGAATATAATATTCTTATTTTCGGTAGATTGCTCAGTTATTTTTTCCGATTGTGCTGTCTGAGTATTATTGCAGCGACCTCTTTTTCTTCCAGTCAATTCACCTTGTCCTTGTGGACCAGTTCTATCAAAGTTTGGCATTAGTGCCTCCTTATATTTTTTTTATAAAATAAGTGCTACCAGAGTATTCAATTTCTTGAAGTACTCTCA
Source organism: Ignavibacteriales bacterium CG18_big_fil_WC_8_21_14_2_50_31_20 (assembly GCA_002786785.1). Taxonomy (GTDB): domain Bacteria; phylum Bacteroidota; class Ignavibacteria; order Ignavibacteriales; family Melioribacteraceae; genus 1-14-2-50-31-20. Next base: position 106,116 of record PCUD01000116.1, on the reverse strand, counting down.
TATTTTTTAAATCATCAATCAATTTCCAACCTGAATTTGCTTTCAACAAAAATTCTTCAACTGCATCTTTGCGCATGGGATGAACAGAAAGTATGCTCAATAATTCTTTTTCAGCATCGGAGGAGTAGCTGAAATCAACTCCTTCGTTATAAACTATAAGTTCTACATTGTTTAACAAACTGCTATAAATTTGATAAGCCATATTCAAGAGATACTCAGATGGCACTTTTACTGATTTTTCAGCAGGGGGTCGAGTTGGTGTCAAGATATAAGATTTACTAGGGTTTATCTCCCTTATTAATTGAGCCGTTTTGCTAAGCGATTCTAAGTTATCATTTACACTATTTACTAGCATGGTTTCAGTTACTAGCGTTCCTTTAAAAGAAGAAGCAAATTCCTTTATTCCGGTTATTATTTTGTCGAATTCTAGTGAACCATGCGGTCTGTCAATTTTCCGCCAAATATTTTCGTATGTGGACTCAATTTTTACAGAAACCCAATCCGCTTGCATCAAATCGTTCTGAACTTCTTTTTTCCAAATTAAAGATGCATTTGTAATTACGGCTATTTTAATTCCAAATGATTTTAATTTATCAATTGTTTTACCAAGATTAATATCGAGTGTCGGTTCACCATCTGGAACAAAAGTTAGATAATCAATTTTTTCATTAACTTTTTGTAATTGCTTAATCTTCTTTTTTACTTCGTTAAAAATATCATCCGAAGAGAAAAATTCTTGTCTTGTAATTGACATAGAATCAGTAGCTCCAATTTGGCAATAAATACAAGAATAGCTACAAACCTTTGGTGGAATATTATTTATTCCAAGAGATCTTCCTAACCTGCGCGATGGTATGGGACCGAATATTATCATCATTAAGCCTTATTATTGTTTTATACTTTTTCCGCGCCCGAATAAACTTCTTCCACTTTAAGAGCAACAGCTGCATGTCCGGGTAATCTAGCCGGGTTCCATTTCTTCATATCATCATAAATACTACCAGTTTTATGATATTCAATACTTCCTTTGATTTGAAAAGACTTTTTCTCGTCTGTTAAAAAAAGAATTGAACCTTTGCTACCATTGAAGATATTGTTTCGTGTTTTTTGAAATCGATTATCGGCGATAACAATTGTTTCCGGATTATACAATGTAACACATGTAGCATAAATTGCATTTGGAATTCCTTTTGTATCTACTGTTGTAAAGACAATAGGTCCTTCCCGCTTTTCCCATGCTTGCATTACTAATTCAGGTAACACTGCCATATTATTCCTCCTTCAATATTTTCTAATCATAATTTAATCTAATGTCTTCAGTTTTTAGAGTTGGTGCAATTAACTTATCCCAGTTGGGATAATTCCACGTCTCCAATTCCTTATGCGTTAGATAGTATTTCTCCGGAATTGGATGAGTGCCCACAACAACGTTCAAACTGTATTTTTTCTCTATAAATTTTTTGAAGTGGTCAATATAAGGACAAGGAGGGTATCCAACTACCATTCCAGTTGCAAAATGAATTACATCGGCACCGTTCTTTTTTAACTCCTCTGGTGCATATTCAATATTTCCTCCTGGGCATCCACCGCACGATGTATAACCCACTAGCTCTATATCTTTGTCCATATAAATATCAAAAGCTCCAGCTCTCTCTTTGATTGCTCTGAAACATTTTCCACCAGCACAGCTCTTGTATCTATCACAAATGATTATTCCTATTTTCACTTTTTCATTCATAAGATTTCTACTTTTCTATTATTTGTAATGTGTATTGTGATTTTTCTTCAATTAAACTTACTATTGATTTAAATACATTTGTTACTTCGCAGTTTGGTTTTTCTAAAATAATTGACTTACCATTATCTGCAAAAATGCGGGCATCAATATCAAGAGGAATAGACCCCAGAAATGGAATATTGTATTTCGCTGCCAAAGATTTTCCACCACCTGAACCAAAGAGTTCAAAAACTGCACTGCAATGAGGACAAACAAATCCCGCCATATTTTCAACAACACCTATAAAAGGTATCTCAAGTTTTTTTGCCATATTAATAGCTCGTTCAGCATCAATTACAGAAACTTCCTGAGGTGTTGTCACTACAATTGCGAAATTAGGTTTCATTTGCTGAGCTATAGTTAAAATCTTGTCACCAGTGCCTGGAGGAAGATCGGCAATTAAGTAATCAAGTTCGCCCCATTCAACATCGGCTAGAAATTGATTAATTATCTTTGAGCGCATAGGT
>PCUD01000116.1:50251-103861 GCA_002786785.1 Ignavibacteriales bacterium CG18_big_fil_WC_8_21_14_2_50_31_20 | reverse complement strand
TCCAGATGGAATTAATGAATCTATGGAAATCATTTTTACTCCATATTTTTCAAACGGAATCATTTTCGAATCCAGCATAATCAATTCGCTATTAATCCCAAGCATTTTAGCAACATTAGGACCTGTAATATCTGCGTCAAGAATTCCAGTTGAGAAGCCTTCTAATTGTAATCCATAAGCTAGGTTTACGCTCAATGTTGTTTTACCAACACCGCCTTTACCACTAAATACGGCTATACGGTGATTAATCTTTGAAACATTCTCTTTAATTCTTTTTTCTTCTTCTTCATAAGCTATATCTTGTTCGTGCTCAGTCATATTCTGTATTTCCAATTTTTGTTGAGAAAGAGCCAAGACCGTCTAGATATTGTCTTATTCCTTTTCTTGAATAAAGATTTGATCCAACAAGCCAGAGGAGTAAAGAAAAATATTTATTAATATTAATTGATTTCATTTTATCCATCTAACAATTCCCTCAAAAATATTTATGAAGCCACACTTAAGTTGGGTTCAATATTCTCTACATAAAAATTTCTTTCACTATATGTTATTTCTTTTATAGTCTGATTATCAATTAAATTTTCAAGTAAGTCTAATTTGGTGTTCTCTTTAACAAAGTGTTTTACTGAATCAACCCTAACAGGGTGAAGTGAAAGCAATCCCATTAATTCATTTTCAAAATCACCGGTTGCAAAGAACTCTTCTGTTTCGGGGCAACACAATAAAACCGCGTTTTTTAATTTTTCTTTTAACATTCCGGATAATTGTTCCAATACACTAGCTTCAGGACTTACGGCGAAGCTTTTTGTTGGAGGAAACGAAGGTGTGAGAAAATATGATGTTTTACATTTGAGATTATTCAAAAAGTTCGAAAGCTCATGTATTTCCTCTGTACTATCGTTGATATCCTTTACAAGTGTAGTTTCAGTACTAAGTGTACCTCTAAATCTTTTTGAAAACTGTTCTATTCCATTTAATATATGCTTAAATCTTAATCTTGGATGTGGGCGGTTTAGTTTCGACCAAGTATTTTCAGAAACAGTATCAACTTTAAGAGATACATAGTCTGCAAACATTAAATTTTCTTGTATGTTTTCATTCCAGATTAAAGAAGAATTTGTATAAACGGCAATTTTATAACCAAATTCTCGCAATAGTGAGATTTCTTTTGATAGATTAGGATCAAGCGCTGGGTCTCCACTGCCGGCAAAAAGAATATATTCCACTTTTTGTCCATTTCTTTTTATTTCTTCTAATTTATTTTTAACAGAAATATAAAGTTCATAAGGCGACAAACAGCTATTACTGAATGTAGAGCAGCAAGAGGTTTTTCCACTTGGACAATAAACACAATTATATGAACATGTTTTTGATTGTGCATTATTAATTCCTAATACTAAACCTAATCTTCTCGTTTTTACAGGTCCATATACTACTTTGCATTTTAGTGATTTATCAGAAAGAATACTCTCTTCCAATTTTGCGGAGATTTTTTTTGCAATATTTTTGAACCGAGTAATTATTTGACTATTCATATTATACCTCGTTTTAAGATTTATACTATTAATGCTAATTGTATGCCACAAAAAACAAGCTTTTTAGTCGTTTTTTTTAATCATTTTTTAAATATTATTGTAATAGTGCAATGTTTATGCATAAAGGTTGCATTATCGCAATCAAATGGCTATATTTTATTTACAAATTTTGAGAAAACAATGACAGATGTTCAAAATATAATTGATAGGAATAAGGAAACTTTAATAATTCCTGATGGGATTGTTGTAATTAGCAAAGATGAAAAAATCATTGTATTTAATGCAGCAGCTTCAAGAATTACAGGTTATTCTGAAGAAGAGGTAATAGGAAGTAAATTTGATTTTATTTTTGCGAAAAAAAATAGTGAACGAAAATATATTATTGAATCATTAAAAGATAATATTGTTTTTTCGAATCTTTCCATTAACATAACCGATAATAAGGGCAATATAATTAATGTGCTTGCATCAGTTACTCCTATTAAAAGGGATGAAACGGTTCTAAGTGTAGTTTTTGTATTTAGAGATACAAAAGAAATGCTTTTTTTAGCTGAAGAAATTCAACAAAAGACTTCTGAACTTATCGATCAAAAAAATAAACTTGATGCAATATTTAATAGTAATATAGAAGGTACATTTACAATTGATAACGATTGGAATATCACTTCATTTAATACCTCTGCAGAAAAAATAACAGGGTTTAAAAAGTTGGAAGCTATTGGTAAAAAATGTTGGAATATTTTCAACTCTTCTCTTTGTCGCAATGGATGCCACATGGAACAAACAATTAAAAATGGTAAACCAATGTTGGGAAATGAATTAGAGATAATTCAAAAGGGTGGTAAAAATATTCCTATTCGTGTAAATTCTGTAGTTTTAATTAACAATAAAAATGAGAATATTGGTGCTGTTGAAACTTTTATTGACATTTCAGAAATAAGAAACTTATCTGCACATCTTAATGAATATTATACATATGAGAATATTGTTGGCAGAAATAAAGAGATTAAACAAATTATTTCTGTTCTGGAAAGTGTGTCACAAACTGATAGCTCTGTTTTAGTAACTGGTGAAAGTGGGACTGGAAAAGAATTAGCAGCACGCGCAATTCATCTTAAAAGTTCAAGGAAAACAGGTCCTTTTGTAGCAGTTAATTGTAGTGCGTTTGCGGAATCACTATTAGAAAGCGAACTTTTTGGACATGAAAAAGGAGCTTTTACTGGTGCAATAAAAACTAAAATTGGAAGGTTTGAACTTGCACAAGGAGGCACTTTATTCTTGGATGAAATTGGTGATCTTTCAACAGCAGTGCAGACAAAGCTTCTGAGGGTTTTAGAAACTCACGAATTTGAGAGGGTTGGTGGAAACAAATCTATTAAAATGGATACCAGAATAATTGCAGCTACAAACAAAAATCTTTCTGAAGAAATTTCCGCAAAAAGATTTAGAGAAGATCTGTTTTACAGAATTAATGTAATTAATATTCATCTTCCACCATTAAGAGAAAGAATGGATGATATCCCTTTATTGGTTAATCATTTTATTAAAAGTTTCAACAAGAAATTCAACAAAAGCATAAGGCAATTCTCATCATCTGCTTTTGATCTTATACTGGATTATAACTGGCCAGGTAATATTAGGGAATTGGAAAATGCTATTGAGCATTGTTTCGTTTTATGCAATGGAGAAGTAATCCAAGTTGAGTGTTTGCCAAAAAGAATAAGAGAATTTAATGAGCAAGCTAGTGTGTTAGATAATTCAAGCAGACAAAAAGGCTTTAAGGAAACTGAAAAAGAATTAATAATTTCAGTTTTGGAAAAGAATAATCACAATAGACCGAAAGCGGCAAAGGAATTAAATATTGATCCTTCAACTCTGTGGAGAAAAATGAAGAAGCATAATATTAATATTTCAAAATCAATAAAGTAAATGTTGTTGGTTAAAATTGGAATTATGCATTTAAAATAAAGCAAACTACAACAACTTGTTGTTTCATTAAAAAAACATTTTAAGCATGGGAGTTCTAACATTTATCATCAATGCCTGATTCAGTTGAATTAGTTTTTGGACTAACAAAATTAAATAAGGTTTTTAATAACATTGAAAATGCAAAAAAAACTTTTTAATTTGATTTTATTACTTTGTAATAATAATTGAGTTGATTCTAACAGTGAATCAAAATATTCACCAATTGAATAGAACTTTTGCCTTAAATAAAAACCTCTACCGTAAACTTTAATATTTCGAATTGGTTATCTCTAGAGTTAGGAGTTGATTTTTTCATTATTGCATTACAAAATAAATTGTTAAATTTAAGAACCGAATCAATAAACTGAAGTCTGTTTAACGTAGAGCAAAAACATGTTTGAAAAAGAAATTGAATTTATATACAAATACAACTTAAATAAAATTAAGCATTTGGGTTCGTTTATCACTTATGAGCAATTACTTACAACTAACATACATCCAGCGTTACTTCAATATTTATCTGCAGAAATTGACTTTTTGATTTATGAGGATAGGCAAAAACTTCTAAAAGATTCACTTTTTGACTATTCGGGTGACAATATAACTGAATATTTTTCATCCATTGGAGAAGAAATTAAAAAGACAAAGAAATTCTCATTTGACTATTTAAGCAAATTACTGTTACACGCTACATCTTTTAATACAAATTTTCTTATTCGACCTAAATGGTCACTAATGCAGTTTGTGTTTGAAAACGAAAATGAATCAACAAAGCAAATAGTTGAAGTAAAACAAATATTGAATTATGTCTATTACTATCCTTTTTTAAAACGATTGTTAATAAATTTTTTTAATAAAAAAAGAATGGTCACACTTTCTTCTGATGAGTTGGAAGAATTGTTAAATAAAATTGACAAAATAAATTATGAAAGCAATTTTGACAAAGTCTTAGATACAGCTTTTAATAGTATGGCAGAGTTTATTTATGCTGGCGAGTTGAAGAATCAAAAAATTTCAAAGCAATTTGTTGAATTATTTTTAGTGGATAAAAGTTTAGATAAATTAAAACTTTTAATTGATGAAAAGTTCGGATTTGGAAATAAAAACAAGTTTGATATTGTTAAATTCAAAAACATATTGTTAGATGCTGAGGAAAGCGAAATTATTGAAGATGATATTTTACAAGTAGAACAAATAGAACAATCCGATATTAATCTTGAAAATAAATCAATTCAAGAAATTGATGATGGTTATGAAAAAGAGGAAATTGAAACTGACGAATTACCAACAGAAGAGCATAATAATGAGGGACAAAATGAATCCTTAGCCGATGAGCCAAAATCATTTTTGCAATCTCATATTGAAAATATTGAAGAAGAAGTTGATGATTTTGGTGAGATTAAAGATAAAGAACTTGAACCTCCAGAGTTAGATGAAGATAGGAGAATAGACGAGAAAAATATTGACGAAATATATGAATTAGCAACAGAGGAAGAAGAATTAAATTCGTATGTTGAAGAAGATGAACTACCTTTGGCTCGTATTGAAATTGACGAAAGTTCAGACCCTTTAGAGACAAAAATAAATAATGTTATTATGGATTCTGAAGAGGATGAGCAAGACGCAAATGAGCAATCTGTTGTTGAAGAACAAGAAAAAGGTTTTATTAAACTTGGCTCATCAATAACTTTTAGTGCAAATGATCTTGTTGCAAAGTTGGATGATGAATCAAATGATATTGATAATAATGAGGATAATGAAGGCTGGGCATCAGAATCTTCAAAAAAATCTGAAAGCAATTTTGAATCTAATTTGGAAACAGAAGAAGAAAATGATCTTTTTGATTTTATTCCGGAGAACCCAGATTCTAAAATTATGGAAGAAATAGATTCGTTACTTGATGAAGATGACAAAAACGTAATGGATTTTGATAACAAAGCTACAGAAATTGAGGAAGAAACAGAACCACTATTATTTAGTAAAGAAGAATTAGAGGGAAATACAAATAATAGATTCGAAAGCTCGGAAACAAGTGATGAAAGTTCAGAAGAAACTAATTCAACTAATAAAGAATCGTATAATTTAATTGATATTTCAAAAGTGTTGGATAATAAAAAAATTCCAAAAATAATAGAAGTAGTTTTTGATTACGATATGGAAGATTTTGCTAAAGCAATTGAAGAAATTTCCGAGGCAAAAAGTGAGGCGGAAGCGTACAATATAATTGATGAAATTGCTAAAAAAGCATTTGTTGATTCATCAATAAAGGAAATTAAAATGTTTAAGAATATTATTTCCGAATTTTATAAATAATGCAAACTAAAAAAGATGCATTTTAAAAAGTAAACTAATGATAATAGATTATGCAAAAATATATGTAAAAGCTGGTAATGGTGGACCTGGCGCTGTTGCATTTAGACGTGAAAAATTTGTTGCCAAAGGCGGTCCTTCTGGTGGAAATGGTGGCAAAGGTGGCGATATAATTTTTGTTGCTGATAATAATTTAACAACACTACTCGATTTTAAATATCGTAGAAAGTCAATTGCTGAAAATGGAGCTTCTGGAGAAAAATCTCAAAAAGATGGAAAAGATGGCGAAAGCATTATTATTAAAGTCCCAGTTGGAACTATTATTAAAGATGAAGAAACAAATGATGTTCTTGTTGATTTTAACGAAAATGGAAAGAAAGTTATTTTCCTAAAAGGTGGAATAGGGGGAAAAGGTAATAGTAATTTTGCAACTGCTACAAACCAAGCTCCGCGTTATGCTCAGCATGGAATTGAAGGCAAAGAAATGAACATAGTTCTTGAATTAAAGCTCTTAGCTGATGTTGGACTTGTAGGATTTCCAAATGCAGGCAAATCGACTTTTATTTCAGTTGTTTCAGCTGCCAGACCAAAAATTGCTGATTATCCTTTTACAACTTTAGAACCAAATCTTGGAATAGTTCAGTACAAAGATTTTAAAAGTTTTGTAATTGCCGATATTCCAGGAATTATTGAAGGTGCTCACGTTGGTAAAGGTCTTGGCCATAAGTTTCTAAAACATATTGAGCGAACAAAAGTTCTTTTGATTTTAATTGACCCAACTGTTGAAAAGCCTCAAAACGTCTATAACGTTTTATTAAATGAGTTAATAGAATTTAGTGACTTAATGAAGGATAAAAAACGAGTAATTGTTTTTACAAAATCTGACTTATTGAGCGATAAGGAGAAAAATAAATTATTAACTAAAAAAATTAAAAATTATGATGGAATTCCTTTTCTAATCTCATCTGTTACACAAGATGGTACTTCAAATTTAATTGATGCTTTATGGAACTTGATAGAACAACGATAAATTTAAAATCATTTATTTTAAAACTTTCCGTTCTCTTTATTTTATTATTAATTGTAAGCATTTTTGCAATTCAGTTTGGCTCTGTAACTATTTCGTTTAGTGAAATATTGAGCTTACTCTCAAATTCAGAAAGTTCAAATACTGCAAACGAAATTATTTTTAATATAAGAATTCCCAGATTACTTTTGGCAATAGGAGTTGGTGGTGGGCTTTCTGTTGCGGGCGCTGTTTTTCAAGCTCTGTTAATGAATCCACTAGCCGATCCATATATTCTTGGGGTTTCAAGTGGAGGAAGTTTTGGTGCAGTGCTTGCCATGTTGCTTGGACTGTCTTTCTTTTTTGTCCAAATATTTTCGATTTTTGGAGCTTTATTTGTAATTGGGTTAGTTTTTTTTATTGGACATAGATTTGGTAGACTTGAACCAAATACACTTTTATTAACCGGAGTTATGATTGGGGCTTTTTTTTCAGCTTCAATTTTGTTGATGCTCACTTTTCTTAACCACACTTTACGCACTGCTATTTTTTGGTTAGTTGGAAATTTAGCTATGGCGGATAATTTTTCTGCATACTATGTTGTTGTGTTTTCAATGCTAATCTCAATAATTCTTTCACTTTTTGGATATAAACTTAATCTTTTAGCAATGGGAGATGAAGACTCAACTAATCTTGGTCTTAACACTAAAACTGTAAAATCTATTATTTATCTTTTTGCAAGTGTCTTAGTTGGGTTTATTGTTTCAGTGAGTGGAATAATTGGTTTCATTGGATTGTTAATTCCACATGTTGTTAGGATGATTTTTGGCACTGATAACAGAATTGTTGTTCCAGCATCCTTTTTAATAGGAGCAATATTTTTGATTTTAGCAGATACAATTGCCAGGATTATAATTTTGCCATCAGAACTTCCTGTAGGAGTTGTAACTGCAATGATTGGAGCACCAACGTTTATTTATTTATTGAAAAAACAGTCAAATTAAATCAAAATAATTAACTAAGCAATTTAAAATCTTATAAAATTTGTGTTCAAATTTTGTATATAATCCAATTTTATATTTAACACGGATAAAATAATTAAATGTATTGTTCTTGTAATTATTTCATTCTATTTCTATATTTGTTGTCTATTATTTAAAAATTATGGCGAGGTAGCTCAGTCGGTTAGAGCAGTGGAATCATAATCCACGTGTCGGGGGTTCGAATCCCTCCCTCGCTACAATTTATTAGGAGAAAAAATTAATGTATACATTATTAATCACAATTGAAATTATAATTTCATTTTTACTAGTTGTTGTTGTACTATTACAATCAAGTAAAGGTGGTGGAATGGCTGGAATTACTGGCGGAGCAACTGGTAATTTTGGAAATATGTTTGGTTCACGTAGAACTGCAGATTTTTTAAGTAAATCTACATGGTGGTTAGGTGGAGCTTTGTTAGTTTTAGCGATAACAATTAACTTATTTTTCTTGCCAGGTCAGTCAACAACAGACCAAAGAGAAAGTATTATTCAAAATTCTCAGGCTCAACAAGCACCAACTACTCCAACACTTCCAGTTCAACAAAACGAAGTTCCTACAAAAACCGAAAAATAGATTTATTTATTTTTAATAAATGAACCTATCTTTTTCATATGAAAGGATAGGTTTTTTTGTATATTCACAGTCCTAAATTAAATGTATGGAGTAAATATGACAAAAAAGAAGGCAGAAGTTTTTAAAGCGTATAATAATTCTGAATTTCTCAATTCTGCTGGGGCACGAGAATTACGAATTTTATCTGAATTTATTGAACCAAAGTTAAGATTTAACAAAAATAAAATTATTGATACAATTGTTTTTTTTGGATCTGCTCGTATTAAATCAGAAAAAGAAGCTAAAGCTAAACTACGTGAATTGAAAAAAGTAGAAAATAAAACTTCTGCTAAACACAAAGAAGAAATTGCTCAAGCAGAGCGAATGGTTTTAATGTCACGTTATTACGAGGATGCAGTTGAACTTTCAAAAAGGTTAACTGAGTGGTCAATGAAATTATCTGAAGATGAAAAACGATTTATTGTTTGTAGCGGAGGTGGTCCTGGAATAATGGAAGCCGCAAATAAAGGAGCGAGACTTGCTGGTGGTGATTCAATTGGATTAAATATTTCTATTCCATTTGAGCAATTCGGTAATTCTTATCTCAGACCAGAATCAACATTTGAATTTCATTATTTCTTTATGAGAAAATTTTGGTTTGTTTATCTTGCAAAAGCTCTTATTGTTTTCCCTGGTGGTTTTGGTACATTAGATGAGCTGATGGAAGTTGTTACACTTATGCAAACTCGTAAAATTAAAAAGAATATGAAAGTTATAATTTATGATGGACAATTTTGGAAAGAGATTATTAATTTTGAAAAACTAATAGAACACGGAACTATTAGCAGAAGTGATTTAAAATTATTTGATTTTTGTGATACAATTGATGAAGTATTTTTAAAAGTTACTTCTCATTTTGAAAAATATTATTTGAATCAGAAGTAATATTTAAATCAAACTAACAATAAAATTAAAAAATGTTTAAAAAGAGAAACCCCTCAACTTTGAGGGGTTTTTTAACTTTAGTTATCTCTGCGAGATTCTTTATAAGCTCTTCTTTTTGCTTTAATCCGTTCCAATCTATTTTCAATAGAAGGTTTAACGAAATACTGACGTTTCTTAAATTCTTTAAGAACACCAGAACGCTCATATTTTTTCTTAAAACGTTTTAGAGCTCTATCAATATTCTCATTATCAGAAAGAATAATTCCAACCAAAGTTATCACCTACCTTTCAGTGGTTATTATTTTAATGTGAACTTTAAAACTAAAGAAATATCTTATTATTTCAAATATCAAAATATTATATTATATGTGTAAAAAAAATAAAAAGAGGAAGTTGTGTCAGAAAAAATGAAAATTTTAGTTACAGGCGGTGTTGGCTACATTGGAAGTCATACTGTAATTCAATTAGTAAAAGCTAATTACCAAGTTGTTATTGTTGATAATTTAAGTAATAGTAAAATTGAATCATTAAAAAGAGTTGAAAAAATAACCAATTCTGAATTAAAGTTCTATAAAGTTGATTTGTTAGATAGGGAAAATCTTAATAAAATATTTTTATCTGAAAAATTTGATGCTGTTATTCATTTTGCTGGTTTAAAAGCTGTTGGTGAATCTGTTCAAATTCCTTTACATTATTATAACAACAATATTATTGGAACCTTAAATTTACTTAACGTAATGAAAGAAAATAACGTTAGGAATATTGTTTTTAGCTCATCAGCTACAGTTTATGGAGACCCACACAAAGTACCAATTGAAGAGAATTTTCCGCTTTCAGCCACAAATCCTTATGGAAGAACAAAATTAATGATTGAAGACATTTTTCGAGATTTATACAAGTCAGACAATTCTTGGAATATTATAATACTTCGATATTTTAATCCAGTTGGGGCACATGAATCGGGATTGATAGGAGAAGATCCAAATGGAATTCCTAATAATTTGATGCCTTTTATTTCGCAAGTTGCTGTTGGAAAGAGAAAGGAACTATCTGTTTTTGGAAATGATTACCCTACAATTGATGGAACAGGAGTGCGAGATTACATCCATGTTGTTGATTTAGCCGCTGGACATTTATCTGCATTGGAAAAGCTTAGTTCATTTCAAGGGTGTGTTGAATACAATTTGGGAACAGGTAAAGGTTACTCCGTTCTTGAAGTAATTAAAGCTTTTGAAAAGACTTCTAATAGAAGAATTGCATATAAAATAGTTCCCCGCAGAGCTGGAGATATTGCTGAGTGTTTTGCAAATCCTAAATTGGCAAAAAGTGAATTAAACTGGGAAGCAAAATTTGGAATTAATAAAATGTGTGAGGATGCTTGGCGGTGGCAATCTAAAAATCCAAATGGATACAAATAATTTTAGTGAAATTCATATATTTGTGTGAAGTATAACTTTTTTAGCTAAAATTTGCATAAAAAGTATTCATAAAAGTAAAATTTGAATAAATATTTAATTTTCATAAAAATGTTTTACATTATAAAAAAAAAATATTGAATTTTAATAATCGTTGTTGTAATTTTTAATTAATATATTAATTAAAATATTAACACACACAGCGAGTGTTGTTTGGAATGAAGTTTAGTCGGCTTTTTTTAGTCATTTTTGTTTTCATTTTATCTAATACTACAACTTACCCACTTAATAACAAGACTCCCAGTCCTTTTAATAATCCAAATGAGAAAATAGATAAAGTTGGTGGAATAAAAGGAATAGTTTATGATGAAAATAGGAAAGTTCTGTTTTCAGCAAATATTATTATAATTGGAACTAATTTTGGGGTAGCTACATGTTTCAAAGGAAAATATCGAATAGAAAACATTCCTGTTGGGAAATATAAAGTTCAAGCCTCTTATGTTGGGTATACAAAAAAAATAGTAGACATAGAGATTATCGAAAATAGATTTATTGAACTTGATTTTAACCTAAAACCAGAGTCATTTAACGTTGGTGGAATAATAGTTACAGGAAAGGATGATTTACTACCAAGAGATATTGCAACAAAAACCGATATTAATTCTGGCGAAATTGAGCATTTTCAAGCAACCAACTTGGGTGATGTTCTCGATTTAGTTCCTGGAGTGCAAAAATCAGCAAATCCAGGAATTAGTAAAACAAGTCAAATTGCAATAAGAGCGAGCGAAGGCGATAATATTTCAGCTTTTGGAACCAAAGTAATTATTGATGGCGAACCAATTTCCAACAATTCCAATATGCAGTTTGAAGCTATGACAGGTTCAAAATTTGGAGTAAATAGTATTGGTGGAAGTGTTGATTTACGCGAAATTCCAGCAGATAATCTTGAATCAGTTTCAGTTATTTCTGGAATGCCTTCGGTTAGATATGGTGATTTTTCAAATGGAATTATTGAACTTAGCACAAAAATGGGAGCTGCTCCTCACAGAATTAAAGTTAAAAATAATCCCCAAAACACAGAAGCAAACCTCGGCGGTGGCTTTGACTTAAAAAATAGCAACTCAGTAAATTATAACTTTAACATTGCCCGAAGTGAAAGAGATTTGAGATTAATTGGTGATGAATATACTCGATTTACTTCGCAACTTACTTTTGAGCTAAAACATTTTGATGATTGGATTGCAAATTATAAATTTAAAGGACAGTTTATTAGCGACGAAGAAGAACCACAAGGCGATCTGCTTCAAACTAAGGATTACAATCGTGGTTACACATTGGGATTTAATACTTGGGGAACGATTAAACCTTTTAACAAAATTTCTGATTTTAAATATAATGCTTATGTTAGTATGCGTAAAATCAATTCAATGAAAAGTAAATTAGTTACAGAATATTTAATTACTCCAGAAAATGATACTCTTTCTTCTTTTATTGGAAAATTAGAAAATAAAGGAATTCAATGGCTTGCTGGTGGGCGTTTAGAATGGCAAAACGTTTTTTATACTGGCGATTATATTCATAATATTCTTGCTGGGACAGAAGTTCAATACGATGCAAATACTGGTGAGGGGGTTGTGTTTGATACAGTTTACAATTATTATGGTGTTGAATCACAAAATAGACCTTATAGTTTTGATTCGGTTCCTGGCCAAATAATATTAAGCATGTATGCCGAAGATAAATTAACTGGGCATTTTTTATTTGATTTTTCACTTATGTTTGGCTTCAGATATGAAATGTATAGACCTAATTCGCTAAATTTGAGTGGAATTTGGGGCAATGGAGATTTGGTTAATTCTTATCAAGGTAGTTTTTTTAATCCTCGTATTAGTCTTTTAACATATTTTTCATCTAAGAACCAATTAAGAATTAATTTTGGAAGTAGTTCAAAATCTCCAGCTATGAGTACAGTTTATCCTCCTGAAACAGTTTTTACTTGGCGTAACCCAGTTTCGGGAACAAATGAATATTTTAGATATGATAAACGTGTACCCAATTTACAAGGCTATAAAACCACACAATTAGAACTATCTTACGACCACAAGTTTATTAACAAAATGGGAATTTCCCTTACAGCATATTATAGCGAAAGAAATAATCAACCAGACTATCAAGACACTCCAGTGTTTATCGAAATTGAAAACAATGGAAAAAAGGGAATATATTATATTGGTGAATACTCGCTTAGCTACAATGCTGGAAAGCATATTAGCAAAGGAATTGAATTCACTTTTAGAACTGCAAAAATTGATTTTCTTAATACCAATTTTAAAATAACTGGTGCATATAGCTACGATAAATCACCAAGTACTGGTTATTCATTTACATATAATTATGATAAATCAATAGGGCAGTATGCAAATTACCACGTTCCAGGAGTTGAAACAGATACATTAATTGGATTTTATTATCCATCATCAGGTCAATGGAGAGACAAACTTCAAATAAATTACTACTTAAATTACGTTAACAGAGATTTAGGATTGTGGGTTACACTTCGTGCCGAACAACTTTATTCTGATAGATATCAAAACTTTAGTTTAATACCTGTTGATAAAAATCTACTCACAGAAAGTGGAACAATTAGTCGTGATTATGAAGAGTCGGTTATTTCTAAACCTCCAAAATGGCTTTTTAGTTTTAACGTTTCTAAATCACTTTTTGATGGCGCAGAAGTCTCATTTTACGTTAATAATTTCTTAGATGACCCAGCTATTTGGAATTATTATTATCCACCATCAGATTATTACCGTGAAACCACAAGAAATCCTAACCTATTTTACGGAATGGAGTTCAGTATGATTTTTGATAAGTTATTTGAATAAATATATTTGGAAGTCAAACAATGAAAAAAACATTACTATCATTACTATTTTTAACACTTCTTTTTTCATGCCAAGAAAAATCACCACTTCAGGTTGATGGCGAAGCGGAGTTAAGAATTGTAGCTGTATGGAATAATTCGGCAGTTGATTCCATTAAAAATTTTGTGCCTTTGGCTAATTCGGAAATGATTCTTGTTTCAGAATATGGTATAAGAACTGAATATACAGACGAAAGTGGGATTTTGTATTTAAAGAATATTCCTTCATCAGTTTACCAAATTTCTGCTCGCGGAAAACACCCCTTGGATGTAACAATTTTACTTGTTGGAAATTCAAACGATTTGGAAGTTTTGAGTGGTATGCAAATTATGGACACTATATTTACAAAGCCAATATCATCAAATGGAATATCTATTAATGAAATTTATGCAGGCGGTCCTGTTAATAGCATATTCTTTTTTTATGATCAATTTATTGAGTTGTTTAATAGCAGCAACGAGGTGAAATATTTAGATGGTATGCAAATATTTAGAGTTTCTGGAACAGACAATTCTACCAAAGATCCTGGCGATGATTGGGATGACGATGGCGATATTGATGGTGTTACTTATGCTTTCAAATTTCCAGGCAGAAGTGGTGAAAAAAATTATCCATTTGAACCGCAAACCTTTATAGCAATTGCTCAAGATGCAATTGATCATTCTGCTACCGTTGGAACAAGTATCGATTTAAGTAATGTAGATTGGGAGTTTGTAAATCAATTTAATGCCGTTGATTTCGATAATCCTAAAGTTCCTAATTTAAATAGCTTTAGATTAGATAAAACATCTGATTTTATGATTAGCCTCACATCTGATATAATTATTTTAGCTAGTGGAGTTGATACAGTTTGGGAAGATGGAATAGACATTGAAACCATTTTGGATGGAGTTGAATATCAATCAAGTAATAGTAGCAGGAAAACTCTTGATGATAGAATTGATAGAGGTTGGATTCAATCACCTCCAAAGTATAATGGCGAATCAATGCAACGACGCGAAAAAGGAATTGATACTAACGATGGTACCTTAGATTGGAAGGTGCTTCACAAACCAACACCAGGATGGCAATAAAAGTAGATGAATTCAAAAATTAAAATATTAGCAATTATCTCTCTTTTTGTGAATACGTGCTTGTTTACTCAACAAAGTAGGTTAGATCAACTTGGTGGCTTGAGTTATTCGATAATTGATATCGATTCGCAAATTGACCCATTTATTCTTGGGGGAAATCCAGCTTGGTTAGTTAATAGTCAACAAAATCAAAGATTGGATATTACTCCAGTTTTTAAAAATAGCAATGGCGATTATCATCGATATTATGAATCAGGCGATGTTTTCAATTATTCAGTTAATTTTATAGGAATTAAACCACTTGGTAAAAATGGAACGTTCCGTGGTCTTGCTACATATCAGTACGATTTACATAAGGACAGAAATAAAATACTAACTCTAAATCCATATTCTGGTGATGCTTTCTTTTTTACTGATACTACTTCTGGCGATTATAAATACAGCGGACCAACTTTTGAATTTATGCACAGCCTCGAAATTTTTGATAATCTTTATTTGGGGGCATCTGTTAATTACAAAATCCTGGATGGATTAAAAAAAGTATATACATATGCTGAAACATTATACCGTAATGTCTCGGGAAATTTAGGTTTGGCTTATAAAATATCTGATAATTTAGTTTTAGGTGCTAACTATAAAATAATTGATGAGCAAGAACGTATAGTTGCTACCGATGTTAATAACAGAACTGTTCAAACATTTTTATACAGAGGCGAAATTTATAACATTGAACTTCGTGGTACATCGCAAAGTTATAAACTTAAGAAATTTGGAAATTCAGTAGCTTTTCAAACTCAGTATAAGCCATTTGATAATTTTACAATTGGATTAAATGCAAACTATTTGCTTCATAATTCTAAGTCGCTTTTCCCATTTAGTTCTATAATTGAAGTTGAAGATGGATATACTAGCCAAGAAAATACCGAGATTGTAATTGTGGCTAAGTGGTTGCAAAGTAATAACTTAACGTTTGGATTTGTTGGCGGATATAATGACAATAATAGTTGGACAAAAAATAGTAAGCACAATTTAACTATTTGGGATATAAACATTAGTAATGTTTATGGTGGAATTGGAGCCACTTACACTAATGTAGAAAATGATTTTTTAATTGGCACGGAATATGAATTACACTCAATAGCTGCGGATTCAAATAAATATATTGATGACAAATATTCTCAAATAAACGGAATTAGTCATTTTGCCAAACTTGGAATAGAAAAATCAATTAACGATATATTCAAAATTAGAGTTGGATACAATTTTATTTTCCAAGAACATGATTTTATATTTGGTGGTGATAACGTTACAACCCATTTTATTACTTTGGGTGGAAATGCAAAAATATCTGAAGCATTAGAAATTGAATCACGAATAGAGTATTCTTCAACAAATCTCTCAGCAAACGAACTGCATAAAAATAATTTTGGAATATATACCACATTTAGGTTCTACAAATTTTAACTAAATCATTTTGGAGGAATCATGCTCAGAAAACTACTAATTTTATTATTGCTAACTTTGTCTGTTTCAGTATATGGCAGTAAAAATTGGCGCAAAGTTAGCCAATCCTCTTATAGTGCTCTTACTGATGTATTTTTTCTAAATGAAAATCTTGGATGGATTGCAGGTTTATCTGGAACAATTCTAAAAACTATTGATGGTGGCTCAACATGGTTTACACCAATGGATACACTTCCAGTTATTACCACAATGAGCAGCATTTTCTTTGCAAATGAAAATATTGGATATGCAGGCGGTTCGAGCAATCTTTTACTAAAAACATTAGATGGTGGTGCTACATGGAACCAAGTTGCCGTTGAAGCTACTGAGGGAAGTATATACTCAATATATTTTGCTGATGAAAATATTGGTTGGATTATGAATGGCTATCAAGTTTTATATACAAATGATGGTGGTGATTCGTGGTCAATTCAATTAACTGGAGTTGCTACTGAACTACGCTCAATGGATTTTAGTTCACCTGGTCATGGAATATGTGTTGGTGGGAAATCTGGCGTTTATGGCCTGTATTATACAAACGATGGCTTAACTTGGAATCAAGCACCAAACCCAACAAACATCCCACCAGTATATTCACGAAATGATTTATATGCTGTAGCAATGGCTGATGATAATGTTGCTTGTGCAACTGGTTGGGGCTCAAGCAGCGCTGCGGGATTGCAACCTTCATTCACATTAAGAACTTCCGATGGAGGTAAAAATTGGACTTTTGTTGAACAAGCAGAAGAAGACAGACAATATGTAAATATGTATGGAATGACATTTATGGATGATTTGACTGGTATTATGGTAGGTGGGTCTGTTTATAAAGGAACAGTGGCATACAAAACTACTGATGGCGGGTTGACATGGAAAGAAGCTTATTTGCCTTTTGGGTTTCAAGGAAAAGCAATTAGTTTGATAAATGATAAAATATGTATTGTTGGTAGTGTTGGTGGAA
Source organism: Ignavibacteriales bacterium CG18_big_fil_WC_8_21_14_2_50_31_20 (assembly GCA_002786785.1). Classification (GTDB taxonomy): domain Bacteria; phylum Bacteroidota; class Ignavibacteria; order Ignavibacteriales; family Melioribacteraceae; genus 1-14-2-50-31-20. The sequence goes on along the minus strand of PCUD01000116.1, from coordinate 86,625 downwards.
TTGCTCTTTCAAACGATGCTGGTCAAACTTGGGAGTTGATTACACCTGTAATTAATTCTTCACTTTATGATATTGAGCAGTTGCCAAACGGAAATATACTTGCTGCTGGTTTCTATGGTAATTTAATGATTTCAAATGATGCTGGCATGAATTGGAAAAGTAGTTTTATAGCTGGCAATAATGTTTGTCCAACAGTTGAAAATATTTACTTTCTTGACAATAATATTGGCTATGCGGCGCAGCGAAATAGAGTGGTTTCCAAAACAACCGATGGCGGTCTTACTTGGACTCAAATTATGAAAGACACTATGGCGACTGCCGTTAATAATTTTGATGTTCAGTTTATTAACGAAAATGTTGGCTTTGTTGTTGGAAAATTAGCCTCAGATATTAGTGCATTTTATAAAACAGTTGATGGTGGAAATACTTGGACAACTCAGATTGCTGCTCTACCAAATGAATTAAATTCACTTCACTTTTTTGACGAAAGCAGCGGAGTTGTGGTTGGCAATGAATCTGTTTTGGCTTATACTGGAAATGGTGGTGATACTTGGGCAGTAGCAAATATTAGTGATACTACAGGAGTTTTTGATTTTAATGAAGTCGAATTTTTTAATAGTAATTTAGGTTTGGCCGCTGGTGAAATATTAGTTAAATCTACCGATGCTGGTAAATCATGGAAATATATTGCTATCAATGGACTTCCTTCAAAAATTGAAGCTGTTGAAATAGTAAATGAATCAAATTGGTATGTTACTGGGTCTAAATATCTTTTTCAAACTACTAACTCAGGCGTAACATGGACAAATATAATTGATTTGGAAGTTGTTACTGCTTCAACTAACTATGATTTATTTGTAGATACATTAGGTTATCCATGGCTGGCTTGTGGAAGTAGCGAAATATTTACAGTTTCACCAGAAGTAAGTGTCAAAAAAACAGACGATAATTTGCTAAATAGTTTTGTTTTAAAAAATAATTATCCAAATCCATTTAACCCATCAACTAAAATACAATATTCTATTCCTAAATCAACAGAACAAAATGTGTTACTAAAAGTATATGATATGCTTGGACAAGAAGTTGCTACTTTGGTAAATGAAACACAAAAAGCTGGTACCTATGAAGTTGAGTTTAATGCATCTAAACTTTCTTCAGGGATTTATATATATACTATACAAAATGCCGGCCTTTCGGCAAGTCGTAAAATGTTACTCATAAAATAGATTGAGTAATGTAGGTTATTTCAAAATATTAATTAAATAGTTCTAGGAGAAAATGTTATGAAAAAATCACTTACTTTGTTAGTAATACTTATGCTTAGCTCGGTTGCTTTTGGTCAGCATTACCTATTTGACGCAGTTAAGCAAAATGGTGGAACAGGATCAGATTATACTTATGATGTTTGTGCCGATGCTGCAGGCAACAAGTATATTACTGGGAAGTATAATGCAAAAATTGATTTTGGTAATGGTGTTTCAATCACACCAGTAAATAACTATGATATTTTTGTTGCAAAATATAATGCTAACAACGAAATTCAATGGGCTCAATCTTTTGGTGGTTATAGTGCAGATGAAGGAAGAACAGTAATGGTTGACGCTTCAGGCAATGTTATTATTACAGCTTCGTTTTTTCAAACTGTAATTTTGGGTTCAGATACCCTTACAAGTCATGGTAACTTTGATGTGGTTATTGCAAAATTTGATGCTAATGGAAATTATCTTTGGATGAAACAAGCTTATTCAACACACCAAGATAAAATATTAGATTCAAAAATTGATGCAGATGGTAACTATACTTTTATTGGTTATTATGGTGATAATGCACTTGACTCCTTAACATATGAGGGTATTAACATATATTCAAATGGCGAAAGAGAAGTTTTTGTACTTAAAACAGATTCTGATGGTAATCCTATTTGGGGCGTAACTGCTGGTGGAGAAGCTAATGATTATCCATCTGCTTTAACTATTGACAAAAATAACAATATTTATATTACTGGTTATTATATAAGCACCGAGATGAAATTTGGATCATTTAATATTACTAGCATTGGTGGCTATGATACATTTATTGCAAAGTTAAATTCAGCTGGAGAATATCAGTGGGTGTATTCTGCTAATGGTCCAAAAGATGTTGAAGCAAATTCTATTGAATATGTTGATAGAGGTACAAGTGAACCTGGTAATATTTTGATCTCTGGATATTTTGTTGATTCAATTTATGTTAGTCCATCTTCTACATTGCACGAATCTAATGGAGGTGCTGATATTTTCGTTTTAGCTTATACAGATGCAGGCGATTATGATGGAGACTTTTTCTATGGTGGTGCTGATTATGATGAAGCTATGTCTATTAACTCAATAAAAGATGCTGGTGGTTATTATTACGTTTCTGGTATTACCAAAAGCAATTTAGAAGTTAATGGAGATACATTGCTTAATTATGGTGGCAGAGATATGTTTGTTATGAAAGTGTATCAGGATAGTTTAATTTGGGCAAAAAATTATGGTGGCGTTGCAGATGATTATATAACTACTGCCCATATAAATGATGATGGTACAGTTTATTTTGGTGGATATTTTAAAAGTTCACCTGCTACTTTTAACCCATTTGTAAATACACCACTGGGTATAGATTTATGGCTTGGTCAAATGAAAGCCCATACAATTGTATATCTTGAATGTAATCTTGCAGTTCAAATTGCAAATGGTACATTTAATCCATACGAAGACGCTGTTTATGTTAGAGGAGATTTCCAAGTTGATGCAAAAGACCCCAATGGAAATTGGCAAGGAAATATGTTCCAATTGTTAGATGAGGATCAAAATCAAATTTATTCAATAATGATAAATATGCCTACTGATACGTCAAAAATATATAACTATTTATATGCAATAAATAATGAATTAGAATTAGTGGATAACAGAAACTTTGCTGTCAACGCTTCAGATATTTGGGTAGACCAAATGTTCTTTAATAGCGATGCAATTCCAAGTGTGCCAATCATTTATTCTATTTCAGATATTCCAAATGACCAAGGTGGAGAGGTAAGAATTTCGTTTTCAACAAGCACTTCTAATACATCATATTCGGTTTGGAGAAAAATGGATAATAACGGTTGGGACGCGGTTGGTAGTTTTAATGCTATTCAAGATTCAAACTATCACTTTGTTTCACCAACTTTGGGCGATTCAACAATTAACGGAATAGTTTGGTCAACCTTTAGAATTTCTGCTCATACATCTGATCCTAAAGTATTTTTTATGTCACCTGCGGATAGTGGTTATTCAATTGATAACTTAGCACCAGTTGTTCCTACTGGAGTTATTGCTAATGGTTTTGATGAAAAAGTTGAACTTGCTTGGGATAAAAATGTAGAAAATGATTTCCAATATTATGCAATTTATCGTTCAACGGATGCAGAATTTACTACTGATACTATGATAGTCGCTACATATACTACAACTGAAAATTTGTTTAATGATAGTGATGTTATTCAGGGTGTAACTTATTATTATATGGTGGTTGCTGTTGATTATGCAGGAAATAATAGTGAGGTTTCGCAAAAAGCTTTTGCTCTTGTAACCGATGTTGAAACTGATGTTGAAATTCCAACAGTTTATGAATTAGGTCAAAACTATCCTAATCCGTTTAACCCAAGCACTGTTATTAAATTCTCAATTCCTAATAGTGGTTTGGTAACACTTAAAGTGTTTAATACTCTTGGACAAGAAGTTGTTACTCTATTAAACGAAATTAAACCAGTTGGAATCTATGAAATATCATTTGACGCTTCCAATTTAACAACAGGAATGTACATTTATAGAATTGAATCCGGTGATTTTACCGCAACTAAAAAAATGATGCTTATAAAATAAGCTATCTTTTTTGTTTTATTTTCAGAGACGACTGATTTGGTCGTCTCTGCTTTATGTTTTAATAAAATTATATCTGTTTGAAAAATTTTTGGGAATTAAATGAAAAATAAAATACGTTTATCTATTCAGCTGTCAATAGTTGCATTAATTCTATATGCAATTATTCGTCCTTTTTTTGATTCGGCGTTTAACCCCGATTTTGAAGCTTATTGCCCATTAGGTGGTATTGCTTCTTTAATGAGCAAATTTAATCTTGGAAGTTCCTCTTGCCAAATGGGCGAAGTTCAAATGATGTTAGGAATTTCTTTAATTGTTGGTGCCATTATTTTTGGTAAACTCTTCTGCAGCTATCTTTGTCCAATAGGCACTTTTACAGAATGGCTTGGCAGAATAGGAGATAAATTTAAAATTAGATTTAATATCCCAGAATTTTTAGATAGACCTTTACGTCTTTTGAAATATGTACTTTTATACTATACAATTTATGCTACAATGACTGCAAGCGAATTGTTTTGCAAAGAATATGACCCATATTTAGCTTCTGTTACTTTTTTCCAAAATAATGACATTGTCTGGTATTTGTCAGCAATTTCGCTTGCAATAGTTATTCTTGGGTCACTATTTACTCGTATGTTCTGGTGTAAATATTTATGCCCACTTGGAGCAATTGGAAATATATTCTCAAATTTTATAGTAGTAATAATTGTGGCTGTCGTTTATTTTGGAGCTAATTTCTTTGGTGCAAATCTTGGTCTCGAGTGGTTACTTGGTGGCGTTATTGGACTTGCAGCTCTTAGTGAAATAATTTTCAAAAAGAGTTTCTTTTTCCCATTATTTAAAATTACCAGAAAAGATGACAAATGCCCAACTTGCTCAAAATGTGATGATGAATGTCCTCACGGAATTGAAGTTTCAAAATATGATGCAGTTAATCATGTTGATTGCATGCTTTGTACAGATTGCGTTTACGCATGCCCAGTTAAACAAACTTTAACTGTTAATAAAATGCCAACTAAATTTGGCAAATATGTTGCTCCAATTGGAACAGTGGTTTTAGTTATAGCTGGTCTAATTGCATCTTCATTTTATGAATTTACTACTCTTTCAGAAAGATGGGGTGGATTTGAAAAATTGGATAATGTTGCTGTTTATCACCAAGAAGATTTAACCTCAATCAAGTGTTTTGGAAGTGCATCTTCGTTTAAATCACAAATTGCAAACATTAAAGGAATTGTTGGTTTGGATGCCTATGCTGCGTCACATTCTGTTGATATTTATTACAATCCAAAAGTTATTAGCGAGTTAGAAGTTAAAAAATCAATTTTTCAACCAGTTAAGCAAAGAGTTAGAGCTACTGAAAAAATTGGTTTGGATTCACTATCAGTTGCACAAATTGGAATTGATAATTTCTTTGATAGAACTGATTTTAACAATTTAACTTATGCATTAAGAATTAATGATGGAGTTTTTGGTTTTGAAACAATTTTTGGCGAACCAGTTCAAACAAAAATATTTTACGATGAACAAAAGCTAAATATTGATAAAATTATTGAGCTAATTTTAGCTGAGGAAGTTGAACTAAAAATGCGTGATGGCTCAACAATGAAGCAAGAAATTGAATTTGATGTTAAAGAAGCAGGAATAAATCTTGGCAAAATATCTATGCTTGATTACGAAAAAGGAATGTTCAAAGAATATGATAAAAAATTCAATAAATATGCTGCACAAAATGTGGATAGTTTAAGTGTTTTAATTTATCCAATGAAAGAAGCAGCTGTTACTACTCTTTATATTAAACTCAGCTACTTAACAAGCCATTTATCAAACTGGAAAGGAATAGTAAGATTATCAACATTATATGATGATGGGCCAAAAGCTCATGTATATTTCAAAGATACAGTTACTCCGCTTGATACTGTTAAAGCTGCGTTATCTTCTCCCAAAATGAGAGTACATTTTAAAGGTGGAAAAATTGAATATGTTGAAAACCCGTTTAAGTCTAAACCAGAAGGTGTTATTAAAAAAGCTAATGAACTTTTAAACTAAATTTTCGAGGTAAAATGGAATACGTAGTTGAAGTGAAAAATTTGACCCATTATTACGGGAGCAAAAAAGTGCACGAAAATCTTAATTTTAATATTAAGAAAGGTAGCATTTTTGGCTTGCTTGGTAAAAATGGCACAGGAAAAACAACAACAATTAACATTTTGAACGGATTTCTCAAACCAAAATCTGGACAGTGTTTAATACTAGGTGAAGATTCTTATAAGCTCTCTCCAAAAACAAAGTCGCAAATAGGATTTTTGATAGAAGGTCATATTCAATATTCCTTTATGAATATCATTCAAATTGAAAAATACTATTCACAATTTTATCCCCAATGGAAAAGGGATGTTTACTTCGATTTAATGTCAAAACTAAAAGTATTGGATAATCAAAAAATATCTAAAATGTCTTGTGGACAAAGATCGCAAGTTACTCTTGGATTATTATTAGCTCAAGACCCCGATTTGCTAATTCTTGATGACTATTCAATGGGTTTAGATGCCGGTTATAGAAGGCTTTTTCTCGATTTCCTAAAAGAATATGGAAAGGCTGAAAATAAAACTATTTTTATCACTTCACATATTATTCAAGATTTGGATGGTTTTTTAGATGATTGTGTTATTCTTGATTATAATGGCGTGGTGTTACAAATGCCAATTGATGAGTTTAAAAATACATTCAAAATGTATCAATTTAACACTAATCAAACTGAGTTAATTTCAAAAGATGGAGTAATAAATAATTTTGAAATTATTAAGAATAAAGCTACTGTTTATTCATTTAATGATGTTGAAAACGTTCAGAACCATTTGAGAACGAAAGGTGTGAATTTTACAGATTTCAAAGATCACAAAATGGATTTAGAAGATGCTTTTATTGGACTAACTGGAAAATATTAACGGAGATAAAATGTATAAAGCTTTAGCATATAAAGAATGGATTAAAATAAGATGGTGGGCAGTTGGTTCGCTAATCTTAGAATTACTGCTTCTTATTTATATTTTTACAAATTTGAGGGCTGTTATTGAGTACAATAGTGCCGAAATGATTTGGAGTTCAATAGTTTACAAAAGCTATATGTTCTTTCAGAGCTTAAAATATGTGCCTTTTGTTGTCGGAATTTTTATTTCTGTGGCTCAATATCTGCCAGAAGTATTGGATATGAAACTTAAACTTACATTGCATTTGCCTCTTGAAGAAAATAGAGTGTTGCTTTTTCTAAATCTTTTTGGAACTACAACTTTATTACTTCTATTTATTCCTTTAGTTGCTGTTTTGGTTATTGGTTCAAGTATTGTGTTTCCTAGTGAAATTACTTATGCAATGATAATTTCAATTATTCCATGGTTTTTATCTGGCTTCCTATCTTACTTTTTTGTTTCAGCAATTATGATTGAACCAACTTGGAGCAGAAGATTAGTAATTGCAATTATTGGATATTTTCTAATAAATGAATTTTTAGTTGATGTTATTTTGGGTGGATTTATAAAAATAATTGTGGTTTTAATTGTCTTTACTTTATTATACAATTACGCTCACATGCTTTCTGGATTAAGATTCAAGCGAGGTTCAAAATGATATTTTCGGCTAAATTATCACGTTATTTACTTGTAATTACTGCAATTATAGTTGTTTCTATTATTTTACCTTCTTTTTATTCAATGCTGTTCTATAACTCATATCCAGTTCCACGAGTTTATTTCAGTCCAGTTTCTAAAGATTTTTTATTTAATAAAGCTGGTGGAAAAGACTTATTAAGGTATGATAGAGAGGGTAAAATGTACACCCGTGAAGAGTTTGAGAGACTTACTCCATTTTTCAATTATAGGCAGTTACTTTATCGCGAAGAAATGCCAGATTCATTAAATGGAGTTGCACTTGATATTCAAGACGTAAAATTGAACAATGTATTTTATGCTATAAAACCATACGATATATTTAGATATACAATTATGCTTAATCCATTAATCGAATCAGCACCAGGGCGACCTGATTTACAAATGCCTCACGAGTTTTTCCGAATTGCCGAGAAAATGGAATTTATTAACTGTAGTACCAATGAAGTTGAAGCAGAATTGAGCAATCTTTTTAATAATGCTCTTATTGAAAATGGATTTGCTTTTCCTGCAAAAAATGTTTTTGGAAATCCCTCTACAAGAAAGCCATTTGATGAAGGCTACTTAGTAGTTGATAACAGTGATAAACTATTTCACATAAAAAGAATTAAAAATAAACCATTTATTCGAAAAGTTGAAATTCCAGAAGGCATAAAAATAGATTATATTCATTTAAGAGAATCAAACTTAAAAGAGCAATATGCTCTTTTTATAACTGATGATAACAAAATATTTATTATCTCATACGATAACTATAGAATAATTGAAATCCCATCCGAGGGATATGATAGAAAGGAAATGCAATTAGTGATTAAAGGCAATATGTTCTATCGTGAAATTGGATTTGTTTCTAATAAAATAGTTAAAACCATAGTTACTGATAGGAACTACAAAGTTATTGATACTTATGAAGAAACATTAAAAACTAACGAAGATTACTTAGTTGGTGATGTTTCCAATTACTTATTTCCATTTAAACTTTCATTAACAAGTTCGGATAATTTGTATGTGGATTTCTATTCCGAAATTTCCGATTTAAGGTTTTTAATAGTAAGCAGCCTTTTAGCTGTTTTTTACCTTGTTTTTAGTAGAAAACGAGATAATAAGTTTCAGTTAATAGATACAATTATTATTCTTGTAACAGGCATTTATGGATTAATAGCAGTTGTTTTAATAAAACATGAAAGCTAGTTTGCAAACACAACTTCTCAATTATGATTAAGATTAGTCAGTCTTTTTAGTATAAAAAGGCTGACTAATCTAATATGATTTTTTTGTTAACAATCAACACAAATTTGTTCTAAGCATCATTTTATATTAAAACAAATAGATAAAAATTATATTAGTTGCCATAAAAAGGCTTAAATTCCACATTTATATTTCAAAAATGATACTGATGACAATACAGATATGAATTACATAATTTAAAAATAAAATAATGGAAATTATGATTGGGTTTATAAGTAGCATCCAGATTTAAAATGAGAAAAATTCCTCAATCTTATAATGAAAAAGCGATATTATTCCAAAAACAATACTTCGAGAGATGGAAATTGCGGGATTTTATTTTGCATATTTTTATTTTAGACAAATGTAAAAAATGAGAAAATAATTGAAGCAATTTATAACTAGAAGTAAATATCAATTTTATTTTTATTAATCATTTCATAACTTGCATAAACTTTTTAAAAATTATTCCTTTTTGTTATTGGGAGGTACTATGAGGAAAAATTTATTTGTTCTAATTCTCTTTTTTTTAACAATTTCTTCGCTAAACTTTGCCCTTGATTATGAGTTTGCCACAACTGGTAAGATTGCTGGTAGAGTTATTGATGCTAAAAGTGAAGGCCTTCCGTTTGTAAACCTGATTATAATGGGGACAAACTATGGAGCTGCATCTGATATTGATGGATATTTTTCAATTATTAACGTTCCTCCAGGTACTTATACAATAAAGGCATCTGCAATTGGATACAACTCAACCATAATTAAAAACGTTCGAGTTTCAATTGACCAAACAACACAGCTTGATATAACAATTACCGAAACTTCAATTTCGTTGAGTGAAGATGTTGTTGTTGTTGCTTCAAAACCTTTAGTTCAAAAGGATTTAACCGCCTCTACTTCTGTTGTTGGCGACGAACTTATTAAGGAATTGCCAGTAACTGATTTGGGCGATATTTTATCACTCCAAGCGGGTATTGTTATTTCTCAAGGCGGTGGAATTCATGTTAGAGGTGGTCGTAGTGGACAAGTTGCTTATCAAATTGATGGTGTTCCTGTTACCGATTCTTACGATGGAAGCAGTGTTGTTGAAGTTAACCAGAATGCTATTAAGGAAATGCAAATAATAAGTGGTGCATTTAACGCAGAATATGGACAAGCACTATCTGGTGTTATCAACTTAGTTACAAAAGATGGTTCAAATAAATATAGTGGCAACATACAGGCATATAGTGGTGATTATATTTCAAACAGAACAGATGTATTTTGGAATATTGATGAAATATCACCTTTTACTGTTGCCAATATTGAAGCTAGTTTAAGTGGTCCAATAATAAAGGATAAGCTTTTCTTTTATGCTAATGTGAGATATTACCAAAACTTGGGTTATTTATATGGTAGAGACCAATTTTCTGTAACGGATAGGGCAGTAGAAGCACCAAATTCTGCTGGTTCAAATTATTTGTTTTTTAATAAATATGGATACCCTTTAGAATCAACAATAACAGATAAATATGTTTCCCTTAATCCATTCAAAAAATATTTTGGACAAGGAAAACTTACATATAGATTAGCTGATGGAATGAAAATTAGCTACAATTTTATTGGTGATGAACAAGAATATCAAAATTATAGTGGTGGAGCAAAATTAACTCCAGATAATAATTTACAACGATTCCAAAATTCTTATTCTCATATTCTTAGTTTAAACCATGCTATATCTAATAGCAGTTTTTATACTTTAAATGCTAGCTACTATACTAAGGAATATCATCATTATTTGTATGAAAACATTTACACAACTGATCCTAATAATCCTTATGAATTTGGAGATAACGATTGGGTTGACTTAATGTTATTAGTTAATGGTGGAAGCTACACACAATATGTTGATAATACTATTCATCAAACACCTGCATATAGTTATGCGGTTGGTGGTACTGATAAAAGTAGATTTGAAAGAAGCACAAAAGCTTTTCTTGGTAAGTTCGATTGGGTTTCGCAGTTAACTCAAGAAATTAATTTGCAAGTTGGTACTGAATACAAGAGACAAGAATTATATTATCACGATATAAACCTTGTTGATATGTTAGATGAAAACGGACAGAAAACAAATCCCTATAATGTTCAAATTCCTCCTCTAGAATCAGTTGATAATAACGAATATCTACACAAACCAGTTGAATTTGCAAGTTATGCTCAAGTAAAAGTTGAAGCATTCAATATGATAATTAATGCAGGTTTAAGATTTGACATGTTTAATCCTGATGGCGTTGTACTTGCTGATCCAACTGATCCAAATTATAAAAATCCTTTAAGACCAAATAACAAATTTAATGATGCTAATGGTAATGGTGTTCAAGATGGTGGTGAAGAAGCTAAATCGGATGAAGATAGATTAGCTTATTGGTATAAAGATGCATCTATTAAAACTCAAATATCTCCACGTATTGGTATTGCATTTCCAATTACCGATCAGGGTGTTATTCATTTTTCTTATGGACATTTTTTCCAATTACCAAGATATGAGTATCTGTATTCAAATCCAGAATTTGAACTTGGTGTTGGCTCTGGTAACTCAGCACTATTTGGTAATGCTGATTTAAAACCACAAAGTACAGTAAAAGGTGAAATTGGTCTTCAACAGCAAATTGGAGAATTTTCAGCGGTTGATGTAACTGTTTTCTTTGAAGATTTTAGAGATTTAACTGGTACACAATCCGATGAAGTACTTGTATTTGGCGGAGCTCAAAGTTATAGTCGCTATGCCAACTCCGATTTTGGCTTTTCAAAAGGATTTGTATTAAAATATTCTCAAAGAATTAGTGATGGTTTAGCTCTTAATTTAGACTATACTTTTTCGGAAACAAAGGGTAATGCTTCCAACCCAGCAGATGCACGTAATGCCGTTCTTGGAGGTGCGTTGCCAGAAACAATTATTGCTCCTTTAGATTGGAATCAAACCCACACTGTAAATGTTTCCATTGCTTATTCACAATCTCGTAATTGGGGTTTTTCAATTATTTCAAATTTCTTTACTGGACAACCATATACTCCTGCTGTAAACAAATTTACTCGTGTTACACAAAATGCTTATCCAAGAAATAGCACAGTTAAACCAACTAATTTTAATGTTGATTTAAGAATTTATAAGGATTTTCCACTTGGCACAACATACATTTCAATTTTTGCTCGTGTAATGAATTTACTTGATTGGGATAATCCAACAGGAGTTTATACTGATACTGGTGATCCTTACTATACAATTTCCAGAACTGAAGCAGATAGAATAAACCCTAATACTTATTACAACACGTTAGATGAAATTTTTATGAATCCAAATAACTTTTCTCAGCCAAGAAGGGTTGAAGTTGGTTTATCTTATAACTTTTAAAAATTTTCGGGTATAAAAATGATGATAAAAACATTAAAGATATTTATAGTGATTTCTTTTCTACTTTCTTTGCAAATTACTGCACAAGGCAGAGGAGATGCTACTTTATTAAAGATAGGATTTCATACTGGAAACAGAGTTGGAATTTCTTTTTATAACGATGGAGCAATTACTGGTTTTCGACAAGGAATTGATATTAGAGGCGAGTGGCCCCTTGGTTCTGGCGAAAATTATATTGGTGATGTTACTCCATTAATTGGTGTTGAGTTTACAAATACTAATAATATAACACTTCAATCTGTTGCAATTTCTCGTGGTCCACGAACTAATCAAGGTGACGAAAGACATCCAACGCAAGGGTATTTTTGGGGGTTTAACCCAATTCCTGGTTTCATTAATCCTAATGGTGAATCTGTTGCAATGAGTCATTTGCAAAATTCATGGCCAATTGGTGGATGGACAGATCCTGGTGGTTTCCCGGATGTTGTTGATTATGTAGATAAAGATGGTAATACAGAATGGTGGGGATATTTTGGGCGGGGAATTGCTCAAGCTGATCAAGAAAGCTTTTTTGTTGCTGATGACCAAATGGACGACGAGTTTAACGGGGTAAACTCTTCAGACGAAGCCACTCTTTGGATTCCCGATAATAAAGATTTATCACGACATGGGATGGGTTTGCAATATACGCAACGTGGTTTCCAATGGTCAAGTTTCTTAGCAGAAGATGTAGTTTTTTGGTTAATGGATATTCATAACGATGGAACTGCAAACTATCGACGTGCTGATTTTGGAACTGTTGTTGGAACTCTTGCTGGTGGTGATGGCGATAGTGGTGATGATCTTGGGTCATTTAATGTTGAAAAATCAATCACATATTCTTGGGATAGTGATGGTATTGGTAACAAGGGACAAAAAGTAGGTTATGTTGGGTATGCTTATTTAGAATCTCCAGGTAATCCTTTTGATGGAATTGATAATGATGGTGATTCTGAAGATCTTTCTTCTCCTCGTTTTGGTGTTCCAGATTTTCTTGCTAAAACTTATGCCGCTGGCGATGTAGTTATTTTAATTGATAAAATAACCTATGAAAGAACTAAGTATACTTTAAGCAGTTTGCCCGATACAGTGTATTCTCTTGGCGAAATGATTGTTGTTAATAGTGGTGTCTCTTTAAGAGAAGGGCATATTGGAAGTGTTGTTAATGGTGTATCTATTCCAGACCCCACTGCCTCTGATGGAATTGATAATGATTTGGATGGCTTAATTGATGAAAACGAAGCTATTCATATTACTTCAAGAACTATTAAGGGACAAGAACCTGTTAAATATATAAATTACTTTACAGGTGAAGGTCTTAATGATTTACTTATTGATGAAAAACGCGATAACGATATTGATGAAGATGGCGACTGGGATGTTACTTCTGATGACCTTGGACAAGATGGTTTAGGTCCTGACGATGATAATTATCCAGGAAAAGACCTTGGGGAAGGAGATGGAGTTCCAACACAAGGCGAACCAAACTTTGGAAGAACTGACCCTGATGAATCTGATCAAATTGGTTTAACAGCTTTTAACTTCTTTGCTCAAGCCTCTTCTCCCGATATGTCCAACGACTCACTTTTGTGGATAAGAATGACTCCTGGTCGTTTTGATGTTATACCCCCAATTCCTCAAGATGGAGATTTTATATATGCATCTGGCTTCTTCCCATTATTGTCTAAAAAAATTGAACGATTTTCAGAAGCTCTTTTGTTTGGTGAAGATTTAAAAGATATTCAAAGCAATCAACAAATTGTTCAACAGATTTACAATTCTGGATATAAATTTCCACAACCTCCTCGTAAACCAAAAATTACTATTACACAGGATGATGGTAAAGTTGTTATTTACTGGGATAACGGTCCAACTGAACGCTCTAAGGATTTTATAACAAAAAAATTAGATTTCCAAGGATATAAAATTTATCGTACAACTGATGCTGGCTTCAGGGATGCTCGAACAATTACTAACGCATTTGGAGTACTAGCTTTTGATAAACCAATTGTTCAGTACGATATTGCAGATTCTATTAGTGGGTTCTATTATCCAACTGAGTCAATGTTAGAGCAAATAGGTGGTACTACATACTTCTTAGGAGATAACACAGGTGTTGTAAACAGATTTATTGATTCTACCGTAACTCCTGGAATTACATATTATTATGCAGTTTGTGCATATGATGCCGGGGATGCAGAATTGGCAATATTTCCGTCTGAAAATTCAAAATTTATTTTTAGAGAAGCTACTGGTAATATTCTTACTGATGATAATACAGGTTTTATTACTCCTGGCAGAAGACCTACTGGTTATGAAAAAGCCAATTTATTAAGTTTTGAAAAAAACGATACTTATAAAGCTACTGGCGATATTGAAGTTGAAATAATAGATGACGAAAAAATTAATAATAATTTTTCATATCAATTAACTTTTAGAGATACAGCTCTCCAAGGTTATACCGAAAATTATTCTCTAATCGATTTACAAACTCCAGATACTGTCTATTTTCCTTTAACAAATAATACTTCTATTGTTAATCCTGGCGACTCAATTATTGTTCCAACAGGAACCGACACAGTAGTAGTAAATGGAAAATTAGTTGCCGTTAATACTGATTATTACACCGCAGCTTATGATACTTTAATTAATAAAGACAATATTTTTACCGGAAATACAAAAATTATTCATGGTTTTAGATTACAAATTTATAACGATTGGGTAATTAAAGAAGATACTTCACTTTCTGGATTTGTCGATTTAAATAATCTAAAAACTGTAAATTATTCTTTCCAAATATTTACTAATGCAGATAAACCTGCTGATAATGGGATAAATATTCCAAACGATTATGAAATTCAATTTTTCGATTCTACATTTGTTAACATGTCCGTTGCTGATACTATTGGTAAAAAATTACCACCATTTAAGACAATAATTCCAGCAGCTGAAACTCATTTGAAAGTATTTAATAAAACTACTGGAAAGGAAATTGATTTTGTTTATTTGAAAACAGGGACAATAACAACAACATACAGTCTATGGTTTAAAGAAAATGTTTTAGGAAAGTATGTTAGAACTTGGAGGATAAATATAAATTATTTAGAGCCAAAAATTCCTTTAGAAACAGCAGGTAAATTAATCATCACAACCACAAAACCATTTAGTAGTGCCGATGTGGTAACGTTTGCTGTAAAAGGTCCACAAATGGATGAAACTGGAAAAACAATGAATCTTGATTTAATCAAAGTGGTTCCAAATCCTTATGTTGTTACTCATAGTGGTGAATCTGCATTATTAAGTAGCCAAACAAGTGGACGGGGAGAACGAGAAATTAGATTTACTCGAGTTCCTCCTGGTTCTAAAATTTCAATTTTTACTGTTCGTGGAGATAAAATTAAAGCTCTTCAGCAAGATAATATGTTTATAGGCGATGTTTATTGGAATTTGCGAACAGATGAAAATTTAGATGCTGCTTATGGCGTTTATATTTTTGTAGTTGAGACACAAAATGGTGAAACAAAAATTGGCAAATTTGCCTTGTTAAAGTAACGGAGTGAAATAATGAAAAAAAATATATTAATCATATTGATGACTTTATCGGTGAGTTTGTTTGGGCAATCTAAAACTGGCTCAACTGCTGCACCGTTCCTAAATATTGGCATTGGGCCTCGTGCTATTGCTATGGGTGGTGCATTTGTTGCCACCGCTAACGACGTAAGTTCTCTTTACTGGAATCCTGCTGGCGCTGCAAGAATGAATAAAAGCGGTGCACTTTTTACACATTCTAAATGGTTCGCAGATATTGCCTATAATTGGGCAGGTGCTGTTGTAAATATGGGAGACGCTGGGGTTATTGGTGTTTCTGTTACAAATCTTGATTATGGTGATATGGAAATTACAACTTTAGCTGAATCAGAAGGAACTGGCGGAACTTTTACTGCAAATGATTTAGCAATTGCAGTAACTTATTCCAAAAACCTTACTGATAGGTTTTCAATTGGTGGAACTGTAAAATATATTTCTCAAAATATTTGGAATAGCTCTGCTTCAACTTATGCAGTTGATCTTGGAGTTTTATTCCATTCGGATGTTTACGGTTTGCGTATTGGTGCTTCTATTACAAATCTTGGTGGCGATATGCAAATTACTGGTAGCGACTTAAATGTTCAACATGATATTGACCCATCGCAATATGGAAATAATGACCAAATTCTTGCAACATTAGATACTGATAAATGGCCTCTTCCATTAACATTTAAAATTGGTGTTGGAATGGATATAATTGATTTGGAAAACCATAAATTTACTATAGCTGTCGATGCTCTCCATCCAAGTGATAATAAAGAATCAATAAATGTTGGAGCAGAATATTTAGTCTTTAACATGATTGCTCTTCGTGGAGGTTACAAATCACTCCTTTTAGAAAATTCGGAAGAAGGACTTACACTCGGTTTTGGATTAAAGTATGATTTTGCCCCTCAATTAGCAGTATTTATTGATTATGCTTATCAAAAATTCGGAATATTAAAAGATGCTCAACATTTTTCGGTTGGGGTTAATTTTTAATTTAACTAAAAGCCCACGAAATATTTCGTGGGTTTTTTGTATCCAATAAGTTGCATAAAGACGTAGTTCATTCGGTCTTTACAGTTTCTACTTTATAATTGACTAATAATTGAATAATTTTGCAGTATCAAAAATTAGAAATATTAGGTAAAAAATGAACCGACAAATTTTGTGGGTTATATTAATATTAAGTGTTGTATTCAGTTCTTGTAAGTTGGATAAAAATATTACTAATCCAATTAAACCTAATGATAAAACAATACCTTACTCACCAACACCTTCAACTGGAGCAATTAACGTTCAAAATTATCAACGTTTAAGTTGGGAATGTTCTGGTGCAACAAGTTACACAATATATTTTGACAAAGTAACTCCACCAGTTACTATCATAAAATCCAACACAACCGATAAATTTACAGATGTTATTGCTAGTGGAACAAATGCTGTTTACTACTGGAATGTAGTTGCAAACTTTAGCGATGGAACACAAAAGAGTAGCCCAATTTGGCATTTTACAACTAGCCAAATTTATACAATTCCACCTGGATATGTTTTAACTACACACACTGTTACTACAGCTACCCCAAATATTGTAAAAATGATGTTTCAAGCAACAGATATTTCAAACAAAGGAATTGATTATTTAACAATAAATGATTTTGAAATTTCTGAAGATGGCGAAACTGTTTCAATATTTGAGTCAAATTTATCAATAACAAAGCGGTTGGCTAATCCTTATTTATTAAAAACAGTTTTAATGATTGATAATAGCACAAGTATTAGTGATGATGCAAATAGTTTACAACTTTTGAAAGATGCCGCGAAAAATTTTGTTAACAATATGACTACTCAGCAACAAGTGGCACTTTATAAATTTTCGAGCAGCCCCGAAATAGTTATGGATTTTACTACAGATAAAAATGCATTAAAAAATGCAATAGATAATATTGGAAGTGGATTTGCAAGCACTAATCTTTACGGTTCTGTAATTGAGGGAGTTTCACATTGGACTGATATAATTACTCCTGATAATATTATCCAAGGTTCACTTGTATTATTCACAGATGGAAATGATACACAAGGAAGTAAAACTTTATCCGATGCATTAAATGCAATTGGTAAAAAAAAGGTTTACACTGTTGGTCTAGGTTCTGAAATTGAACCAGAAATTCTGAAAGAAATTGGTAATCAAGGAGCTTTTACAATAACGGAATTAAGCGAATTAAATCAAGTGTTTTTGCAAATTCAGCAAGAAATAGAAACTTATGCAAATAGTTTTTATTGGATGGAATACTCAAGTCCTAAACGTGGAAATAATGAGCATTCAATTTATTTAAGAGTTGTTGGAAATCAAATATATTCTGTTGCCGATGGAACATTTAGCAGTGCGGGATTTTTTGACCCAATTCCAGGTATTTATATTAATTCTACATTTGCTAATCCACTTGGAGATTCTGTGTTTACACTAATTGCAGGAGGCTACCCAGTTGAGCTTAATTTATCAACTTTTGGAGATACTAAAAGTCCAATTTATAGTTGGGGAACAAATCCTTCACTAATTGTTACAGAAATTAATCCACCAGAAAATTCAAATGTACAAATATCTGCTCCAAGTTCTGCTTTGGCTGGAACTGGTTCACTAACCGTTGATGATACACAAAACGGTTTTAACAAAACACTTAGTTTTAAAATTAGTAGATAAGGGAAATAAATGTCAGTTACAAAAAATGAAGTTGAACATATTGCAAAACTTGCAAAATTGAAATTTAATGAAAACGAAATAGATGAATATACAACTCAATTAAATCAAATTCTTACCTATGTTGATAAGTTAAATGAGTTAGATACCGAAAATATAAAACCCCTTTTACATCCAGTTGATGGTGAAAATGTATTTAGGGAAGATGTTCAAAAAAAATCAATTTCAACAGAAGATGCACTTAAAAATACTTTATATAAAACAGATAAGTATTTCAAAGTTCCAAAAGTAATTAAGTAGAATATAAATAAATGAATATTGTAGGAATAATTCCCGCTCGCTTTGCCTCAACCAGACTTATGGGTAAACTACTTGCAAATATTGGTGGAAAGACGGTAATTCAACACACTTACGAAAATGCAAAAAAATCAAAATTAATGAATGATGTTATAATTGCTGTTGATGATGAGGTTTTATATAAAGCTGTCCGTTCGTTTGGAGCAAAAGCAAAGTTAACACCAAAAGAATTTTTAACAAGTACCGAAAGGGTTGCTTATATTGCATCCGAAATGTCAGCCGATGTTTTTCTAAATATTCCAGGCGCAAATCCGTTTGTGAGTCCAAAAATGCTTGACCAAGTTATTGAACCACATCTTTTTGACCCTGATACTTTTATAACAACATTAGCAAAAAAAATTGAATCTGTTGATGAAATGAAATCTACTGTAGTTCCAAAAGTTGTGTTTGATTATAATAATCACGCTTTATATTTTTCTTATTCACCAATTCCTTTTGTTAAAGATGCTAAAACAAATATTGAAAAAGTTTTTAGTGCCGAAATTTATAAACATATAGAAATTTATGCTTATTCAAATGAAGCAATTGAAACAATTAGTAATTTAGCACCAACTGATTTAGAAAGAATTGAAAAACTTGAACAATTACGATTGCTTGAACACGGACTCAAAATTAAAATGGTAGTTACAGAGGAAGAATATTTAACAATAAATAATCAAACTGATCTTGAAATTGCGCGAAAATACTTTGAAAACAAAAAATAAGAAGGTTGTTATGAAAACTCCAAAAAAAATTAAAATTGCAAATCTTCCAACCCCAATTCAAAAAATTGAATTTAGGGGAACCCAATTTTTAATTAAAAGAGATGATTTTACTGGCACGGAACTAACAGGTAACAAAATTCGAAAATTGGATTATATTCTTGCAGATGTAAAAAAGAAAAATGCCGATTATTTATTTACATCTGGTGGCGATCAGTCAAACCATGCAAGAGCAACTGCAATTGCAGCAAGACAAATTGGAGTAAAAACAAAACTTTTCCTTTGGGGAAGTGAAACACAAAATCCTGATGGAAATTTATTTCTTGACCAACTTGTTGGAACTGAAATTGTGTATTTATCAAAAAATGATTATGCCAATGTCAGTTCAATTATGTTAGAAGAAAGCAAAAAATTACAAAAGGAAGGACACAAAGTTTATGTTTTGCCTTCGGGTGGCTCAACTCCACTTGGTTTGTGGGGATACATAAATTTTATGAATGAATTAAAAGAGCAAAAAAAACTTACAAAAATTAAAGGAATTCTTTCTGCTTATGGTAGTGGAGGAACTTCTGCTGGAATGCTGCTTGGTGCTGCTTTGTTAGGCTCAAAAATTAAAATTTATGTTGTTAATGTTTTGGATGACCCAGAATTTGTCCGCTCCGCCATTATTCAATTAGTTGAAGACGCAATTGTTGATTTTAAATTGAAAGTTAAAGTTAATTACGATAATCTTATTATTTTAGATGGCTATTCTGAAGAAGGTTATAAAAACATTACTGATGAAAAATTAAAAGTAATAAAAGAACTATTTCAAACAACAGGAATTTTATTAGACCCAACATACACTGGCAAAGCTTTTTATGCGTTTTATGAAAATTTTCTTAAAGAAAAGAAAAATTGCAAAATTCTTTTTGTGCATACTGGTGGAATTTTTGGAGTATTTCCAAAACGAAAGAAATATCTTGAGGCTTAAAAAATGAATGAAAAAATTAGAGTAATTGTCGCTAAATCTGGATTGGATGGTCACGATAGAGGTGCTAAAATTGTTGCAGCTGCACTTAGAGATGCTGGAATGGAAGTTATTTATACTGGTCTGCGACAATCTGCCGAAATGATTGTTGAAGCTGCCATTCAAGAAGATGTTCACGCAATTGGAATTAGTGTTTTATCAGGTGCCCATAATACAATATTCAAAAAAATATTAACCCTAATGAAAGAAAAGCAAATGGATGATGTGCTTTTATTCGGAGGTGGAATAATTCCAGATGAAGACATCAAAAAATTAAAGGAATTAGGTGTCGGCGAATTGTTTACTCCAGGTGCATCCACTTCACAAATTTCTAATTACGTGGTTGAATGGGTGAAAAATCATCCACGCCAACTTGTTTAGGTGAGAGTAAATTCTTTGAATAAAACAGATGCTAACAGAATTCTTTCAATTGATTTGATGCGAGCTTTTGCCGTTTTTATGATGATTCAAGGGCATACAACTCATTCGTTATTAAATATTTCATCAATTGATATCAATTCTAACTTTTATCAATTATGGCTTTTTTTTCGTGCTTTTACAGCGCCACTGTTTATTTTTTCTGCAGGATTTGTCTTTTCATATTTACTATCCCAAAAAGAATTTGATTATACAATTAACCCCAGAATTTTAAAAGGAATTTATCGTGGAATTACACTTATTCTTATTGGTTATCTTTTAAGATATCCGACGATAAAATTTTTTAATATTGCTTATGTAAGCTATTCGCAATGGTTAACTTTTTTTACGGTTGATGCACTTCACCTTATTGGTATTGGATTATTACTGATTGTCTTTTTTTCATATTTGTCACTAAAAATAAAAGTTAATCCAATTATTACTTTTTCAATTTTGACAATTATCGTTTTTTTTGGTTCTCCACTTTTTCTTCAATTTGAGTGGGAAAACACCAAAAATATTTTTATAGCTTCTTATTTTACAAGTAAATTTGGATCAATATTCCCAATATTTCCTTATCTGGAATTTGTCTTTTTCGGAGCAATTTGGGGATTTATAATTTCACAAGAAAATAGTTTTATTACAAAAAAGTTAAATTTATTTATAATTTTAATTATTGGTATCGCACTATTCTATTCATCCAAATTTGTTGATTTTGTCTATTTTGATTCCGTTTTGAGATTTGGTGCATTATTAATTCTTTTATCCATTTTTAGTTTTATTGGCACACTCAGTAGTTCTTTACCAAAAGTTGTTCAATCATTTTCTAAAAATTCTTTGTGGATTTATATAATTCATTTAGTGATTTTATATGGTTCTCCAACTTCCATTGGTCTATCTCAAATAATTGGAAATTCATTATCTGCCGAATCAACAGCGATAGCTGTTACTTTAATGTTAATTTTAATGATATTTATATCCTTAGGAATTGATAAATTTAGAGTAAGAAAGTTTAATTATTTTAGAAAAAATTTTAGATTGGAATAGGTTTTTTGATGCATGATTTACCAATTAGAGATCCAAATAAATTAGATGAAGAAGTTACTATTGAAAAGGCTTTGCGCCCCAAAAATTTCAACGAATTTAGTGGGCAACAGAAAATTACTGACAATTTAAAAGTCTTTATTGGTGCTGCAAAAAAGAGAGGTGAAAGCCTTGATCATGTTCTTCTTACTGGACCACCGGGACTTGGGAAAACAACCCTTGCAAATATTATTGCTAACGAATTGGGTGTTAATTTAAAACTCACTTCTGGTCCTGTACTTGAAAAACCTGGCGATTTAGCAGGCATTTTAACTAATTTAGAAGAAAATTCTGTTTTATTTATTGATGAAATACACAGATTAAGTCCAGTTGTTGAAGAGTATTTATATTCGGCTATGGAAGATTATAAGTTGGATATTATGATAGATACTGGTCCTAATGCAAGAAGCATTCAAATAAAACTTCCGCAATATACATTAATTGGAGCTACTACTCGTGCTGGTTTACTTACTGCTCCTTTGCGAGATCGTTTTGGAATAAAATTTAGATTAGATTATTACGATAGTGCGTTACTCAAAAATATTGTTATTCGCTCAGCCAATTTGTTAGATGTTATTATTGATGAAAATGCCGCTTTAGAATTAGCAAAACGTTCACGAGGTACTCCACGAATTGCTAATAGATTACTTAGAAGAACCCGTGATTTTTCTGATTTTGATAATATAAATAAAATTGATATTGCAACAACTCAAAAAGCCTTAAAAGCTTTGGAAGTTGATGAAGATGGTTTGGATGAAATGGATAAAGATATAATTCTTTCCATTATTGAACGGTTTAATGGCGGACCTGTTGGTTTAAGTACACTTGCTGTTAGTGTTAATGAAGATGCTGGTACAATTGAAGAAGTTTACGAACCATTTTTAATACAACAAGGATTTATTCAAAGAACTCCGCGTGGCAGAGAAGCAACCGATTTAGCTTACAAAAGATTTAATAAAAAAAGAACAAAGCGCGGAATTAACCAAGATGATTTATTTGAAGGAGTTTGATTATTATACTCGATAAAGATATAAAACAAAAAATTGCAAACGTTAAAATATTTCTTTTTGATTTAGATGGAGTTTTAATTCTTAATAAAGACAAAAATGAAGATGTGCTTTTAAATTGTGTTAAAGAATTTACAAAAAAATTAAAATCGAAAAAGTATTATGCTGGTATTATTACTCAGCGTAAAGAAGATGAATTAACTAATAACCTTACTGCAATTGATAATTGCATTGTTATTACATCGTCGTTTAATAAAGTTGGAGGAGTTCAAGCAATTCTTAAACAATTGAATTTAACATTTTCAAATGTGCTTTATATTGGTGATGATATGCTTGATATTCCATTATTGCAAAAAGCTGGAATTGCAATAGCTCCAAATAGTGCTAGACGTGAAGTTAAGCGAATTGTTGATTTTACTATTGATATAGATATTAATGGAAGCATTTTAAACAATGTACTTGAAATGATTGAAAAACTGAGTTATGATTAAAATTAAAGCAAAATACGTCTTCATTTTAATAATTAGTGTTTTTTTTATTCAATGTAATAATGAAAACATTAAACCAAAAGTAGATTTAACAATGGAAGAAGAGAACATTCCTATTCTGGAAAGTTGGAATTCTAAAATTATATTTACTGATAACGGCAATTTGAAAGCAATTCTTTACACAGATTACATGGAAGCTTATGAAAGTCCTAAAGAAAAATTGTTAAAAAATGTTAAAGTAGAGTTTTTTAATTCTTTAGGAAATAAGTCATCTCAATTAACATCAAAAAAAGGCAAAATTGATGATGCTACTCAAGATATGTATGCGCTTGATAGCGTGGTTGCAGTTAACGATAGTTCGCACGTTAAATTGGAAACCGATGAATTAATGTGGAGAAAAGCAGATGAAAAAATTGTGAGTGAAAAGTTTGTGCGAATTACAACTGAAACCGAAGTAATTGAGGGTTTTGGTTTAGTTTCTGACCAAAATATTGAAAATTACGTTATTAAAAATGTTACTTACCAAACAACTACTTCGAAAGCAAAATAATGAAAAAAATATTTCATATAATCATACTTTTGTTTTCCTCTCTTCTTGCTCAAGAAAAATCCGAAATAATCCGAGTCATTGGTGATTCTTTAATTGGTAAAACAATAGATGGAATTAGTTTTCGTGAGGTTATTGGTAATGTAGTTATGACGCAAGGAAATGTTAAAGTTACTTGCAATAAAGCCATTCAAAATTTGACAAATAATAACGCAGAATTAATCGGAAATGTAATTGCTACTCAAGATACTATTACAATTACTTCTGATAAAGGTTTTTATTTTGGTGATGAAAAGTATATTTATTCTGACAGAAAATTGACACTAAAAGACGGGCATGTTGTACTTACTGCCGATTCTGGTTACTATTATTTCAATTTGGAAAAATCCGTTTTTAATTCAAATGTTCAGCTTGTTGATTCTATCAATACTTTAAAATCAAGTACACTTACATATTTTAGTGAAATTCAAAAAGCAATTGCTGTTGGAAATGTAAATATCTCGGACAAAGAATCTATAATTTTTTGTGATAGTTTGATTCATCTAAGGACAATCAAAAAATCAAATGCTTTTAGAAATGTACGTATTGTAAATAAAAAACAGAAGCTTACAATTATTGGAAATGAACTAATTGATGATGGTGAAATAAACTTTACTAGAATTATTGGAAATCCACTTTTAACCAAAATTGATACTACTAACGAAGGTAAATTAGATACCTTATTAATACGAGCAAAAGCGTTTGAATCAAAAGAAGATTCTGTTAAAAAATTATTAGCAATTGATTCAGTTAAAATTATTAGGGGCGAATTATCATCAGTTAATAATTATACAGTGCTTTATAGAGATGAAAATAGATTAATGATAAAAAAAATAAAGAACGATAAAAATTCACCTGTACTTTGGTACACAAATTCACAATTAGTTGGTGATTCCATAAACATATTTTTATCGAATAATAAACTTGATTCTATTCATATTAGAAATGAAGCTACGATCCTTTCCAAAAATGAAAAATATAATTATCGTTTTGACCAAATTTCTGGTGATAAAATAAATCTTTATTTTAGCAAAGGGAAATTAAAATTAACAGATGTTAAAGGTGAAGTTTTAAGTATTTATTTTATGTTTGAAAAAGGTGAACCAAATGGATTAATTAAATCAAGTTCCAGTAGAGCAAAAATGAAATTTGATGATAACGCTGTAGTAAATGTTTCAATGTATGAATCTGTTCAAAGTGAGTACCATCCAGAAAATTTAATAAAAGGAAATGAGTTAGATTTTACAATTCCATCATTTATAATTTATAACAATAAGCCTAAGAAATCCGTTTTAATTCAAGGAAGAAAATAGATGTCAAAAATATTAACTTTAAGAAGTGAAGATTTAGTTAAAGTTTATAAAAAAAGAACTGTTGTTGATAACGTTTCGGTTAGTTTAAATCAAGGGGAAGTTGTTGGTCTGCTTGGGCCAAACGGTGCTGGAAAGACAACCACTTTTTATATGATTGTAGGAATGATAAAGCCCAAAAGTGGAAAAGTCTTTTTAGATGATGTTGAAATTACTTCGGAGCCAATGTACAAGCGGGCTAAAATGGGTATTGGCTATTTACCTCAAGAAGCATCGGTATTTAGGCGACTTACGGTTGAGGAGAATATAATGGCAATTCTTCAACTTATTAAAATGGATAATTCAAAACGGAAGGAAAAAGCGGAATCGTTGATGGAGGAATTAAACATAACTCATATTAGAGATAGCAAAGGTTTTCAGCTAAGCGGCGGAGAGAGAAGAAGAACTGAAATTGCTCGTGCTTTAGCAAGCGACCCAAAATTTATTCTGTTGGATGAACCATTTGCAGGTGTTGATCCAATTGCAGTTGAAGATATTATGACAATTGTGGCAAATCTTAAACATAAAGGAATTGGCATTTTAATAACAGACCACAATGTGCACGAAACTCTTGGTATTGTTGACCGTGGATATATTTTGATAAATGGAAATCTGTTTAGAGAAGGAACCGCAACTGCCTTAGCTGAAGATGAAGATGTAAGAAAGCTTTACCTTGGGGAAAATTTTAAACTTGAAAGATATTAATACATAAAAACTAAACAACATAATAAAATATAAAGGAAACAAATGAATATCTACCAAACATATATTACTCTGCACATAATCTTTTCTGGAATTTGGCTCGCATTTTTTGCTGTAGAATTTATTTTACGAAGCAAAATAAATAAAGGAATTTCAGTTAATGAAAATATTTCAAATTATTTGATGTTTACAAATATTTTTGGAATTGTTGGCTCAATTGGCATATTGATTACTGGAATATTGCTTGTCCTAAATTCTGGATATGGCTTTTTCGATATGTCAAGCAATCATTGGTTAGCAACAAAACAAATTATTTTAGTTGCGATTTTAATCATTACTGGAGCACTTGTAATTCCAACCGCAAAAAAAATTAGAATTGAGCTTAAAAATAATGTTGCAACATTATCACAGGAAAACATTAAAAAAATATTTAGAGCAAATTTAATAATCAACATCCTAGTTTTATTAAATCTTCTATTTGCAATTACTCATAGATTTTATTCTTGAAACAATTTTAATAAAATCTTTGGATTTCTAATTTGTAATTTAAAAGCCATTATACTTATTGTTTAATGGCTTTTGAATTTTTGAAGGGTTATAAAATTTATTTTAGTATAAATTCGGATTCTAAATCAAAATATTCATTTAGAGAATTATTATAACGATAAAGTAGCTTTTTGGTGCTTTTAACAACATTTAGGCTTACTTTACAGATTTGAGTGGCTTCAGCTTTTGTCCTTTCAATAAATTCAGTTTCATCATAAAAATCATTTATTAGTCCTAATTTTTTTAGTTCTGTTGCTGGTAACTTTGTACCTCTGAATAGAAGGTCTGCTACTTGAGATTGGCAAAGATAATTTGGCAGAAAGAAAGGTAATGCTCCACTTGGGTGAAGTCTGTATTTTATGTGTGAGAGGACAAAATTTGTATTAGTTGAAGCAAAACGAAAATCGGCAGCAAGTGAAAGCCCAAAGAATGGAGATACAATATCACCATTAATTCCAATGATTAGTAATTTTTTAAACGAAATTATTTTTCTGATAATGTTTCCCAAAATAGTTATTTCGCGTGTTCTAATTTCATTTTTAGTAAATCGAGAAATTTCTTTTGGATTTTGCGGGTCAAAATCACTACCAATAATTTCTGCTAAAAACTCATTATATGCTTTTTCGGACATTGCCTCATTTTCATTTAATACCAAAACGCCTCTTACATTTTCCGATTGTTCAACTTTATCAAACCAAGGAATAATATCAGTATTTCGAGCGACAGATGAAACAGAGTTAAAAGCATTTCCTTTAATAGTTAAGATAGCCACATCATTTTCAATCTCACAATTGAATTCACTATTAGTAAATTCAATATTTTTTAAGTGCTCCATAATTACCTCCTCTTAAGTGTGAGGTGCATTCTATAATAAATGCACCTCAAAATCAATCTATATTTTTTTTGCCGATTTATTTTTTCTATCTTCAAAAATGTAATAGAAAGCTGGAACAACAAATAAAGTTAAGACAGTTGAAACAATTAAACCACCAATTGCAACTACACCAAGGGGTTGTCTCATTTCAACACCAGAAGAACCAATTCCAATAGCCAAAGGTAACATACCTAAAATAATTGCTAAAGTTGACATTATAATTGGTTTTAGTTTTGTAGGGCATGCTTCGATTAATGCATCTTTTACATTAAGATTTTGTTCACGAACAAGTTGGTTTGTATAATCGAGCATAAGAATTGCGTTATTTACAACTATACCAATTAACATTATTATTGCCATTAACGATGTGATTGCGAACGCAATTCCAGTGTAGTATAGCGAAGCAAGTACACCAATAATTGCGAGTGGTACTGTTAGCAAAATGAATACTGGTTGAACAAAACTTTCCAAAATTGCAGCAAGTAATAAATAAGTTAGAAGCATTGCCAAAACAAATGCAAATCCCATATCAGTAACCATTTCTTTCATCATTTCTGCTGTTCCAGACCATTTAATTTTATATCCTTCTGGAAAATTAATTCCTTTCATCCTATTTTCAATTTCATTTGTTACATTTCCTAATGGAATACCGGGAGCAGGTGAACCTGTAAACTGAATTGTTACATATTTATCACGATGCAAAATCTTTGAATAACTCTTAGTAAATTTCACATCAGCTAATTGAGAAATTCTGTAAACATTACCATTTCTTGAAGGTATTGAAATTTTTCCAATTTTTTCTGGCGAATCAACTGAAGCGTCATTCATTGTTACTGTAATATCATATTCCTCACCATCTTCTAAGTATTTTGAAGCTACAATTCCCTCTAAGGCAGAGCGAACTGTTATTGCAATTTCTTGTGCAGAAATACTACTCTCACTAAGTTTTTTTCTGTTTGGAATTATAGTAATTTCAGGTTTGCCTTCACGAGAACTTTGATCAAGATTTATAAGTCCAGGTATATCTTGTATTTTAGTAAAAATTTCGTTTTTAAGTTTATTCAAAACTTCAAGATCTTGCCCCATAACAAAGAATTGAATTGGAGCTCCGCCACCACCAAATGACTTGTAATCAACTGTAATTAATCTTGCATTAGGAATAACAGAAAGTTCTTTAACAAACTCATTAATATAATAATCAAGTTTTTGTTCCCTTTGATCAGCTAGAACAAAATTTATATCCATACGTGCTACATTTGTTCCAGTGTTTATATCCGTAATTTTACCAAGTTCTGTAACAATGCTTTTCATTCCAGGATACTTTTTGATTTTATCTTCCATTGTTTTCAGAACTTTACCAGTTTCGTAAATATTATATTCTTGTGGAAGCTCAACAGTAACTTGCAATAAACCATTATCAGATTGAGGCATCATATCAAAACCAATTTTCGGTCCGTAATATAAAACTGATATAATGAACAGCACAAAGGAAAAAGCAATTATTATTAAACTTACAAATTTATTTTTTAAAGATTTAGTAAGAATTTTACGATAAAAATTATCCCATGTTAAATAGAAAGCATCAGCTTTTTGAGCAAGTCTATTTACTTTCCCATCTTTTCTAATCATTAAAGAGGCTAACATTGGTGTTAATGTAAAAGAAAACAATAGGGAAAATATAGTGGAAAATGCAGCGGCAAGAGCAAGTTCTTTCATAAACATTCCAACCATTGAAGACATATTTGCAATTGGAAGAAACACAACAACATTGGTTAATGTTGCTGCAACAACTGCAATTGCAACTTCAGTTGTTCCTTTTATGGAAGCATCTTTGGGGGAATTTCCCATATCTTTATGCCTAAATATATTTTCAATTACAACCACAGAGTTGGATACGAGCACACCAACAGAAACAGAAATACCCATTAACGACATAACATTTAAGCTCATATCAAACCATTGGAAAAGCAAGAAGGTTGATATGATTGAAGCTGGCATTGAAAGTGCAACAATTATTGTTGAACGAATATTAAATAAGAAAAGGAATAAAATTATTGAAGTTAAAATAACCCCAAGTGAAATATTACTTGTAGTATCATCAACTGAACTGCGAGTAAAAACTGAGTTATCACTAACAATTTTTAGTGATAATCCTTTTGGTAAAGAAGAAAGAATTTCGGGCAGTGCCGCATTTACAGCATCAGAAACATCAACTTCGTTTCCATCCGAACTTTTAATAATTGAAAGCCGAACTGCATTAGAATCAGTAATCCCAGTTTCGCTATCAAAATATACTGCGCGTTTACGAATTTCTTTTCCTGAATCTTCAACATTTGCAATTTGAGCTAATCTTTTATCACCAAAAGCTGTTGGAATTTCAAGATTTTTTAATTCGTTAACATCTTGAAACTTTCCTTTTACACGAACCGAGTATTCCTGATTTGCTAATTTAAAAGTACCACTTGGTAAATCAATGTTTTGAGAAGCTAAAATATTTAACATTTGCGGAAGTGAAATAAAATTTTCGTAAACAACTTTATTTTTTAGAGCAATTCTAATTTCTCTTTCTTGACCACCAGCTAATTTAACATCGGCTACACCATTTATTTGTGATAATCGGTCTTTTAATCTTGTTGAAGCAATATGATAAAGTTCTCTTGAATCTTTTTCACCACTTAGAACTAAATCCATAATGGGAGCTGCATTAATATCAATTTTTTGAATAATTGGTTTTTTTGCATCCGAAGGAAGATCGTTCAAAATTTGATCTACTTTATCCTTTACTTCTTGATTTGCTACATCAACATCCTTTGAAAGGGCAAATTCAATAAGAGTAATTGCAACTCCATCCATATTATAAGATTCAATTCTTTTTATTTGGCTGATAGTGGAAACCGCATCTTCCACCTTTTTTGTAATTAAGGTCTCATTTTCTTTTGGCCCTGCACCAGGATAAATAGTTGTAATTGTTACATACGGAATTTCAACCTTAGGCATATTGTTCAAATTTAATGTGTTGAACGCCAATCCACCAAAGAGTATAAAGACCATTAGAATAACAGTTGTAAGTACTGGACGTTCAACTGAAAGTTTTATTAAATTCATATTGTCTCCTTTACTTAACCACTTTTATTTTTGATCCGTCACTTAATCTGGAGAAACCTTGAGTAATTAATGAATCGCCAACTTTTAATTCATCTTTAATTTCAAAATTTTCTCCAGTTTCGTTAGAAATAGCAACAAAAACTTTTTTAGCTAAATTGTTTTCAGCTATAAATACAAAGTTTTTCCCATTGTCATTGCTAACCAAATTACGGGGAACAACAATTGAATTTTCATTTTCGTAAGTAATAATCTTTACATCAGCTGTAGTTCCAGCCAAAATTTCCTTTTTGCTATTATCAAAAATTAAATCTGCATAAAAAGATTGTGTCATTGGATTTACGCTGAGTGATAATTCAGAAACTTTGCCAATAAACGATTTATCATTAAAAGATGCAATTGCTTTCATTCCAATTTTAATTTGCATTCTTTCAGAATCGGAAAGCCAAATTCTAATTTTCATTTTTTCTAATTTTGCAATTGTAAAGAGCATTGTTTTCTCTTTAACATTATCGCCTTCGTGCACCATTATTTCTGTAATTGTACCATCGTATGGTGCATCAAGTTTTAGCATATCTTTTGTAATTTCATAATTTCGCTTATCTACAGAAAATTTTGTTTCAACTCCATCAAATTGAGCTTGAGCTATTTCACCTTTTTCATAAAGTGCTTTCATTCTGTTATAAGTCTTTTCTGAATTTTCATAAGCAGATTTAGCTTGCACAAATTGTGAAGCAGGTGAATCTTCTGGAAATATAATAATTACATCATTTTTTTTAACATAATCACCAGGACGGGCATTTATTTTTTCAATTCTTCCACCAATCATTGCGCCAACAATTGTCTCTTTTTCGCCGCTAAATTTTCCAAAATATGTTAAATGTTTAACAAATGGTTTGTACGTAATATTTTCAATGGTAACTGGAAAGCCTTCTTCCTTTTGGATTTGTTCCATACTTTTTGATTCTTCTTTGTCTTCACCGGAACACCCCGTAAATCCTACAACAGTAAATAGAAATACTACTGTGAAATAGAATAAATATTTCATTCCATGTTTCATCTGTTTATAACTATTTGTTTTTGTCAGATGGAACTCGCAATTATAATCATTTTCTTTTGCGTAGTTGATTTTGCACGCTCGTTTCATAACTTTTCCTTTAATTAATTTTTCAATTTTATTAACCTAATCTTCTAAATAATCTGATACATAACTGTAATACTGTTCATCAACTCTACCTATTAAATTGTAAAGTGTAGCTTTTGCAACTAAAAAATCATGCACAGCATTAGTGTAATTAATTTTTGCTTCGCTTAAAGATACATCTGCATCTTTAACTTCAAGTTCACTACCTTCGCCTTCTTTAAATCTATTTTCAGCAATTTCATAAGCTCTTTCTGCTAACGAAATATTTCTTTGCATAGCATCAATTTGTTTTTTTACTCTATTTAAATCATTAAGTTTTGATTTTACTTGCATTTCTGTCGCATTTGTTAAACTTTTAATTTGTTCACCCGTTTGTTTTGAAACAATAATATCTTGCTGAACTTTGTTTTTTGTTCTGCCACCTTGGAACAAATTGATAGAAAAATTTAAGCCAACAATAGATGATGAATAATTATTAAAATTCCAATCTTCACTTGAACCTGCGTAAGTGTAATTACCAAAAGCGGCAATAGTAGGCCAATACTCACCTCTATTGATGGATGCAAATTCATCGTCAAGTTGATTTTTAATTTTTAATGCCTTCAAATTTAAATTGTAAGATTTTGCTTCGGCAATTAATTCACT
Source organism: Ignavibacteriales bacterium CG18_big_fil_WC_8_21_14_2_50_31_20 (assembly GCA_002786785.1). Lineage (GTDB taxonomy): Bacteria > Bacteroidota > Ignavibacteria > Ignavibacteriales > Melioribacteraceae > 1-14-2-50-31-20. The sequence goes on along the minus strand of PCUD01000116.1, from coordinate 54,144 downwards.
TTCATTAGGTAATACCTCATCCTCATAAACCATTTTTCCTGTCAAATCAATTTGGTTTTCTTGGGGAATGTTTAGCAAAATTTTAAGTCCATTTGTTGCATCAGTATTTGCATTTTCTAACTGGATTAACAATGGTCTAATATTTTCAACTTGTACTTCAACTTGCATTTCTGCATATTCTGAAACTAAACCTTGCTTACGCATTGCTTTAATATTATTAAGATGGGCGTTGGCATTATCAAAACGCGTTTTTGCAATAGTGTATAAATCGCGAGTTAAAAGCACGCCATAATATGCCTTTTTAATATCTAAAACAGTTTTCGCAATTGTATTTTTAAGTGATTGAACGGCTAAATCACGATAAATTTTGGAAGCTCCAATTCCAGTAAAAACAGCGGAATTAAATAAAATTTGTGTTACTTGAATTTTTGTTTCATAATTATTTGATTGTGCAAAAGTTTGTAGTTTAAAATCCATTGGTAAAAACTTATTGTTATCACGGGGAATTATATTTTCATCAAATAAAACGCTATAAGTTGAGTTGTTTAGCATTGCCCCAAAATCTGGAAAAGATGTCTGTGGTTTTTGAAGAAAATGCGTAAACCCCGCTGTAAAATCTACAGATGGTAAAGCATAGCCAAAAGCTTCCGAAACTGCTGCATCTGCTTTGTTTACATCCATTTTTGCAATCTCAATTTCTCTGTTGTTTTGCAAAGCAATTTTAATTGCATCATTTAAATCAATGGTTGCTTTTTGACCAAAGAGCGCGCTAAAACTTAGCAAAACTCCAAATAAGAATAGTTTAATTTTCATAATATGACAACACTCCATTATTTATTTTTTACTTTTATTCCATTTATAATATAATTTATCAAGCGTTCAACCATTAACGATATATTTTCAAAATCAACTTCATGAACAAACTCTGCATTTGAATCTGTATATTGACTTCTAAATATTGCTGGTACGAGGTACTCGATATCTTTAGCAACAGTTTTTGTATCGTGTTTAATAAATAATCCAGATTCAACACCTTCAATTAAAATTGCTTCAATCACTTTGCATTCAGTATTCTGTAAATCTTTGAATTCATTTTTTATTACTTTACTTAATTCAATAAATGCACTTAGCTTAACTGTATAACTTAATGTTCTTTCGCGAATAAATAAGGCTAAACTCTTTATTACTTTTAAAATTTTTTTATCTGCTGGCAATTTTTCAGAGATAATATTTTGCAAAAAGACAAAATGCGCATTAATTTCACTTTCAACCAACTCTCGCAAAAGAGCTTCTTTACTTTCAAAATAATAGTAAAGTGAATTCTTTTTCATTCCCATCATGCTTGCAATATCTTCCAAAGTTGTTTTGGCATATCCATAAGCAGCAAATGATTTTATTCCAGCGGCTTTTATTTCTTCTTTTTTCTTATCAAATTTTTCGTTTTTCATTTTTTCGACTATTTTGTGTTAATGTTCGAAAAATAGAAAAATCTAATGAAATTGTCAATAAATTAGATATATAAACTCATTTTTATTTTGTTTAAGAATGATTTAATTTCATATTTATAATCTAATTATTTCTTTTAGCCTAATATATCCACTCTTGCTAACAGGAAGTTTTCCCCCACTTTTTAAAACAACAATATGATTATCTTTTTCAAGTAAACCAATTTCTTTTATTTCGCTAAGATTTACAATATATGAACGGTGAATTCTGATAAAGGAATTGGGTAGATGTTCCTCATAATATTTCATTCTGTTTTGTTTCAGAAACGAACCTTCTGAAGAAATAATATTTATATAATCATCTTGGGCTTCCAAATATTTTATTAAATCTATTGGCAAAACAATTATTTTGCTACCTTTTTTTACAACAATTCTGTTTAATTTTTCATCTGATTGAATAAAATCGGAATGACGTAAAATTTGTTTATCGTTATTCTTTGAATTACTAATTTTTTCAATCACCTTTTTTACAGCTTCGGCAAATCTCTCTCGCGAAAACGGTTTTAGTAGATAATCAACTGCATTTACTTCAAAAGCTTTCAAAGCATATTGGTCATAAGCAGTAGTAAAAATTATGTTATAATTATTTTCCAAAAGTTCAAGCATTTCAAAACCATTTAATTTTGGCATTTGAATATCAAGAAAAATCAAATCTGGATTATGCACATTTATCGATTTAATACCTTCAAATCCATTTTCACATTCATCAATAACTTCAATATTTTCAAATGATTGTAAAAAATTTCTAACCAAATCTCTTGCAAGTTTTTCGTCATCAATAATTATTACTTTCATCAATTTTCTCTTTTTCTAACTATTTATAATTTTTTATTCTTGTTTCCATTTACAAAACTTCAACACTTTTATTTCTCTTTATTTTTTGAATTCAAGAGGAATCAATAAAATAACCGTAAAAACATTATCCAATTTTTTGATAGAAATTAAATTAGGTCTGTTATAAATTAACTTAAGCCGACTATTTATATTTTGAAGACCAATTCCTTCTCCATTTTTATTTGAAAGTTTTGGATCAAAATTGTTGGAAATATTTATTTCAATATAGTTCCCATTTTTCGAGCAATTAAAATCAATATGAATTGTTTCACTGCTTTCGTAAACACCATGTTTAATACAATTTTCAATTAAAGGTTGTAAAATCATATTTGGGATAAGAACACTTTTGCAATCATCTGTTAAATTAATTGAAAATTCCAACCTATTTTCAAACCTAACTTTTTCAATTTTAAGATATAATTCAACATTTTTTAATTCTTCTTCGAGCGAAACTTTTTTTACATCATTTCCGGCAAGAATTTTGCGCAAAAACTGAGATAAATTTATTGCCATTTCTTGTGCTTTTTCTGGATTAGTAATTGTGAGCGAAGATATTGAGTTAAGTGAGTTAAAAATAAAATGTGGATTTATTTGATATTTTAACGATTTTAATTCAGCTTCTGCAATAAGAGAATTTAATTTTGATTCTGCAAGTACTTTTTTTGCTATATTTTTATAAAAAATGACTACATAGTTTAGAATTATTACAATTACAATCCATAAAGTTCCAAATGAAAATCGTAAGCTAAATGTGGAAATATAATATGTTTCATAATTTGGTTTTAATAATGTTATTATTAAATATGCTAAAGTCATAGTAAATATTGAAGTAAGCAAAGCAATAATAAAATTATTTAACAAAAGAATTGGTAAAGAATATGATTCAATATTAAAATAATTGCTTGGATACCACAAAGCAAAGGTTACTAAAATAAATAGTCCACAAGTTATAATAACATCAACTATTGCAAGTTCAAACTCAATATTTTCAACAAAGTACATAAAAAGAAGGAATAGAAATCCAATTATAACATTTATTAAAGTCAATATTTTGCGGTAATCAATATTTTTTAGATTTAATATTTTCATCAAATTAGTATGTTTTTAGCTCACAACCACCAAATATAGCAGCTCCTTTTATGACTAATATTTTGTTGTTTTCATAAACTTGGTTTACATTAATTACACGCTTGTCGTCAACACCACCAAACACAGAGGTTACATTAACAATTACTTTCCAGTCGCGCGGTACAGTAATTTCCATTCCACCAAAAAGAGCTGTTACATCAAGTATATTTGTACCTTCTGCAAGGCTTGCTTGATGAAAATCCAATTGAGATCCACCAAGTATTACAGTGGCTTTTCCACCTTTGAAATTTTGTGAAATAATGGATTTATTTCCACCACCAAAAATTGAAACATCATCAATGTAATCAATATCAATTCCGCTAACATTTTCATTTTCTAGATTAAAAGATTTTTGCTCTTTTTGTTTAAAGATAACATAAATGCCAAAAACTATCAGTAGAATTGGCCAATATTCAAAAAAGTAAA